>NZ_JABVBF010000001.1 GCF_013344765.1 Acinetobacter lactucae
TAATATAAAATTGTTAAGTTTTGGTTCGTGGAATTTATTTTAGCAATTGAATGCAAAATTGGAATAAAAATAAGACCTATAACTTAACTATAAGAAAAACTTTTTTACTGAGAATCATTATGTCAAAAAAATTTGAAGACTTTAATAATCCAAGAGAAAAAGCATTGCAGGGGATGAGAAATAGTATTCCTGCAAAACAGTGGGAAGAAAATTTACAATTTCTCCAACAGCTTAGACGTAAAATTGCGGAATTACCCGTTTCTAAACATCCTGCAATTGAAGTATTAAATAATGGATATCTCGATAAGAAAAGTTTGACTCATATTCATTTAGAATACCGTCATGCAATTGTACAGATTTTTACTGATGCTTTATTACAAGCACAGTTTCAAACAAAACAACTGGAACCAAAACTTCATTCTGGAGCTAAAATGTTTCCACGTGTATTGTTAAGTTTAAATATACTTGATGAATTTGGTTTTCGTCCCGGTTTAGGGAAAGATAATTATTATTTAGGGAATCCTGAATATGCTCATTATCCATTATATGAAGATTTACTTAATGATTATGGTTTAACCGAGCTTGATCGTCGTAACTTTAAGCCATCAAAAATTTCAGATCAGGTGAGATCATTCTTAGAATCTTCTTATGATAGCTATATTAACGTCGTAGCATTGTTGGCTGTTGCAGAGGAAGAGGTTATTCTTTTCAGTCCTCCATTACGTCAAGCGACTAAATTCGTAAATATTGATGTTGAAGGTGGGGGGTATTACCATGTACATGGTGTATCCACGGATGAAACATCTGAGGCTGCTGATGATGACCATCAAGATGACCTTTGGTTTGCGTTAGCACAGGCGATTACAAAAGAGGATTACGAAAGCTTAACTAAGCTATGTATTGAATATTGTGCGTTATGGAATGAGTTCTGGGATGCACAAATTGCCGATGTTCAGTTTATTGAAGAAAAGAAACTGGCATAAGATATTCTGCTAAGTCCGAAGAAAGCCCATCTATAGAACAGGTGGGCTTTTTTAATTATAAAATTTCTAAGATGCTAAGACATTCTCAAAAAATATCTAAAAAGCTTATGAGTAGCTCATGGCTTATCAACAATCATTAAACACTTCTATAAATCTGCTACAATTACGCCAATTTTTATTTTGATCGACTTTAGGTCTTTGGCACTGCAATCTCCGCAGTAGGTGTATTTCATGAGTTTTAAAGATGAGTTAGCGGCACAGGTTGCTCAACGCCGCACATTTGCCATCATTTCCCACCCCGATGCAGGTAAAACCACCATGACAGAAAAATTACTGTTATGGGGTAAAGCAATTCAGGTTGCAGGGATGGTAAAAAGCCGTAAATCTGATCGCGCAGCTACATCTGACTGGATGGAAATGGAAAAAGAGCGTGGAATTTCCATTACCACTTCTGTTATGCAGTTCCCTTACAAAGGTCATACCATTAACTTACTTGATACACCGGGACATGAAGACTTCTCTGAAGATACTTATCGTACCCTAACCGCAGTTGACTCGGCGTTAATGGTAATTGATGGTGCAAAAGGTGTCGAAGAACGTACCATCAAATTAATGGAAGTTTGTCGTATGCGCGACACTCCTATTATTTCATTTGTAAACAAGATGGACCGTGAGATTCGTGAACCACTTGAGTTACTGGATGAAATTGAAAATGTCCTTAATATTCGTTGTGTACCCATTACATGGCCATTAGGGATGGGACGTGATTTTGCTGGTGTATACAATATTCTTGAAAATAAATTGTATGTCTACAAAGCAGGTTTTGGTTCCACCATTACAGATATTGAAGTGCGCGATGGTTATGACCATGCAGATATCCGTGAAAAAGTAGGTGAGCTGGCTTGGGCGTCTTTTGAAGAGTCACTTGAGCTCGTACAAATGGCGAACGAACCTTTAGACCGTGAATTATTTTTAGAAGGTAAACAAACTCCCGTCCTATTTGGTACGGCATTAGGTAACTTCGGTGTTGACCATGTGTTAGATGCATTTATGAATTGGGCGCCAGAACCTAAAGCACATCCAACACAAGAGCGTGTTGTGGATGCGAAAGAAGAAGGTTTTTCTGGTTTCGTTTTTAAAATTCAAGCAAACATGGACCCGAAACACCGTGACCGTATTGCCTTTATGCGTATTTGCTCAGGTAAATACGAGAAAGGTTTGAAAATGAATCATGTACGTATCGGTAAAGATGTTCGTATTAGTGATGCATTGACATTCCTTGCGGGTGAACGTGAACACTTAGAAGAAGCGTGGCCAGGCGATATTATTGGTTTGCATAACCATGGCACAATTCAAATTGGTGATACTTTCACAAGTGGTGAAGATCTACATTTCACAGGTATTCCTCACTTCGCACCAGAGATGTTCCGTCGTGTGCGTTTGAAAGATCCATTAAAGTCAAAACAATTGCAAAAAGGTTTGAAAGAGTTGTCTGAAGAAGGCGCAACTCAGGTGTTTATGCCACAAATTAGCAATGATTTGATTGTGGGTGCAGTGGGTGTGCTTCAGTTTGATGTAGTTGCTTACCGTTTAAAAGAAGAATATAAAGTTGACTGTGTTTATGAGCCTGTAAGTGTTAATACAGTTCGTTGGATTCATTGTGATGATGACAAGATTCTCAATGAATTTAAGAAAAAAGCACATGATCAGCTTTCTATTGATGGCGGCGGTCACTTAACTTATCTTGCACCTAGTCGTGTGAACTTGCAGATTATGCAAGAGCGTTGGCCTGATATTCAGTTCCGTAACACACGTGAACACTAATCTTTAAGGTTTGACAGACAGCTTCGAAAAGAAGCTGTTTTGTTTTGAAAAATAAGAAAGGATGATGAAATGAATTTGAATAGAAAGACATTTATTGCACTTTTAGTTGCGGTAATCATATTAATTTTGGCGATTTGTCTTTTTGTCTGGAAAAGTACCCAACCTTCATCATCCTCTCAAGTCAAATCAGCTTCTACCCAAGCTCAAAATATTGAAAAAGCCGAAGTACTACCATTTCTTAACATACAACAAGTAAAAGCTGATTATGCTTTGCCATTTTGTGAGAAGAAGAATTGTATTGATGTCGATATTCAAACAATAAAGACTCAAGATGCATGGCTAAATGATTGGATTGCGAAAAGTCAGGCTAAGGTAATTCAAGACCAAATTGATTTGAAAAAAGACTTAAGCTTGCAGCAAGCTATTAATGCCTATGTTAAAAAGTCTGATGAATGGCAAGATAAATATTCAAAAAATCGGGCTTACGAATTGCATCTTCATACCCGTATTGCGTCACAGCGTAACCAATATGTTTTATTACAATTAGGGCTTGATACCAAGCAAGAAGAGCTCACAATTAAAGATCGTTATTACTTTTTTGTTGCCGACCGAAAACTGCATAAAAGCTTAACTTTGTTAGATGTTTTAAAGAAGGATCAGCAAACAGCTGTGCATCAAATGGTGCAGGTGGCCTATCAAGATTGGTTAAAAAAGCAGACCGTTGACATAAAGAAAGAAGCACCAAAAACTTTATATTGGGGACAAGCAGATTGGTTCTTTGATGGTGAAGGGGTTGGCTTACATTATCAGGCAAACCAGATTACTAAAGAAGCTCCACAGCTGGATATTTATTTATCTAGAGAACAGACCAAAAAAATATTACAACCCGAGGTTTATGAACAAATGTTTTAAGATGGTAGCAGAATTTGCAACCTCTATTTATATGCGCTAATTTCTTAGAAAGGCATAGCGTAATCTCCTTCGAATAAAAGGCAAAATATGATGTTATCTTCTAAAGCTTCACTGCGATTAACTTTGCTTGCTTCTGCTATATTTTTGGCAGCATGCCAACCTAAAGCTGATCCTAAGGATTCTCAAGAGCAGCAGAAACCAGCAGTTGAGGAACAAAAGCCAGTAGAGTTGACTTTGAAGGGTGAAACAATTCCTAGTAAGGTGGTTTTACCTGATTGTGATGGTAAAACTTGTCCAGAATTTACGGTAGAGCGCTTACAGAGTAATTTTCCTTTTATTGACAAAATTATAGATCAACAAATCTTAAATACATTAAATCAAATTTTAGAAATTGCTGAACCTGATGCTAAGGGCGCACAAATGGAACAAAAAACAGAAGCTTCGGCGGCTGCGGGTGCAGAGCAAAAAAATAGCTTTGATGCGCAGGTACAACGTTATGCAAATTCATTTATTGATCTAGATAATGAGTTAAAAGCTTTAAGTAGTAGTCATCAGATTAATCTTTTAGTTAAACCTAAGATTTTGCAGGCTCAAGGCAAAGTGGTCACCGTGGTGCTTAATAGTAGTAGTTATTTAGGTGGGGCTCATGGCTCTGCCGCACAGCATTACTATAATTTCGATTTAAAAGAGCAAAAACAGGTTGAGCTTAAAGACTTGTTGCTTCCACAGAAAAAAGCTGCATTAGAAAAGTTAGCGCATGAAGCCTTTAAGACTTGGGTGACTGATTCAAAACTTGCTGATAATGTTGCTGACTATGAGCAGGCGTGGCCGTTTAAATTATCTAATAACTTCTTGTTAGGTGAGCAAGGTTTAATCCTTCAATACGGCGAGTATGAAATTGGACCATACGTGGTTGGACTCCCTCGATTAGTCATTCCTTATGACCAATTACAGGATGTGTTAAAAGAAGAATATTTGCCACAGCCTAAAGTTAAGCCAGCTTCGGCGCCAGTTGCAAAAAGTGCTGGCTAATGCGTCTGTTTGATACTCATACGCATTTCGATGTTGCCGATTTTGATGAAGATCGGCAGCAGTTAGCGCTTAATGCTAAAAAAGCTGGAGTTGATGCACTGATTTTAATTGGTTTTGTGCAGTCACGTTTTGATGAATTATTACAAACACATCATCAGTTAAATAACTGGGAAAATGTCCCCACTTCATATTTAGCACCAGGCTTACATCCGTTTTATATTGAGCAGCATCAACCTGAGCATGTTTCTCATCTTGAACACATCTTGCAGCAACAGGACTGCGTAGCTGTAGGTGAAATTGGTTTAGATACTTTCTTAAAAGAACATAAGCAGCCAGATGTATATGCAAAGCAAAAACAATATTTTGCAGCTCAGTTAGAGCTGGCAACCCAATATCAGAAACCAGTACTGCTTCATATTAGAAAAGCACATGGTGATGTGTTGGCAATATTAAAAGCTCAAAAATTTAAATTTGGCGGAATTGCTCATGCATTTAGTGGTGGGGTAGAAGAGGCAAAAGGTCTTATTAAGCTTGGTTTTAAAATTGGTGTGACGGGGCAGATTACCAACCCGAACGCAAAAAAACTTCATACGGTTGTGCAGGCTATAGGTGCAGAGCATTTGGTGATTGAAACAGATTGTCCAGATATGACACCGCTTTGCTGTCAAACCTCAACAGAGCAGCGTACTCGTAATACCCCTGTTAATTTGCCTTATGTTTTACAAAGTTTGGCTGAAAATTTAAATATGCCAGAGTCGGATTTGGCTGAGTTGCTGTGGAAAAACTCTCTTACTGCATTGAAATTATCGTAATAAAAATCAAAGATTAAAAATAGTAACTAAAACAAAACACAGCGATTAAAAAAGAAGCTTAAAGTAAGAAAACAACATGTAAAAACGTGAAAAATAACATTGCCAGACATGGGAGGATAACCCAATGGCTAAGTATAGCAATATCAATAGTTTTAATGCTTTACAGACGCTAACCGTAGGTTCCAGCAATTATCAGATTTTTAGCTTAGCCCAAGCAGAGAAGACGCTAGGGGATATTGCCAAACTACCGAAATCTTTAAAAGTATTATTGGAAAACTTATTACGGTTTGAAGACCAAATTAGCGTTAAAACTGAACACATCTATGCCTTAGCAGAATGGTTAAAAACCAAAGGCTCTGAACAGGAAATTCAATATCGACCTGCCCGAGTTTTAATGCAGGATTTTACCGGTGTTCCAGCTGTAGTTGATTTGGCTGCAATGCGTGCTGCAATGGCACAAGCGGGTGGAGATCCTGAAAAAATTAATCCGTTATCACCTGTAGACTTAGTAATTGACCACTCTGTGATGGTGGATCATTTTGCTGATGATCATGCCTTTGAAGAAAACGTTCAAATTGAAATGCAACGTAATGGTGAGCGATATCAATTTTTACGTTGGGGGCAATCTGCATTTAATAACTTTAGTGTAGTGCCACCGGGTACGGGGATTTGCCATCAGGTCAATTTAGAATATTTGGCTCAAGCGGTGTGGCTAGGCGAAGATAATGGTCAGACTTTTGCTTTTCCAGATACTTTAGTGGGTACAGACTCACATACCACCATGATTAATGGTTTAGGGGTTTTGGGCTGGGGTGTAGGGGGTATTGAGGCCGAAGCAGCTATGTTGGGTCAACCCATTTCTATGCTGATTCCTGAGGTTATTGGTTTTAAACTGACTGGCAAATTACAAGAAGGGATTACTGCAACTGATTTGGTGCTGACCATTACTCAAATGCTTCGTCAAAAAGGTGTCGTGGGTAAATTTGTTGAGTTTTATGGAGATGGCTTAGCCGATTTACCTCTTGCTGATCGTGCAACCATTGCCAACATGGCACCAGAGTATGGTGCGACTTGTGGCTTCTTCCCGATTGATGAAGTGACATTAGGATATTTGAGATTAACTGGTCGTCAAAGTGACCGTATTGAACTAGTCAAAGCATATAGCAAAGCACAAGGTTTATGGCGAAATGCAGGTGATGAACCTGTTTTTACAGACACTTTAAGTCTTGATATGAGCACGGTTCAGGCAAGTTTGGCAGGTCCAAAACGTCCACAAGACCGAGTGCTTTTATCAGAAGTACCTAAAACCTTTAATGCACTCATGGAATTAACGCTTAAACCAGCGAAAGAAGCTAAAGAGCGTTTAGAAAATGAAGGCGGTGGTACTGCTGTCGAGGCAAAAAAAGCAAATATTCAACATGAAAGTCCATCTTGCGTGATTGAAGGAAAAGAATATCCATTAAATCATGGGGATGTTGTTATTTCAGCCATCACTTCTTGTACCAATACCTCTAACCCGAGTGTAATGCTGGCGGCGGGGTTACTTGCTAAAAAAGCAATTGAAAAAGGTTTGCAGCGTAAACCATGGGTGAAAAGCTCTCTTGCACCAGGTTCTAAAGTCGTGACTGATTATTTGTTGGCTGCTGGGCTTACGCCGTATTTAGATGAATTGGGATATAACTTGGTGGGGTATGGCTGTACAACCTGTATTGGTAACTCAGGTCCATTACCAGAGCCAGTCGAAGATGCAATTCAATGCCATGATTTAAATGTCGCATCTGTACTTTCTGGTAACCGTAATTTTGAAGGACGTGTGCATCCATTAGTTAAAACTAATTGGTTAGCTTCTCCACCTCTTGTTGTGGCTTATGGCTTGGTGGGTAATATTCGTACCGATTTGACTACGCAACCTATTGGGCAAGGTAAAGATGGGCAACCTGTCTATTTAAAAGATATTTGGCCAAGTCAGGCAGAAATTGATGAAGTCTTGCAAAAAGTAAATACAGACATGTTCCACAAAGAATATGCGGCTGTGTTTGATGGTGATGCGACATGGCAAGCGATTCAGATTCCAAAAAGTAAAACTTATGAATGGGCTGATGATTCGACTTATATCCGTCATCCGCCATTCTTTGAGGGCATTGGCGAACCACCAAAACCAATTAAAAATATTGAACAAGCAAATATCTTGGCAGTGCTGGGTGATTCGGTAACGACTGACCATATTTCACCGGCAGGCAATATCAAAAAAGACAGTCCAGCAGGTCGATATTTACAAGAGCAAGGTGTTGAGCCAAAAGACTTTAACTCCTACGGTTCTCGACGCGGTAATCATGAAGTCATGATGCGAGGTACTTTTGCCAATATTCGTATTAAAAACGAGATGCTTGGTGGTGAAGAGGGTGGTAATACCATTCATGTACCAAGTGGTGAAAAGCTCGCTATTTATGATGCTGCAATGCGTTACCAACAAGAACATACACCGCTTGTGATTATTGCTGGTAAAGAATATGGAACAGGTTCTTCACGTGACTGGGCAGCCAAAGGAACAAATTTATTAGGCGTAAAGGCTGTCATTGCCGAAAGTTTTGAGCGTATTCATCGTTCAAACTTGGTAGGTATGGGAGTGTTGCCATTACAGTTTGTTGATGGACAAACTCGACAGTCGCTCAACTTAACTGGTCATGAGGTGATATCAATTCGAGGTTTATCCGATGGGATTGAACCTCATCAAATTCTTGAAGTTGATGTAAAAGGGCCAAATGGAGTCGCCAGCCACTTTAATGTGTTATGTCGAATTGATACGTTAAATGAGGTTGAGTACTTTAAGGCGGGTGGTATTTTGCATTATGTACTGCGGAATTTGATTGCATCATAAATTGGTTAAGTTTGCATAGCCTTGTAATGAAGGTGCTTTGGCTAATGTTGACTATATAGGCGTATCCTTACTTTTTTAGGATAAAAAGTAACAAAAATCCTTTGTCGGGCTGACGGTATATCCTTATACCGCAGCCCAACTGAGCGGCATCCATGCCGCCTGTCACACTAGTAAACAATAGTTTAAATCTTAAGTCGTATAATTTGATTAATAATCATAAGACTTGTCATGAGTTTAAATATCACCATCTCAAGTTTTCTTTGATCTTAAAATATACTTTCTTCTGAAAAGCAGTAAAATACTCGCCGTGTTTTATATCCCCAAAGAGTAGCAATGACCGATCTTCAACAAGATGAATATGACCGCCGTTTTGCAGGTGTAGCCAAAGTTTATGGTGATTCATCGTTCCAGCACTATGAAAAAAGTCATGTGATGGTGATTGGTATTGGTGGTGTCGGTAGTTGGGCGGTAGAAGCTTTAGCACGTACGGGTATTGGTGAGATCACATTAGTTGATATGGACGTGGTTGCAGCATCAAATGTGAACCGTCAGCTACCTGCCATGACATCAACACTGGGCTGTGAAAAAGTTGAGATTATGGCGGAGCGTTGTCGCCAAATTAACCCACGTATTAAAGTTAATATTATTGATGACTTCTTAACACCTGAGAATGTCACTGAGCTGTTAAACCCTGTACCGGATATTATCTTGGACTGTATTGATGACGTTAAAGCAAAATTGGCTTTAATGCTGCATTGTCGTTTTAATAAAATTCCTTTGATTGTATCCGGCGGAGCTGGTGGTAAGCTCGATCCACTTAAAATTCGTGTTGCTGATTTATCAAAAACAGAACAGGACCCGATGTTAGCGAAGCTCCGTAGTCAACTTCGCGCTCGCGGCATCTGTAAAAAGCCAAAAGAGAAATTTGGCATTACTTGTGTTTACTCAATCGATAATCCATTTTCTAGTGCAGATGTTTGCCCATCGGCGGGCTTACGTTGCGGTGGCTATGGTTCAGCGGTAGTGGTGACGTCAAGCTTTGCCATGATTGCTGTGGCTGAAGTTTTGAAGAAACTCGATTTAAAGAAAGTGTAATTTAAATCTTAAAAGGCATGCGCTTATGTGAGTGCATGCTTTTTATTTTTGAGGAAAACTATTTAATCATATAACTCTATGTTGTCGTGTTTGGGCTGTGTTGGGAGTTGTTGATCATAAAATTTAAAGCACCATAAAATTAAAATAACGATAGTAAATATGGCAAACCCTTTTAAATACTTCATGAATAATTCAATCAAGTGAATGGTCTTGATAAAATTCTAGCGAAGGCAACCTATCTAATCTAATATAGAAAATAGACCTTATGATCTAATTTTGAGATAGAAATGCTCACATTAAAGCAATTCCAATATTTTATAAAAATTGTTGAAGAAGGAAGCTTTACCGCAGCTTCCGAAAAACTATTCATTGCTCAGTCTGCTTTAAGTCGGCAAATTAAATTATTAGAGGAAGAAATTGATTTTCAATTATTTGATCGTACTGATAAAAAAGTGAAACTTACGACAGCGGGAGAGGTCTTCTACAAAAAAATAAAAGATAATATGCATTATTTAAATGAGATCATTGGAGTTTCTAAGAATATTGCAGAAGGAAAAAATCGTCAGATTAAAATTGCTCATTCGAGCAGTATTGTTATGGATGATAAAAAGGTCCAGATATTAAAAGAAATTAGCTTAAAGCAAAAAATTAACTTTGAGATAAATACCTTGTCATCTGAGCATCAGATTTTGGCTTTACTGAATGGAGAAATTGATATTGGTTTGATTAGACCACCAGTTCTGCATAGTCTTGAAGAAATAACAACCTTGAAACTATATGAGCAGCCATTATTTGCAGCTGTTTATATTAACCATCCTAAATTTAAGGAAACACAGAGTATCCAGATAAAAGATTTAAAAGATGAATATTTTGTTTCGACTCCACATCCTAAGCGGGGAGGTTTGAGTTATTTAGTCTCAAACTTGTGTTTAGGGGCTGGCTTCTGGCCTAAAACGGCGACGATCCAATCACGTAAATTAAACCAATTACAGTTAGTTGCTGCAAACTTGGGTATTAGTATTGTCCCCCAAGAGTTTAAGCAAATATTACCCAAAAATGTAAAATTGATTCCTCTAGAAAATAAGAATCTTTTATCTGAAGTGGTTTTAGCTTACAGAACAAACCAGAGTGATCTGATTCAACCTTATGTTGAGCAGATCTACCATTTGCTGCAAGTGTGAGAGGTAATATGTTTAACTTATGCTGAAATAATTATTGTGGCCCAGTGTGCTCACTAATAGAAAATGTATATTCGGTATCACCTTCTAACTGACGCTCCTGAGATAGGATGTCCATTTTGGGGCGCTTATGCTGGTAAAATTCCAAATTGATACAACCACTATTGTTAACTTCATAGCGAATATAGTAACGATCGGGTTCTAGAAAAAATGTTGCTTCTTCAAATGAGTGTAAAGATAGAATTTTCTTCTTGTCGTGATAAATCACGGAAGGACAATCTAGTAGTCCATTTAAATACTGTTTTCGTATCACGTGGACCCGAGCTTTAGGAGTGGTTTCTTTTAATAAATATTGGGGCTGATAAATCCGTTTTTCAGGTACTTTTTTTAAAACCTCTTCAACTTTTGTATCTGGGGCAGCATACGTCATATTAAACGACGTCAGTAAGTAAAAGCTCAGCAATATTCTTTTCATAAAGTTCCATCATTATTTTTGACGAGTACAATATGAAAATAAAGCAAAAAAGAAGCCAAGCTGGATTCAAAATGTGTGTTTGATAAGATGCTTGAAATAATTCAAGTGATTGAACATCTAGTTCTTAAGTTGTTTGCCCTAATCGGTAATAAGTATAAGTTACGCTGTCATCTTTATAGACGTCATAGCTATTTTGTTTGAAGTCAGACACCCATTCACTTCCCGTATAGCCAGCAATATGTCCATAAACATGGTTGCGGGTTCTGTGAATGATGTAAATATCGCCTTCTTGAGGTTCGTCAAAAGCCGGGTCAATTTGTTTGTAGCCAATTTTTTTAAGGGTATCGCCCCAATCTGAAGCTGCGATTGGATGATTTTCAACATTAGCACCGGCTGACTCAAGAGCAAGGCGGATACTACGTGCACATCGAGCTTTACTACGTCTAGAGGTGATGCTTTCTAATTTAGCTACGAATTTATCAACATCTATTGCTGGAGTATTGGAAGTTTCAGTTTGATGATTACTGGGTTTCATTGTGAAGGGATAAGGGAGGCTTGGTGCGCTGTGCGATACAACAATGGCTGCCTGATTTGAATCCTGATACATGTAATTATCAGCTACTTGTCCGTCATAAATAATCATCGTGAAATCTCTACCGTGCTACTCATATCCATATTAAAAAAATCACCACCTACCTGTGGCGTTCAGAGATACTAATAGGCGTACCTTAAAAGTTTTGTTTGTGTTATGTAATAACGTATCTTTTTGCAGAAGTGTCTGCTTTGGAGAGAAAAGATACTTATAAAAGAGGTGGTTAAAAATAGTAAAATTTAAATTATTGATATCATTATAAATAAATAACTAATCAGAGCTTAAATTTGAATATTTTGCTTCAACATTTGCGAATATACTCAAAATCTAAGTCTCTGATTTAAAATGCCACATTTTCTTACAATTTAAGAAGTCGTCGCCAACTTAAACCTGCTGCTCTTTTACATACTCTTCAGTGCGAATTATGGCTGCTCGCATGTTCTGAATTGCATTCTCAACATCAGCTAAAGTTTTTGCATTTCCACCACTTAGCGCCTGACGCCATTTACGCGCACCTGGTAAGTTTTGGAATAAACCTAAAATATGACGTGTAATGATTGAAAGGGGAGCACCTTCAGCCATGCGCTGTTCAATATAAGGCAGCATTTGTTCCATAATATCGAAACGATCTGGTGCTTCTAAATTCCAAAGCTGTCCCAGTTCAGCGAGTAGGTAAGGGTTGTGATAGGCTTCACGGCCAATCATGACACCATCAACATGTTGTAAATGGGTTTGAGTTTCAGCAAACGTTTTAATTCCACCGTTAATTTCAATGGTTAGGTGCGGACGTTCTTGCTTTAAACGATATACATCTTCGTAGCGTAAAGGAGGAACTTCTCGATTTTCTTTTGGAGATAAACCTTTTAAAATAGCAATACGGGCATGTACAACGAAATACGTACAACCTGTTGCAGCGACAGTATCTACGAAATGGAGCATTTCTTCGTAAGACTGCATGTCATCAATACCGATACGGTGCTTCACCGTTACTGGAATATTCACCGCCTTTTGCATATTGTGAATGCACTCAGCAACCAAGTCTGGCTCTGCCATTAAACATGCACCGATTTTATTGTTCTGTACGCGATCACTTGGACAGCCTACATTGAGGTTGACTTCATCGTAACCCCAGTCTTCGGCCATTTTTGTACAGGTTGCAAGCTCTTTTGGGTTTGAACCGCCAAGTTGCAACACGATAGGGTGTTCTTGTGCGCTGTAGTCCAAATGGCGTTTAGCATCGCCAAAAAGAATTGCACCTGTAGTCACCATTTCGGTATAGAGGATAACGTTTGGGTTAAACAATCGTGCAAAAAATCGATAATCCTTCGTTGTCCAATCCATCATAGGTGCGACAGAAATACGAGGTTGTAACGATTGAAGTGATTGCATAGCCAATAGACCCAAAAGTCGCTAAATTAATGAAAGGGCAGCATTATACGGGGTTTAGCACTGAATCGACAGTGGCATTTAACCGAGTAATTTATAATCACCCTTGTGTTAAATATAGGGGGATGATTTATAACAATTTACTTTGTTAATGAGCGAGTTGCTTTTTTTGTAAGAAAGCATCAATCACGCTAAACAAAATGCAAAACATAACGAGTACAACACCAGCAAGACATGTCATGCTCCATCCACCACGATTCCAAGCAAAAATCCCTAAAGCAGAGCCACCAGCTCCTCCAATAAAATAAGTCGTCATATAAATGGCATTAATACGAGATTTAGCATCTGGACGTAAACGGAAAATAATGCTCTGGTTACTGGTGTGTACCAGCGCAAGTGCCAATTGGATTAAAGCAAAACCAATAACATAAGCTGAAAGTAGAGTTTGTCCGAAATAGAAACAAATCCAACTTACCAAAAACAGCCCACAACCCATCCAAGTGAGTAATCGTGTATAGCCTTGGTCGGCGTATTTACCAATATAACGTGTTGATAAAGCGCCAAAGATACCGACTAAAGGCACCAGTCCAATAAATAGGTCAGGTAAATGATGTGCCGAGGTGAGAAGTAATGCGATGGTAGAATACAGAATACTTACTGCTGCAAATGCGAACGCACCCGTCAGTGCTCTTAGTAATAGGCGCTTTTCCTCTTTTAAGAGTTGAGCCATGGAAACAAAAATTTGCCCATAGTTCATTTTCATGCGTAAGACATAAGGCAGACGACTTTTTAAGGTAAATGCCAACAGAAGCATTAATACGCCACTAACCACATATACGACTTTCCAGTGAAAAAGATTGGAAAATAAGCCAGCCAGACTGGTAGATAGTAAAATCCCGACCAATAAGCCACTCATTAAAAAACCAATGATCTCGCCAGTTTTTTCAGGTTTTACAGTCATTGTAGCAAGTGGAATCAGGACTTGAGCTGCAACCGAAAACAAGCCCGCTAAAATTGTACCGATCCATAGCATGGGTAAGTTGACGGCAAAAGCAGACGTAAATAGACCAACTGCACAAAGCACCATTAAAAACGGAATAGCCTTGGCTTTATTGACAATATCACCCATCGGTACAATAAAAAGTAAACCGAGGGCATAAGACACCTGAGCAAATGTCACTGTTAAAGCGGCTTGTGCTTGAGTTACAGCAAATTCTTGCTGAATCGAGTGAATCAGAGGCTGACAATAATAATTCACACCTGCGCACAAGCCACATGCTGCTGCCATCAACCAAAGCAAAGGTTTATTTTGACTGATATCTTCAGGGGTAGACATGATGTTCTCTCGGTTTTATTAGGTGTATGCCGTTGCTTCAACTTCAATGAGCATGTGTTCTAGCGCAAGGCGTGGCACAGGAATGAGTGTACAGGCAGGAAAAGGATGATTTTTCCATAAATTGTGCATAATTTTAATCAAAATTTGATGTTTTTCGACCGAGTGGTCAACAACTAAAACTCTTAACACAGCAATATTGCTAAGTTCTGCATTGGCGGCGTTTAAAGCATGTTGAATATTATCAAAAACTTGGTTCGCTTGTTCTTCAAAACTTGGGCTTAATTCCCCTTTGGAATTTTCGCCGCCTTGACCTGCCACATGAATAATGTTCTTAAAGCTTTCTACCACAGCAACATGGCTATAACCATTTGGGGTAGGATCATATAAGGTTGATGGATTTATGATTTTAAAAGTTTCTTGACTCATTGGAACTCAACCGTTCATTAAAATTTAGATGAGTATCCAACCTCAACTTAAGTTGAGGTCAAGAGAATTTAATGTTTTAGTCTTTTCTTTCTTAATGTAATCATCATCACACCGACAATATTGAGTAGGCAGCCGACCCATTGCCACATATTGAGATGTTCATTTAAAAAAGCCACGGCAAGTAAAATTGTTAAAACTGGTCCAATCGAAGCGATCATTGCTGATTGAGAGGCACCTAGCCGTTCGATGCTTTGCATGAGCATAACGGTGGGTAGCACGGTAACTAAAAAGCCTAAGCCAATCCCATACAAAATCACGCTAGAGGGAAGCTCTAATAGAAGTTGAATTGGGTGAGGTGTGCTTAATACGTAATGAGTTAATGTGCCGATACAAGCCACAGTTAAGGCTAACCCTGTGAAATTCCAAGAACCAAATTTTTTAATGAGAGGGGGTGTTAGCAATAAATAGCCTGCAAAAGCCACGGCACTTGCAAATACGAAACTTGTACCTAGCCAGAAGTTGCCCTGAATTGGTGCGTTGTTATGTTCCTGAAGCATAACCAGCACGGTTCCACCATAACTAAGAAAAATGGCAAATAAACTTTTTGCATCTAATTTTTGTTTGTAGAGTAAGCTTGATACGATGACTGTAAGCGTGGGATATAAAAATAGAATAATTCGTTCTAGAGAGGCGCTAATAAACATGAGACCCATGAAATCGAGCCAACTTGCAAAGTAGTAGCCTAATAGACCGGCAAAAATTAAAATTAGCCAATCCTTCTTTTTTATGCCCTGATTATGATGCCTGTTAAACCAGCAAATTAATAGAAAAAACGGTAGAGCGCTTAACATGCGTAAAGCCATCAGGACCGTACCGTCTACTAATGGAGAAAGGGCATAAGTCTGTTTAATAAAGATTGCTTTTGTGCTGAATAGAAAAGCAGAGCAAAGAGCAAAAAAAGACCCGATTTGAAACGAAGATAAAGAAATTTTCATATACAGGACTGTATAAGAGAGACTATTGTCTGCAAAAAAAGAAAAATCCTCCTATGTTACACCTCTAAATAAATATCGTGAATCATCAGTTCAAAATATGGGTATTTATTAAATAAATAGTGGGTGGTATTTTAAAAAAGTTCAATTAGAATCCAAATTCTGTACAAAGAATACACATGGGGGAAACATTGCAGCTTGCAATGTTTTTGACAATGAGAAATTAGCTTGAGGAACGCTCATGCAGATCGGAATCCCAACCGAAACTGTCGTCGGTGAAAATCGTGTAGCTGCTACGCCAGAGACAGTAAAGAAGTTGATTAGCGCTGGTCATAGCGTTGTGATTGAACGTGGTGCTGGTGTAAAGGCTGCGTACATTGACAGTGCTTATGAACAGGTCGGTGCAACCATTACGGATGATGCCTATACGGGTAGTCAAATTATTTTGAAAGTTCGCGCACCACAGGGCGCGGAAATTCAGAAACTTGCAGCAAATACCGCTGTTGTAGCAATGTTTGATCCTTATCGTAACACCGAGCTAGATCAGTTTGCGAATCAACAAGTGTCTGCTTTTGCTTTAGAACTGCTTCCTCGTACGCTTTCTCGTGCACAAAACATGGATGTGTTGTCTTCTCAAGCAAACTTAGCTGGTTATAAGTCAGTTTTACTTGCTGCTGCTGAATATCAACGCATGTTCCCAATGCTTATGACTGCTGCGGGTACTGTAAAACCTGCACGTGTTGTAATCATGGGTGTTGGTGTTGCTGGTCTACAGGCGATTGCAACTGCAAAACGTTTAGGTGCAATTGTTGAAGCGACTGACTTACGTCCTACAGCAAAAGATCAAGTTGAGTCTTTAGGTGGTAAGTGGTTAGACGTACCAATGACTGAAGAAGAGCAGCAACGTGCAGCAGATGCCGCTAAAAATGGTTATGGATGGATGCCGGGTGAGCAGTACATCAAAGACCAGGCTGCGATTGTAGATAAAGCTGTTTCTAATGCAGACATCGTGATTACTACTGCATTGTTGCCAGGTCGTGATGCACCACGTTTAATTAAAGCTGAAACTGTTGCCAAGATGAAACCGGGTTCTGTCATTTTGGATATGGCGGTTGAAACCGGCGGTAACGTTGAAGGCTCTAAAGTGGGTGAGACTGTGTTTACGGAAAATGGCGTGAAAATTTTGGGTGTTCCCAATATTCCGGCAACTGTAGCAACGGAAGCTTCTGCATTGTATGCGCGTAACGTTTTTAATTTCGTAGAGACTTTATTCGACAAAGAGAAAAACTTTGCGATTAATCAAGAAGACGAAATCCAAAAAGCCCTATTGGTCACTCATGGCGGTCAAGTGCTGCTTAAGCGTGGTTAAGGAGATTTCTCATGGTTGAAACTATTACAATTTTCGTCCTTGCCATCTTCGTAGGTTATTACGTGGTTTGGGGCGTTACGCCAGCTTTGCATACGCCACTTATGGCAGTAACCAATGCGTTGTCATCTATTATTGTGGTAGGTGCGATGTTGCAAACTGTGGGTCTGCCAGTTTTAGGTGTAGATGCTAACGTTGCATTTCAAAGTGTGAATGTGGTGAGCGTACTCGGTGCGATTGCAGTATTTTTGGCAAGCATTAATATTTTCGGTGGCTTCGCAGTAACTGCACGCATGCTGGAAATGTTCAAGCCTAAGCAAAAGAAATAAGAGGGCTTTGACATGGAATTTATTCAAGCAAATGCAAACTGGTTATACCTTGTTGGTGCAATTCTCTTTATCTTGACGCTTCGTGGCTTGTCTGGCCCTAAAACAGCAATTCAAGGTAACCGTTACGGTATGATCGCAATGGCGATTGCTGTGGTAACGACTTTCTTTGTTGCCAATAATCCAGTGATCTGGATGATTGTTGGTGCAATGGTGTTGGGTGCAATCGTAGGTATTGCACGTGCTCGTACTGTACCAATGACGCAAATGCCAGAAACTGTTGCACTTATGCACTCATTGGTTGGTTTGGCTGCTGTTCTCATTGCGATTGCTGCAATTTTGCATAACAACCAACTTACTGAACTATTCGCTCAAAATGAAGCGGCTTTAACAGCAGCTGGCGTGCAACATGCACACATGAGCAAGGTTCACTTGTTTGAATTGTTTGTTGGTTGTTTCGTTGGTGCGATTACCTTTACTGCATCTGTGTTTGCATACGGTAAATTAGCTGCGAAAAAATGGGCGAAAACAATTTCTGGTGCGTGGGTTAAACCTGTTCAAGCGCTTATCTTTATTGCGATGTTGGCTTGTGGTTTCTACTTCTTCACGACTGGCAACATGACTGCATTCTGGGCAATGACAGCTCTTGCGCTTGCATTTGGTTGGGTTTGGATTGCACCAGTGGGTGGTGGTGATATGCCTGTAGTGGTATCGCTTCTTAACTCATTCTCTGGTTGGGCGGCAGCAGGTATTGGTTTCACACTTGAAAACAACATGTTGATCGTTGCGGGTTCGCTTGTAGGTTCGTCTGGTGCGATTCTGTCGTACATCATGTGTAAAGCAATGAACCGTTCGATCATCAACGTATTGTTTGGTGGGGCAATGGGTGGTGCAGCGGTTGCTACTGCTGCCAAAGGTGAGCAAGTTCAACGTAACTACCGTTCTGGTTCTGCTGATGATGCTGGCTTCTTGATGTCAAATGCTGACAGCGTTGTGATTGTACCGGGTTATGGTATGGCACAAGGTCGTGCACAAAATGCTGTAAAAGAGTTATGTGAAATTCTAAAAGAGCAAGGTGTTCGCGTTCGTTTCGCAATTCATCCGGTTGCAGGTCGTATGCCTGGTCATATGAACGTATTGCTTGCTGAAGCAGACGTGGCTTATGAAGATATCTTAGAAATGGATGAGATTAACTCGGACTTCCCTGCAACTGACGTAGTACTTGTAATTGGTGCAAACGACGTTGTTAACCCTGCTGCGAAAGATGATCCAAGCTCGCCGATTTATGGTATGCCGATTCTTGAAGCTCATAAAGCGCGTACAATCATGGTGATTAAGCGTTCTATGGCAACAGGTTATGCTGGTCTAGATAACGATTTATTCTATAACGAAAAGACAATGATGATCTTTGGTGATGCTAAGAAAGTTGTTGAAGATATGACAAAAGCGATTAATGGTACAGGCCACTAATTTGGTTTGAAATAAAAAACCACCTTCGGGTGGTTTTTTATTTGGCTCTATTTTTAAAGAAATTTTTCTACAAGATCCATCGATTGTTGATAAAGGTCGCGTGCCAGTTGCTGGTTTTTAGCATGTGATGATTTCCAGTCTGGCATATGTGCACTGACATACTCGCCGTTGCGGTTTTGCCATGCATCTCCAGTTGCCATTTCTGTAATGAGCTTTGCTGGAACTGAGGTTGGAACCAAGCCTAATTTCATCGCTGCATAAACCGGTTTTGGTAAGTCACGATAAATATCAGAAGCAACACCGCCGGGGTGTAATGCATTATTGGTAATTGAACTTCCTGCTAGCTGTTCTGCTAATGCATTGCTGAATAATAAATTTGCAAGCTTTGATTGCCCGTAATAGAACAGGGGGTTGTAAAAACCTTCTGCACGAAATTTATTAGGTTTAATTGAGCCAACCCAGTGAGCAATCGAAGCTAGATGAATAATTCGTGCTTTAGGAGATTGTTGTAAAACTGGAAGTAATTTTTGAGTAAGTAAAAAATGGCCTAAATAATTAACCCCAAATTGTTGTTCAAAACCCTCTGTGGTTAGTTGCTTTGTTTTAGAGAATAAGCCTGCATTATTAATGAGTACGTCAAGGCTGCCATAGCGATCAGCAATTTCATCTGCTGCTTTTTGGGTTAACTCAAGACTGTTTAAATCAAGGGAAACTAAATCGACTTGACCTTGATTGAGTGAGCGTAGTTTGTTCTGCGCATCTTGTGCTTTTTGAGGATTTCGACAAGCCAAAATCACATGTTGTCCTTGTTTAACAAGTTGTTCTGCTGTGGCAAAACCAATCCCTGTGTTGGCGCCCGTAATTAATATCTTCACTTTCTGTACTCCGGTTATGCTATTTATTGGTGAGAACTTTAAGAATTTGTATAGTGCGGTAAAACTGACAATTTGTCATGTCAATTTGGGCTGTAAGTGATAATTGGTTTCTTAGAGATAGTAGTTGATATTTAAAAGGGATTAAATCGCTATTAGAGAAATAAAAAAGCGGCTCAAAAGAGCCGCTTTTTTTAAAAGCAAAATTTTAAGCAACCGACTCTGGAGCGGTACGCCATAAGCTTTCTAAATCATAGAATTTGCGAGCTGTTGGTAGCATTACATGTACTACAACAAAGCCGAGATCAATTAAGATCCATTCTGCATCTCGTTCACCTTCAACGCCAATCGGGCGGAAACCGGCTTTTCGAGCTTCTTCTGCAACATTGTCGGCAAGTGCTTTGACATGGCGAGTAGAAGTACCACTTGCAATTACAATAGCATCAGCGACATTGCTAATTGAGCTAACATCTAACTGGAGAATATCTTTTGCTTTTACATCAACTAAAGCGTCGTGGACGACTTTGAGACAAGCTTGTACGTCTTTATTTGAGGTGTTCATTGCGAAATCGTGAGAATTAGACACGCTGGGCGATGGTTCTAAATTCATATAGGGTATATTTTCCTGACAATTACTCACTATCTAATATAGTGGTTTTCGCGCTAAATTTCAAACAGAAGTCGTAACAGTTTATATATTTACATCATCAGAAAAGTATTTTTTCTTCCATGTAAACGACTGATTTGAACCATTTTCAGGTTTATATTCTGCTGCAATATAGTTCTGATATGAGCTTTGCTTTAACCAAGAAAAAATTTGCTCATATGGGATTTGAGCTGTATCAGGTTCGTGGCGGCCTGGGCAGTCTGCAAATTGAATATGTCCAATTAAGTGAATATTCTCTTGTAAACCCTCAAGTACATCTTCACCCATCATGGCCATGTGATAGCAGTCATACTGCATTTTTAGAGTAGGGTGGTTGACTGCTTCGAGCATCTCTTGTGCTTGAGCAATGTTCTGCACTAAAAAGCGTGGCATATCCGTACCATTAATCATTTCGAAAACAGGCTCTATACCGTGTTCACCGAGTAAATTACAGGCAAGTTTTAGATTAGCTGCTAATGTTTTTAAACAAGGAAGTAAGTCTGCGTCAAGCGGTTGTTTACCCGCTAAAATATTAACACGAGGAACGTTTAAAGCAGTGGCATAGCGAATAGCTAATTCTAATGCTTCATGAAAAGCTGCTTCTTGACCAGGTATGCCTGCTAAACCATTCCCACCTTGCATAAGATCACCAGCAGGTACGTTAATTAGGCAAAGGCTAAGGTTGTAGCGTTCGAGTTGGGTTTGAATATCTTCAATCGTTAATTCATAGGGGAATTGAATTTCTACATATTCAAAGCCCTGTGCATGAGCCAGAGCGAAGCGTTCAATTAAAGGAACTTCGGTAAAAATCATGGATAAATTGACTGCAAGACGACCCATACTCAAACTCCGTTTATTTTTGCTCTATTAATTGAATCATAGTAGCTAAATCTTTCTCAGCAAAGCCATTTTTTTGGTGAGTTTGTAGCTGTAATAGAGCTTTTTGTGCAACGGGGATGTCTAAATTAACACTGTTAGCCAATGTTACTGCATTGTTAAGATCCTTAGATAATGTTTGAACTTTCCACTGAATAGGCTCAAATGTATGAGTTGCCATGCGTGGGGTTAGAATTTGAAAGGGCTTAGAGTCTGCAAATCCACCTGCTAAGGCTGGAGCGAGTAAAGTTGTATCTACACCCGCTCGGTCTGCAAGCGCGACAGCTTCTGCAATAAGTGCACTATTGGCTGCGACGATGAGTTGGTTACAAATTTTGGTGGCTTGACCAGTTCCTGTGTCTCCCATTCGCGTCACACGTTGAGATAGAACATTATAAATAGGCGTTAACTCTGTAATTGTTTGAGCATCACCGCCTGCAAAAATGACTAGCGTTCCTTGTTCTGCACCAGCTGTTCCACCCGAAACAGGAGAATCAATCCAAGTAACGTCATGCGCGGCAGTTGCTTGAGCAAGTGTTTTTGTTGCAGCAACAGATAAACTTGAGAAATCAACAATCACCTGTTTAGCTTTTAAGTGAGGTTGAATTTGCTCAAATACACTTTGTACGGCTTTGTCATCTGCGAGACAAGTTAAAATAACAGGATATTCGCCAATATTTATAAGATCTAAAGGCTGCGCGCCGATATCAATCAGTTCTTCACATGCAGAAGAGGTTCGGTTCCAAACAGCAACTTGAAAACCTGCTTGAGTAAGACGGGTTGCCATGCGGCTTCCCATCAACCCTATACCTAAAAAAGCAATAGGGGTATTGCGATCAAAATTCATAATCTAAGCTCTTTATTTATATTGACGTGGTAAAAAATTAACTTCTGGATGTTTGTCTTTTTTACGAGCAAGTTTGCTATTTTTACCAAGTAATAATTTAAGTTGCCAGATTTTTTCTAAACGTAATGATTTTTCTGGTTGGTGCTCCATTGCATCAAGTACACGTTTTGCCGCAGTGAGCGCATCTGGTGAGCGCTGTAACATTTCAGCTGCAATTTCATTTGCTTTTTCTAGCGGAGACTCACTTAAATGAGTGACAAGACCAATTTCTTTTGCATAATTTCCATCGAAAACACGAGCGGTTAAGGTAAGCTCTTTTGCAAGGTCAACGCCAATTAAACCTTTCAATGAACGAGTAAGTCCCATATCTGGAACTAAGCCCCAACGACTTTCCATAATCGACATTTTAGTGTCTGGGTGAGAAATTCGAATGTCGGCTGCTAAGGCAAGTTGCATGCCTGCGCCAAAACAATAACCTTCTAATGCCGCAATCACAGGTACAGGTAAATTTTGCCAAATAAGAAATGCTTTTTGAAATAGGCTTTGACCCGGTTTTACAAGCTCCCAAATGGCAAAAGCAGAATTTTTGGGATTGTTTAGGTCGGATAAATCAATTCCGGCACTAAAAACTTGTGCTTCACCTGTCAAAATCACACAGCGAATATCACGGTCCTTTTTAATGGCTTTTGCTGTTGAAACAAGTTCTTTTAATAAGGCAAAACTCATGGCATTGCGTTTGTCAGGACGGTTTAAATATACCGTTGCAATGCCATTATTTTTTTCAATACGTAAGAGTGCCATGAGATTCCCGCTTCTTTTTTTATAGATAAGCGGAGCATAACATGGCTGTAATCTGGAAACATGACAGCTCAGTCATGCCTATTTTGTAGATATCTTAGTCAGGAATCACCAAGATTTGGTGGGCTGCACTTTCTACTTCTTTTACAACAAGTCCTAGCTCGTCGAAGCGTCTCATAACTTCTTCAATGAAGCCTTCATCTGCTATACGGCGTTCTTTACGTAGTGTTGAAATAAATTGTTCAAAGTCACCTGTCACTTGTTGTAGTTTTGGAGTGCCTACATAGCGAGTGGCGCCATAAAGACGGTGTAAAACATGCTCAAGTTGAGGGAAGTCTTCAAGCTCAATGAGCTGTTGCATTTCGTCTAGCTCAGTTGGGAAACTATCAACTAACATTTTAAGTAAGTCTTGAGCTAAGTCTTCTTTATTTGCCGCAAGCTGCAAGCTTTGTTGCCAGTTTAAAATTTCTGGGTCTAATGCTTCTGCAACCACATGATGGTCTTTCTCTAGCGCTTTTGACGCAAAGTTGTTTTTGGTCCATTGCGTTAAAATCTGGATAATTTGTTCCATTTGAATTGGCTTGGTGACATAGTCATTCATGCCAACTTTGAGGAGTTTCTGCTTTTCATCGGCAAGGGCATGGGCTGTTAATGCAATAATTGGAAGTTGCATTTCACCATCTAAAGTTGACTCTAGCGAACGAATAGCGCGAGTTGTATCAATACCTGACATAACAGGCATTTGAATATCCATAAACACCAAATCAAATGGTTTGAGTTTTTGATCAATTCGCTCTTGGATGAGGTTTAGCGCTTCTTGACCGCTAATTGCTTTAGTCGTTTTAACATTCAGTTCTCCAAGCAGAGCTTCTAAAACAATTAAGTTAGGTAAGTGGTCATCGACAGCCAGAATGTGTAAACCTTCTCCATTGAAGTCTTGTTCTTCTTCTTCAAAAATAGGTTGATCATTTAATAATTGAATGAGTCCGCTTCGACTTAATGGTTGATATAGAGGGCGAGCACGATATTCATTGAGCATGTTTGGCTCAAGCGTCATTTGATAACCATAGACTGCCAAATTACCTTGATAACGACTACGGATTTCTTTTAATAACGCTTCAGTATCGCCACTATGGTCAACAATGAGCCACGTATCATCTTTTTGATCAAGATGTTTTAAGCGACTAAATAAGTCTAGAATCGATTGTGTCTCGATGTGAGGAACATGATAGTTTTCAAGGTAGTAACGTAAAACACTTGCTGTAGCAGGGTGAGCAAGATACGACACCACTTGTAAATGCTCAAAGTGTGGATGTTCGATCTCGTAATCTTCATCTACCACAAATTGTGCGGTAAACCAGAACGTAGAACCTTTTTCTGTTGGTGCGCGCTCTTGGTTATCCTCAAAGCCAATTTGACCATGCATGAGATGAACAAGCTGTTTGGAAATAGCTAAACCTAAACCTGTACCGCCAAATTGACGTGTAACAGATGCATCACCTTGTGAGAATGATTCAAATAGTTTTTTACGGTCTGTACCGCTTAAACCAATACCACTGTCTTGCACACTAAAATGAAGTAGGCATTGTCCAATATCATCATGTTCCATACGAACACGAACAATAATTTCTCCATCTGGAGTGAATTTAATCGCATTCGAAATCAAGTTGGTCAGAATTTGTTTGAAGCGTAAAGCATCACCAATCACTTGTTGTGGAATGTTGTCAGCATAGTAAAAAGCCATAGCGATATGCTTTTGGGCAGCCAGTGGAGACAGCATATCCATGACATCAAAGACAGCTTCTTCTAAATCAAACGGTGCTGTTTCGAGCTCTAACTTACCCGCATCAATTTTGGAGAAGTCTAATACATCATTAATTAATGCTAATAAATGGGCAGATGACTTGCGAATGGTTTGTAGGTAAAGGTTTTGTTCGTTATTTAGGTTTTGCTGACGAAGTAATAAATGAATAAAGCCATCAATACTATTTAAAGGGGTTCGAAGTTCATGACTAATATTGGCAAGGAAAACCGATTTGGCTTGGTTCGATGAAATTGCTTGGTCACGTGCTTGACGATAGGTGATATTTTGAACTTCTAAGGTATCTAAAGTTCTGCGTAAGTCTTCTTCGGTTTGTTCAGTGTGTTCTTTTAGCTCTAAAAAGCTAAAGTGTAATCGTTTAACAACGTTTGCAATATCTCGCTGTAACAAACGTAATTCGCCAGTACTGTTAATCACCATATGCTGGTCTAACGTGTCTGCATTTAAACGTTGCAGCTGCATGCGAATTTCATACATCGGCGCAATCCAGCGACGTGAATAAAAATTCAAGCAAAGTAACAGTAATAGTAAGGTCATTAATCCCGTAATGACAAGTGCGATCAGAATACGATAACGTGCCAGTTCTAGTGGCTGGTTGTCCATTTCAATCACGAGCCAGACAGGTGCTTTTCCAGGTGTATCACTAATCCGCAGTCCATAAATATTGTTGTGGTTATAAGAAATTGGACCAAAAAAACCATTACTTTTCGTAAAGTTTGGCCAGTAGCGATTATCACGGTAACCGATACTTAAATAGGTCTGACCATTACTGTCGATTAAAGCAGCACGTTTTAGATTTTTTTCACTAAACATGCTTTGCATGATGTGCTGGGCATGATCATATTCATCGGGTTCTAGTTCAACCAGCTTATATAAGTCGATCGCGATTTGATTGTAGCGAGCTAAAATTGCAGAGGCATGATGTAGTTGTTGTTGTTTTACTGAATGTGAGGTTTCAGTTAAAACCAGAAAAGCACCCACGCATGTTAAAATCATAATGGGCACAAAAATCAGAGCAATTAATTGCCCATATGCATGATTCAGACGTAAGCGTTTCGATAAGGTTTTATTGAAATTAGACATGGCTACATCAGATTTATCTCTCTGTACGGCATCTTATCACGCTTTATTTTAAAACAGACGCCATTTTATAAATGACCGAGCTTTAATCGCTTTCTTTAAAAAGCATATTGAAATGGGTGCAGTACCGAGCATTTTTTCATACAATAGGCCCACCTCGATATAGGTGTTGATCATGAGTAATACACAACCTGATTTTTTAGCCGATGAATTTTTGTTAGATCACTATGTAGGTAAAACACCTCTAGTCCGTTTGCAGCGCTTGGCTTGTCACACGCAGGCAACGGTTTTAGCAAAATTGGAAGGTAATAATCCGGCAGGTTCTGTAAAAGATCGTCCAGCATATAACATGATTATGCAGGCAGAAAAACGTGGTCAAATTAAACCAGGTGATACATTAATTGAAGCAACCAGCGGTAATACAGGCATTGCGTTGGCTATGGTTGCGGCAATGCGCGGCTATAAAATGAAACTTATTATGCCGAACAATATGAGCCAAGAGCGTAAAGATGCGATGCTGGCTTATGGCGCAGAGCTGATTGAAGTAACACCACAGCAAGGTATGGAAGGTGCACGTGATTTAGCCTTGCAAATGGAAAAAGAAGGTAAAGGTCACGTTTTAAACCAGTTTGGTAATCCTGATAATGTTGAGGCTCATTACCTAACGACTGGTCCTGAAATTTGGAAACAAACAGGCGGTAAAATTACTCATTTTGTGAGTTCAATGGGCACAACCGGTACCATTATGGGTGTTTCTAAATATTTAAAAGAACAAAATCCAGATATCCAAATTGTTGGTTTGCAGCCATCTGATGGATCAAGTATTGCCGGTATTCGCCGTTGGCCGAAAGAATATTTGCCTACTATTTTTGATAGTAGCCGTGTGGATCGTATTATTGATATTCCACAAATTGAAGCTGAAAAAACCATGCGTAAATTAGCACGTATGGAAGGTATTAGTGCGGGTACTTCTTCAGGCGGTGCAGTATGGGCATCAATCAAGATTGCTGAAGAAAATCCAGACGCTGTTATTGTTTGCATTATCTGTGACCGTGGTGATCGCTACTTGTCTACAGGTCTGTTTTCAGT
Organism: Acinetobacter lactucae; assembly: GCF_013344765.1. Lineage (GTDB taxonomy): Bacteria > Pseudomonadota > Gammaproteobacteria > Pseudomonadales > Moraxellaceae > Acinetobacter > Acinetobacter lactucae_A. The sequence goes on from NZ_JABVBF010000001.1 coordinate 27,114, forward strand.
ACAGGACGATAACTCATAATTGAGAGAAATGATGCGTTTCCCAACCTTAGTTTTTGATATTGAAACTTTAACTGATTTAAAAGCGGGAGCGCATTTATATCATCTCGATTTACCAGAGGCCGATGTAGAGCAAGCATTGACAAAAATCCGTCGTCAAGAATCTGGCATGGATTTTCAGCGTTTGCCCTTACATGAAATCGTTTGTATTTCTGGCTTATGGATAGATGAGTCTGGTTTTAGATTATTTTCTTTTAGTCGAGAACAATATTCTGAAGCTGAGATTTTGCAGAAATTTCTATCTATTTTTGATAAGCGTCATCCGACTCTAGTGAGTTGGAATGGCTCACAATTTGATTTACCTGTCATTCTATTCCGCGCAATGTATCATGGGCTTTCTGCACCAGGTCTATTTGATCAAGGTGAGATTGATAGCCAAAAGCGTTTTAATAATTACCAAAATCGTTATCACCATCGCCACATTGATTTAATGGATGTGATGGCAATGTTTAATGGGCGTAATTTTCAAAAACTTGATGATATTGCATGTATTTTAGGTCTACCAGGTAAACGTGGTGAATCGGGTTATCATGTGCCTGAATATGTCCGTAATCAACAGTGGTTAAAATTGACGAGCTATTGTGAAGGGGACGTGCTCAATACATGGTTTATTTATTTGCGTTGGCTCGTACTAAAAGGCCAATTGAATGCAGATGAACATGACCACTGGATTAGTTCGAGTATTGAATATTTACTGACTATGCCACAGCAGGCCGATTTCCTTGAAGTATGGGAACGTACTTCGAAACATACTGAATTTACTTCTCACTATTTTAATTCTTCAGATTTTTAGGTTCATCCTTTGAAACAACAAGCCAAATCTCGCAACCTGCCACAGCCCGAATATATTTTTCAGGTTGAAACACTTTCTCATGAGGGGCGGGGAATTGCGCATTATGGTTCTCATCCTGAGCATCCTGCAGATAAGCATGGTAAGAAAGTTTTTATTCGTTATGCATTGCCCGGAGAAACTGTAAAGGCTCGAATTACCCATCAAGCCAAGCGCCTTGAAGAGGCTGAGATGTTGCAGTTGTTAGGAGAACCTTCAGCACATCGTATCGAGGCAATTTGTCCTCACTATGGTATCTGTGGTGGATGTAGCATGCAGCATATCCATCCTGATGAGCAAATCCGTTTAAAGCAAAATGTACTCCAGTCACATTTACAGCATTTCGCAGGTATTCAACCTGAACAGTGGCTAGAGCCGATTCGATCTTCACAAAGTGATTATCGTCGCCGTGCTCGAATAGGCGTGCGCTATTTGCCAAAACCAGATCGTTTAATTATGGGGTTTCGCGAACATCATAGTAATCGATTAACTTCGGTCCATAGTTGTAGTGTTTTGGATAAAAATTTATCAAATAGTCTGCCTGAGTTACGCACTTTACTCCAAAGTCTAAAAGGCAAAGCGCACATTGGTCATGTAGAATTAGCAAAAGGTGATAATGAAGTTTCTTTATTGGTTCGTCATGTAGAAAAATTAAACAATTCTGATGTCAACCAATTAAAGCAATTTGCGTTACACAAAGGCTGGCAGTTGTATTTGCAACCTAAGGGGCCTGAAAGCATTCATCGTATTGATGATGAACAAGGGGCTTTACGTTTACATTATGCCTTGGAGAGGTTTAATGTAAATTTTGCTTTTTCGCCATTGGATTTTACTCAGGTCAATGCCACAGTAAATGAACAGATGGTTCAATTGGCATGTGAATTGCTTCAATTGCAATCAGGTGAAAAGGTACTTGATTTATTTTGCGGTTTGGGCAATTTCTCACTCCCGTTAGCACGATGTGTTGGTGCGAGTGGTCAGGTTGTCGGGGTCGAAGGGAGTGAAGAAATGGTGCAGCGAGCAACAGCTAACGCGAAATGCAATGGTTTGGTGCAAGCAACCTTCTTTTCACAAGATTTAACAAAAGATTTTTCGCATCATTCTTGGGCAAATCAAGGATTTGATGCATTATTGATTGATCCTCCTCGTGCTGGTGCATATGAAATTATGCAGTATGTATCAAATTTTGGAGCAAAAAGAATCGTTTATGTATCATGTAATCCAGCTACACTGGCAAGGGATGCGGGTGTTTTGGTCCAATATGGTTACCAGTTAAAAAAAGCAGCGGTGATGGACATGTTTACGCATACCGAACATGTTGAATCCATTGCACTATTTGAAAAAATTCAAGAGATAAACGATTAAAAACATGAGTTACATATTGAGGAGAATGGTATGGTCACAGTACGTGAACAGTTACCTGAACAACTAACTGAGTTGTCAGAGGAAACGACTGTAGAGCATGCCGCCGAAACGCAAATCGGTTTAGCCTCATGGTTGGATCGAGTGCGTGAAATATTAGATGGGGCGAAGCTTGAACAACTTGAAAAAGTCGCACATTTAACCCTGCAAAAAGAGTTAGACTCAACGGTTAATCATCGTTCCAATACTTTTGCTACAGGCGTTGGAATGGCCGACATTCTGGCACATCTCCATGTTGATGAAGATACTTTATCAGCAGCAATGCTTTATCGTAGTGTGCGTGAAGGCATTACCGATATAGAAGAAGTAAAACAGAAATTCGGAGAGCAAGTTTACAACCTTGTCAAAGGTACTTTGGCAATGGGTAAACTTTCAGAACTTATTGAAAAAAATAAACGGTTAGAAGATCACTTTAATAATAATCAACGAGAACATTTAAGCGGCATTTATAAAATGCTGATTTCGGTGACCGAAGATGTTCGTGTTGTTTTAATTAAACTTGCTGAACGTACCTATTCTTTACGAGAGCTTGCAAATTCCTCTCGCGAACGCCAAGAACGTGTAGCACGTGAAATTCTTACTATTTATTCGCCGTTGGCACATCGACTTGGTATTGCTCAGCTTAAATGGGAACTTGAAGATCTCGCTTTTCGCTATTTGGCTCCAGACCGTTATAAAGAGATTGCTTCATTACTCAATGAAAAGCGTTTAGAGCGTGAGCATTATATTCAGTTCGTCATCGATCGTTTGAAAAATGAGTTAGCGTCTTACGGTATTGAGGCTGAAATTACAGGTCGTGCAAAACACATTTATTCGATTTATCGAAAAATGAAAAGCAAAAACCTGAGCTTCGACCAACTTTATGATATTCGTGCTTTACGTGTATTAGTAAATAGTGTGCCGGAGTGTTATCACTCTTTAGGTATTGTTCATCAAATCTGGCGTCATATTCCGCATCAGTTTGATGACTATATTACTAACCCGAAAGCAAATGGTTACCGTTCTTTGCATACGGCTGTAATTGCTGAAAACAAATCTCTTGAAGTACAGATTCGTACTCACGAGATGCATGATGAGGCTGAGTTAGGCGTATGTTCACACTTTAACTATAAAGAAGGTTCAAAGAATACCGATCATTCCTTTAATCATCGTTTGCATTCATTACGTGCTGTTTTAGAGCACTATCAAGAACGTAATGAAACGACGGTACATCAAAACGAAGATGAAACGGAAGGCTTTGATCAACTACAAGATTTTGAAGGCTTTGAGAAGATTTATGTTTTTAGTCGTGATGGTGACATTAAGGAGTTGCCACGTGGCTCAACAGTTTTAGATTTTGCCTATCATGTGCATACAGAAGTAGGGAATAAGTGTTATGCAGCGCGGGTCAACCAGCGTTATGTGCCACTTACCTATACTTTAAAAACGGGTGAACAGGTTGAAATTTTAACTAAAAAAGATCGTGAACCAAACCGTGACTGGTTGGTGAATTCTTTAGGTTATATTAAAACCTCTCGTGCACGTGACAAGTTGCGTCATTGGTTTAGACAGCAAGATCGTAGTAAAAATCTTGAAGTAGGTCGAGAACTGCTTAATAAAGAGTTAGCTCGTCTTGCGATTCACCCAAAAAGTATCGACCTAAACGATTATTCATCACATTTTAATGTGAAGACTGGCGACGACATTTTGGTAAGTCTGGTAAGTGGTGATATTAGCTTACATGCCCTGATTAATCAGGTGAACCGCCAAATGCATCTAGATCAGGATGAGCCTGAACTGGTGCTTAAACCAACATTAAATCCACGTGCCAGCCATACGCTATCTGCTCATGGAATTTTAATTGATGGTTTAGATAATGTAGAGTTACACATCGCTCAGTGCTGTCAGCCAGTGCATGGTGAATCAATCGCTGGATATATTACTTTGAACCGTGGTGTCAGCATCCATAAGGTCATTTGTTCAGACTATCAGCGTATGATTAAGCAAGAGCCAGAGCGTGCTGTTGAAGCTGATTGGGAAATGCAGCCAACACGTGGTCAAAGCGTTCAAATTGTAGTGGAAGCATATGATCGTCGTGGTCTGCTTAAAGACTTAACTCAAGTGATTTTCTCTGACCAAATCAATATTCGTCAGGTCAATACAATTTCTGAGGCAGATGGTATTGCTAATATGAAGTTACTCATTGAGGTTAAAGGTTTAGCACAGCTTTCTCGCTTATTGGCTCGTCTAGAGCAGCAACCGGGAATCATTAGTGCGCGACGTATGATTCAAGGTGTTTAATAAACTGAATAAAAAGGCTGTCAAATGACAGCCTTTTTATTTTTATTGCAAATTACTTTCTAGATAAATAAATATTGGTTAGTCGATTTAGAAACTGAGGGCTCAACGTTGATAGTTGATAAAGCAGTTTGGTTTTTATGCCAACTGGAGTGTGAGTAGGCGTCCAAAAGTAAGCCTTTTTCTCGACAAGCGTAAGCACCTGCTGAGCAATATCGTTTGGGGTTAAATCTATCCCCATATTTTGAATAGTGCCTGCATCCATATTGTTAACCATTGCAGTTTGTACAAATAGCGGCATCACATCTAAAACGCGAATACCATATTTTTTCCATTCCACATCTAAACCTTCAGTAATTCCGCGAACTGCAAATTTACTGGCTGAATAAGAGATTAAATCAGCTTGCCCATAAATTGCAGAGGCTGAAGAGAGGTTGATAACGCGTGCAAAAGACGCTTGCTTTAAATAGGGTAGAGCAGCGTGACAGCCATTGATGACACCGTTTACATTAATATTTATTGTTCTTTGATGAGCTTTAATATCAGTCGTTTCAAACGCGCCAGAATACAAAATACCGGCATTATTTATCAATATGTTAAGTTCACCCGCCCAGTCAGTAAATTCTTTTAATCTATGTTGCCATTGGTCGTAATCACTTACATCTAGATAGCCGGCACGGGCATTTGCCCCTAAGTCATTTGCCAATTCTTGAGCAAGCGATTCATTAATATCATAAATGCCTACTTTATATCCTTGTTTGTAGAATACTCGTGCAATTTCAGCCCCAATACCTTGAGCGGCACCACTAATCAGAATACTGTATCCCATATTTTTTCTCTTTCTCAGTACAATAGTGCGACTGATTTAATCGCTTTGATTTTGATCATAGCAAATTAAAATCTTAGTTTGACTGACCGACTTTTTAAACTTGAGGGTTACCATGGATAAATTGCTTAAAATCATGCAAGAGTTACGTGAAAGATGTCCGTGGGATCAACAACAAACCCCAATGTCACTGACTAAATATGCGATTGAAGAGGCATATGAAGTCGAGGCGGCTATTCGTCAGGGCGATATTAACGAGATTCGAAATGAGCTAGGCGATTTGTTATTGCAAGTCGTATTTCAATCACAGATGTTTAGTGAGCAAGGTGCTTTTAACTTTCAAGATGTTGTTGAGGCAATAAGTGAAAAGTTAATTCGCCGTCATCCACATGTTTTTCAGGCAGATCAATTTAATAACTTAACACCAGAACAAGTCAGTGAATTATGGAAACAAATTAAACAGCAAGAAAAGCAAGGAAAGCCGCAATCAAGATTAGATGAAATAAAGCATGGACCAGCGCTATTGCAGGCACAAGAAATTCAAGCAAATGTCGCTAAGGTTGGCTTTGATTTTGAAACAGTAGAAGATGCTTATGAAAAACTAGAAGAAGAGTTGGATGAGTTTAAGCAGGCCCTAAAAAATCAAAATATTGATGAAATTCAAGATGAATTTGGAGATTGCCTGTTTTCATTAGTCAATGTTGGACGTAAACTTGCGATTTCAAGTGAAACATCACTTTTATCAACAATACATAAATTTAGAAGTCGTTTTGCTTTTATTGAAGATCAAGCGCAAAAACAGCAAAGAACGTTAGAGGACATGACCTTGTCTGAAATGGATGAATTGTGGAATCAGGCAAAGCGGCAGTTAAAGTTAGGGGAAAAAACACATGCAGCTCAGCATGAATCTTTGGAAGAATAAGCACAATATTTTCATTGTTTTATTTTGGAGCCTGATTTCATCAACCTTTGTTCAGGCTCAATCTTTTGATCAAAATTTTAAGGAGTGGAAGGCGAAGCAACAGATGTATGATCAGAAGTTGAGTATGCAGCATTCCTCCCATTCTAATATTTCAAAAAGCTCAGCTATGACTGATTCGTCAGGGCAAATTCGCTTGAATCAGGCCAATCTTGATGAGCTGCAAAAGCTAAAAGGTATTGGTGAGAAAAAGGCTCAGGCGATTGTGGAATACCGTCAAAAGAACGGTGGCTTTAAAAATATTGATGAATTTAAAAACGTAAAGGGCATTGGTCCAGCCATTTTTGAAAAGAATAAAGCGCGTTTGACTTTATAAATTATCTGTCTGTCAATTGTCATTTCATGCGTAAACTACAGAGAATCAAATTGCCCTTTGTGTGCGTTAGAGCTATGATTAGCGACAACTTGTTATTTACGTCCTGACGTAGGAGACAGCGTCTTTTGCAAACCTTGCGAGCGTCAAAATGTGGTTTGTCCACAGCCCAACTTCCTTCTTCGATTTTAGATGTGATCGATAGTCTGACCAAAGCTGGCTATGAAGCTTATATTGTTGGGGGTGGTGTCCGTGATTTAATGCTAGGGCTTAATCCTAAAGATTTCGATGCAGTCACTAATGCAACACCTTCTCAGATTAAAGAAGTTTTTGGTCGACGTTGTCGAATCATTGGCCGTCGATTTGAATTAGCACATGTCTATTCAGGACGTGAGCTTATTGAAGTTGCTACTTTCCGTGCTCCTCCTAAAAAAGCAGTCACCAGTGCTTCAGGCATGATTTTACGTGACAATAACTGGGGAACTATCGAACAAGACTTTGCTCGCCGTGACTTTTCAATCAATACGCTATATTACCAACCGCGTAAGGCGATTGTGCTCGATTTCTGCAAAGCAATTGACGATGTAAAAAATAAAACCCTACGTTTATTGGGCGATCCGGCACAGCGCTTCGAAGAAGACCCTGTGCGTATGCTGCGAACTTTACGTTTTGCAGCGAAGTTAAATTTTAAAATTGATTCAGATATTCTCGATATATTTGATGCAGAGATGACGCAACTATTGCGTGATGTTTCTCCGCATCGTTTATATGATGAATCTCAGAAGCTCTTTACAATGGGACATTTGGCGCGTGTTTTGCCAATGTTGATTGAGTTTGGTGTTTGGAAACAACTCTTTGCCGATATTCAGCCTAACCTCACTCCATTTATTTTAAGAGCAGCAAAGAATACAGATCAGCGTATTCAAGTGGGTAAAACAATTAACCCTGCATTTTTCTATGCAGTCTTATTGTGGCAACCATTTTTAGAGCGTTGTGAATTTTATTTATCTAAAGGTGTGGTACCAGCTGAAGCGCGTGCACAAGCTGGTTTAGATGTCTTAAAACGTCAGGCAACACGCACTGTAATTCCTCGTTTTGCAGAAACTTTTATTCGTGAAGTTTGGGAAATGCAGACCCGTTTGCTTAATCCGAAACCACAGCAAATTGAAGCATTGGCTGGACATGCGCGTTTCCGTGCTGGTTTTGACTTCTTGTTACTTCGTGAAAAGTCAGGTGATGACACCACGCAAGGAATGGGAAGCTGGTGGGAAGCCTACCAAGAAATGTCGAATGACGAAAAAGAAGCTGCAATTAGCCAGTACAATCGTCAGAAAGCTAGAAACCGTCGTAAAGCCGTTGCTGAACCTGTTGAAAACAATAAAGTTGAGACGGAAATCGAACCTTTGGTTGATATTCCTGAACCACGCAGCCGTCGTGGGAAAAAAGAACGTGCTCGACAAGAACAATCGATGGGTCGTTTCGTCGAAAAAGCCACTGCTTTGGACGCAGGCGTGATGAGCGACCATCCGATTTTGAAGCGTAAGCGAGTACAACGCGATTTAAGCCAAGTTATTTTTGGGCCAACGCAATGACAACGAAGACCTATATTGGTTTAGGAAGTAATTTGGGTGATTCGCGCCAAATCTTATCTGAAGCCATTGCTAAGCTTAAAACTTTAGGTGGAGTGAAAGTTTCTAAACTTTATCAAAGTCCACCTATGGGGCCTCAAGATCAACCAAATTATTTAAATGCAGTTGCAGAGCTAAATACAGATCTCACGCCTTTAGATTTGTTAGATCAGTTACAGCGATTTGAGCAAGAAGCTGGTCGTGTACGCCTTCGTCGTTGGGGAGAGCGGACTTTAGATCTGGATTTGCTTATATATGGCAATGAAAAAATTCAAAATGAGCGCTTAACAGTGCCGCACATTGGAATTCTAGAGCGTGATTTCGTTGTAATTCCTTTATTAGATTTAGACGCTGATTTACATATTAATGATCAGCCACTTAAAAATTTAGAACTGATACAGCAGCCGACGCTGACTGTACTTGCTGATGAGTCTTGGGCTTAAAACCCGACTTATTACGTTCTGCAAACTCCTGTAGAGGATACCATCATGATTAGTCTAAGTGACTTAAGAAAATTTAAAGCCGAAGGACGTAAGTTCTCTTGTCTAACTTGTTACGATGCGAGTATGGCAAAAGCAATGGAACTTGCTGAAATTGATACTATCTTAATTGGTGATTCTCTTGGAATGGCAATTCAAGGTCGTGACTCAACTTTACCTGTAACTGTTGAAGACATGGCTTATCACACGGCAGCAGTTCGTCGTGGTAACCAACATGCCTTGATTATGACTGACTTGCCATTTATGAGTTATGCAACCTTAAATGATGCTTTGCAAAACGCAAGAACAGTCATGCAAGCTGGTGCCCAGATGATCAAAATCGAAGGTGGCGCGTGGCTAAGTGAAACTGTACAGGTTTTAACACGTAATGGTGTACCTGTGTGCGTACATTTAGGTTTAACTCCTCAATCTGTACATGTATTTGGCGGCTACAAATTACAAGCTAAAACACGTGAAGCCGCTGATCAACTTATTGCTGACTGTACAGCAGTGGTTGAAGCGGGTGCGGCAGTTCTATTGCTTGAATGTGTTCCTGCTCAGTTAGGACAAGAAATTGCTGAACTATTTCCAAATACCCCTGTGATTGGTATTGGTGCGGGTAATGCGACTGATGGTCAGGTACTCGTAGTACAGGACATGTTAGGTTTAACTTTTGGTCGAGTTGCGCGTTTTGTCCGTAACTTTATGAAAGAACAATCTGGTGAAACAGCAATCTTAGATGCTTTTAAAGCTTTTCATGCTGCTGTACAGGATCAGTCGTTTCCAGCCAAAGAACATACTTTCCACGTTGAGCTGTAATTCATGAAAACAGAAACCACCATACAAGGTCTTGCTGCTTCTTTAAATCCTGCTAGAGCTGCACGTAAAATTATTGGTTTTGTCCCAACAATGGGAAATCTACATGAAGGACATCTCACACTTGTTCGTGAAGCGAAAAAGTTATGTGATGTTGTGGTTGTTAGTATCTTCGTAAATCCAACTCAATTTGGACCGGGTGAAGATTTTGATAACTATCCTCGTACTTTAGAACAAGATAGTCGTCTATTAGCCGATGTAGGCTGTGACATTATTTTTGCACCATCAGTTGAGCAAATGTATGGTACTCAGCCACGGTTAACCAACATAAGTGTTAGCCAAATTACTGATGCTTTATGTGGTAGTTCACGTCCTGGGCATTTTGATGGCGTAGCTTTGGTGGTTACTAAACTCTTTAATATTGTGCAACCTAACTATGCTTTCTTTGGTCAAAAAGACTACCAACAGTTAGCAGTGATTCGTCAGTTTGTACAAGACTTAAATATCCCGCTAGAAGTAATTGGTGTGCCAATTGTTCGTGCAGCAGATGGCTTAGCTCTTAGCTCAAGAAATGGCTATTTAAGTCCTGAGCAACGTCAGGTCGCTCCAGTTATTTATCAAAGTTTGAAACAAGCTGAACAGCAGTTACATCAAGGCAAAGATCTACAACAAGTTTTAGAAGATATCAAAACTCAGTTGACAGATAATGGGTTTGTTGTGGATTATGTCGAAGCTCGTCAGTCAAATCTGCTACCTGCTACTCAGTTTGATCGTGATATTGTGTTGTTCGTCGCGGCAAAATTGGGTGCAACTCGTTTGATTGATAATTTAGAAGTTGCCTTTACACCCCAATAAACAGATCAAAGGACAGCCATGCCATGAAGCGTATACTTATCGTGACAGGACAGTCTGGTTCAGGAAAATCTTCGGCTCTTCAAGTGTTAGAAGATTTGGGCTATTACTGTATTGATAATTTGCCTTTGGCATTGCTGCCTGAAATTGTGGCAAAGCTAGATCATGAAAATAATTTAGAGCAGTTGGCATTAGGTGTAGATGTTCGAAGTACTCGTGCAGATATGCAAGAGTTCGATCATGTTTTTGAGCAACTACAAAAACATGGCACGGTTGACGTGATTTATCTGACCACGCAAGATCAGGATTTGATCGCACGTTTTAGTGCATCGCGTCGTCCACACCCATTGGCCAATCGTTTTAAAAGTCTGTTGCAGTGTATTCATGAAGAGAAGCAGTTATTGCTCCCAATTCAGTTCCGTGCCACGGTTCATATTGATACAACGGATAAAAGTGTTCATGATTTAAAGCATATTTTACTGTCTAAATTGGGGCAGTCAGATAAGCTTATTGTCATATTGCAGTCATTTGGATATAAACATGGCATTCCTTTAGATGCTGATTATGTTTTTGATGTACGGCATTTACCAAATCCGCATTGGGATTTAGAATTGAGACGTTTTTCTGGTTTGGATGAGCCAGTAAGACAATTTTTAGAAGCAAGTCCGCAAGCAAACGAAATGTTTGATGATATTCTTCACTTCTTAAAAAAATGGCTTCCAGCATTTGCTGAAGGACATCGTCACTATATGACGATTTCTATTGGTTGTACTGGTGGTCAACATCGTTCCGTTTATATCGTAGATAGACTAAAACAAGCACTTGAGGCAGAATGGTCTGTTCAGGTCTTACACAGAGAAATGAAGCACTGGTCATGATAGACACAACTGTTGATGTAATTAATAAACTCGGTTTACATGCTCGTGCATCAGGAAAACTGATAGAGGTCACTACAAAATTTCGTTCGTCGATCCAAATTGGAAAAGGCGATCATTTAGTAGATGCAAAAAATATTATGTCTTTGCTGATGTTAGGTGCAGGTAAAGGGACCACTTTGCGATTGGTCATTGATGGTACCGACGAAGAACAGGCATTAAATGAAGTACAGGCGTTATTCGCCGCAAAATTTTATGAGGCAGATTAATCGTGGCACGTCGTCCCCAACGTTATACTGAAGAAGATTTTGGCTCTTTAGAAGGACGTGCAAGTAAGACAGAACAGAAAAAAGCAGTTCAACGTATGGCTGCTTTGGGTGAGCAATTAGCACAACTTTCTATTAAGCAGATTCAAAAACTCCCAGTTGATGAACGTTTAATTGATGCGTTAATGGAAGTACAGAACATTAGTTCTTTTGAAGCTCGTCGTCGTCAGTTTCAACGTATTGGTAAATTATTGCGTAATGAAGATGAGACCATTATTTTGTCTTATTTAACTCCGCAGCAAGGCGCAAAAAAGCAGGCTCAATTGATGCGTTGGGTTGATCGTATGATCGAACAAGGTGACCCTGCAATTAATGAATTTAGTAAAATTTATAATGCATCGGAGCGTCACACCTTGCGTCAGCATGTATTGAGAATCAAGCGTGATAAAACTCAAGAAGTGAGTGAAGCAGAGCTTGAGGCATCAAAAGGTAAATTTGTGAACTATGTGCAGCAAATTGCTTTATTGTCTGATCAAGGCTAAATGCGATTAAATAAAAAAGCGACGCTCAAGGCGTCGCTTTTTTATTTATATATTTTCAGCACGTTCTTTTGCCCATTCACGCAAAATAAACTTCTGTAATTTGCCGGTCGATGTTTTTGGAATTTCTGTAATGACCACATCTTTAGGAACTTTAAAGCGCGCTAACTCTTTTTGGCAATGTGCAATAATTTCTTCAGGTGTTGCCGTAGTACCCATCTTTAATTCAATAAACGCACATGGTACTTCTTGCCAACGTGCATCGGGTTTAGCAACGACTGCAGCGGTTAATACCGCAGGGTGTTTATATAAAACATCTTCCACTTCTAAAGATGAAATATTTTCTCCACCTGAAATAATGATGTCTTTCGAACGATCAGTAATTTTTGCATAACCATCTGGATGACAAACGGCTAAGTCGCCCGTATGGAACCATCCACCTGCAAATGCTTCTTGAGTTGCTTGAGGATTCTTTAAATAACCTTTCATCACAATATTGCCACGGAACATAATTTCTCCCATGGTTTGTCCATCATTCGGGACAGGTTCCATAGTTTCGGGATCTAACACACGCATACTATCTTGTAATGGGTAGGGTACGCCTTGGCGGGAATGAAGCTGGGCTTGTTCAGCAATTGATAACTCATTCCATCCAGATTGAGAGGCACATAGTGCAGAAGGTCCATAAGTTTCTGTTAAGCCATATACGTGGTTTACGTTAATCCCCATGTTGCGCATGCCTTCAATAATGGCAACAGGAGGCGCTGCTCCAGCCACCATAACTTCAACATGGTGATCAAATTCCGTTTGTTTTTCTTTAGGTAAGTTAAGAATCATTGAAAGAACAATAGGTGCACCACAGAAATAATCAACTTTGTGTTCTGCAATGAGTTGCATAACTAATTCTGGATCGACTTTGCGTAAACAAATATTGGTTCCACCACTTGCTGCGATACTCCATGCAAAACACCAGCCATTACAATGAAAGAGGGGTAGTGTCCATAAATACACAGCACGCGGTTTCATTCCACAAGCCAAGATATTGCTCGCAGCATTAAGATAAGCCCCACGATGATGATAGACCACACCTTTAGGGTTACCTGTAGTTCCAGAAGTGTAATTTAAGCTAATCGCATCCCATTCATCTTCTGGTAAATGCCAAGAGAAGTTAATATCGCCTTGAGCGATCCATTCTTCATATTCAAAAGAACCTAAAAACTGGTTTTCACCTTCGTATTCCGTATCAGCTACATCAATCACAATAATGTGTTGGTTTGGAATAAGTGAGAGGGCTTCTCTTGCTAAATTTACAAATTCAGGGTCAACCAACAGCACTTTACTTTCAGCATGCTCTAACATGAAAGCGATTGTTTTTGCATCTAAACGTGTATTAAGAGTATTGAGTACCGCACCAGCCATAGGAACTGCAAAATGCGCTTCAATCATGGCTGGAATATTTGGCAATAAGACAGATACCGTATCATTTTTTTCAATTCCCAGTTGCTTGAGCTGAGATGCAAATTGGCAACAACGTTGGTAAGTTTCTTTCCATGAAATTTGACGCTTACCATGAATAATCGAAGCTTGATCTGGATAAATATAAGCTGCACGCTCTAAGTAGCGTAGAGGTGATAACGCAACAAAGTTTGCGGGGGTGCGTGGTAACTCGTCATAAGCACTAACCATGTGAAACAACTCCGTGTTCTATTTTTAATTCATTCTTTGAAAATATGACTTAATATTAATCAAAGCATTTATGCTTTAGTCTTAAAGGGCGATACCTTCCAGTCAAAAAATGAGCAGAAATGCTATTTTCTTCATCTTAAACCACTTGTGCTAAATATATTTAAAAATCGCCTCAATATATTTTTTAAGTCATTTATTGCTGTTTACCTGATAAGCAAAATGTATTTATGATTTTATGGACTCAAAGGTTTTCACATTGCTTGAACAAGTGTAAAATCTTTCAGGTTTTTTAACTTTGATTTACACCGTTTTTATATTTTGAGGTTCGCCTCGATCATAATCTCGCGGTGAAATGCTCCTTCGTATAGGGCATCACTCCTTAAGGATTTTTTTATGCCAATTATCACATTGCCAAATGGCGATCAAAAGAGTTTTGATCACGCTGTATCTGTTATGGAAGTTGCCCAAAGTATCGGGCCTGGTCTAGCAAAAAATACTGTTGCTGGCCGTGTAAATGATCGCTTAGTTGATGCATGTGACTTAATTACCGAAGATTCGACCTTACAAATTATCACTCCAAAAGATGAAGAAGGTCTTGAAATCATTCGCCATTCTTGTGCACACCTTGTAGGACATGCTGTTAAACAGCTTTTCCCTGAAGCTAAGATGGTGATTGGTCCAGTCATTGAAGAAGGTTTTTACTACGACATCTGGATGCCCCGTCCGTTTACATTAGACGATATGGCAGCGATCGAAGAGCGCATGAAAAAGCTCATCGACCAAGATTACGATGTCGTTAAAAAAATGACACCACGTGATGAAGTAATTGCTGAATTTACTGCACGTGGCGAAGAATACAAATTACGCTTGATTGCAGACATGCCTGAAGAAACACAAATGGGCTTGTACTACCATCAAGATTATTTGGATATGTGCCGTGGTCCACACGTACCGAACACCAAATTCTTAAAATCATTCAAGCTGACAAAAATCTCTGGCGCTTACTGGCGCGGTGATGCAAAGAATGAACAGCTTCAACGTATTTATGGTACAGCTTGGGCAGACAAAAAACAGCTCGCTGCATATATCAAACGTATCGAAGAAGCTGAAAAGCGTGACCATCGTAAAATTGGTAAAGCTTTAGACTTGTTCCATATGCAAGAAGAAGCACCCGGTATGGTGTTCTGGCATCCAAATGGCTGGACTATTTACCAAGTACTTGAACAATACATGCGTAAAGTTCAGCAAGACAATGGTTACCTTGAGATTAAAACACCACAAATTGTAGACTTTACATTGTGGGAAAAATCAGGTCATGCGGCGAACTACGCAGACAACATGTTTACGACTCATTCTGAAAATCGTAACTATGCGGTTAAGCCAATGAACTGCCCATGTCACGTGCAAGTATTCAACCAAGGTTTGAAGTCTTACCGTGATCTACCAATTCGTTTAGCAGAGTTTGGTTCTTGTCATCGTAATGAACCATCAGGTTCTTTACACGGCATTATGCGTGTACGTGGCTTTACCCAAGATGACGCCCATATCTTCTGTACTAAAGAACAGATCGGTCAAGAAGTTGCAGACTTTATTAAACTTACTTTAGATGTTTATAAAGATTTTGGCTTTGAAGAAGTGCAAATGAAGCTTTCTACACGTCCAGAAAAACGTGTGGGTGATGATGCGCTTTGGGATATGGCTGAGAAATCTTTAGCAGATGCTTTAGATGCAGCGGGTCTGGATTGGGAATTACAACCGGGTGAAGGCGCGTTCTACGGTCCGAAAATTGAATTCTCATTGAAAGACTGTCTCGGACGTGTATGGCAATGTGGTACTATTCAGTGTGACTTCAACTTACCAGAACGTTTAGATGCGTCTTATGTGACTGAAGACAATGATCGTGATCAGCCTGTTATGTTGCATCGTGCAATTCTTGGCAGTTTTGAGCGTTTTATTGGTATACTAATTGAACACTACGCTGGTTTCATGCCACCTTGGTTGTCGCCGTTACAAGCATGTGTCATGAATATTACGGACTCTCAAGCTGAAGCTTGTGAGAACGTCGTAGCAAAACTCAAAGAAAATGGCCTTCGTGCTATTTCTGACTTGAGAAATGAAAAAATCGGATTTAAGATTCGTGAGCGTACTCTAGAGCGTATTCCTTACCTGTTAGTTCTTGGTGATCGAGAAGTTGAAGAAGGTACAGTGAATGTGCGTACTCGCTCAGGAAAAAATTTAGGTACTATGTCAGTAGATGCATTCATTGACTTAGTGAAGTCTGCCGTCGCCGAACGTGGCCGGTATATTGTGGAGTAAGAAAGATTAAACAGCCTGACCGTAACCAACAACAAGGTGCAAAAAGCAACCGTCCAGCAATTAACGACGAGATCCGTGCAAAAGAAGTACGCCTCGTTGGTGCTGACGGTGAGCAAAAAGGAATTGTTTCATTAAATGAAGCACTGCGCGCTGCTGAAGAGGCAGATCTTGACCTAGTTGAGATCGTTGCAAACGCCGAGCCGCCTGTTTGTAAAATTATGGATTACAACAAGCACTTGTTTGACCTTAAGCAGAAGCAAAAAGATGCGAAGAAAAAACAGCATCAAGTGCAAGTGAAGGAAATCAAACTGCGCCCTGCAACTGATGTTGGTGATTATCAAGTTAAGCTTCGTGCTATTTTGAAATTCCTTGAAGAAGGAAACAAAGTGAAAATCACCTTACGTTTCCGTGGTCGTGAAATGGCTCACCAACAACTTGGCTTAGCTCAATTACAAAAGATTGAAGCTGATGTCGCTGAGTTTGGGGTTGTGGAACAAGCACCTAAAATGGAAGGCCGTCAAATGGGTATGTTACTTGGACCGAAAAAGAAAAAGTAATACTCAAAAAAAGCACTGCAAAAGCAGTGCTTTTTTATAACCGCATTACAATAATAAAGATGATTTCACTTTTCTCTATTCAGTTCTATTTAAGATAATTGCTATATTTTGAAAGAAATTCAATTCTTGAATTTTATGTATTTTTTAGTGTTGGAAACCTCATCGCCCCTCTTAAAACATGCTATAACGCAAGACGCAGTCATGATAACGATGAATAGGAAAATAGAATGATTGATCTATATTATTGGGGAACTCCCAATGGACATAAAATCACAATTGCCTTAGAAGAAATGGGACTGGATTACACCCTTTACCCAATCAATATTTTAGAAAATGATCAATTTCAGCCAGACTTTCTGAGAATTTCTCCAAATAATAAAATTCCGGCAATTGTTGACCAGAATGGACCTCGTGGCGAGCCAATTTCGATATTTGAATCAGGTGCTATCTTGCAATATTTAGGACGGAAAACGGGATTATTTTATCCAACCGATGAGCAAGAGCGAGTTGAAGTTGAACAATGGCTCATGTGGCAAATGGGTGGGCTAGGGCCTATGCTTGGGCAGAATCATCATTTTAACCGTTTTGCATCAGAAAAAATTCCATACGCGATAGACCGCTATGTAAATGAAACTAAACGTTTATATGGTGTATTAAATAAACAGCTCATTGGTCAGAAGTTTGTTGCAGGTGAATACTCTATTGCTGATATGGCAATTTTACCTTGGATCTTGCGCTATGAATGGCAGGGTATTCAATTAGAAGATTATCCTTATGTACAAGAATATATTGTTCGCTTGACGGCACGTCCTGCGATACAAAAAGCATTATCAATTAAAGTTATCTAATTCTTATTGGTACCTTAATGAATAAAGTGAAAGGTGATTTGGTCTAATTTAATATGCTAAGTTACTTTTTACTTTTTTTGAGTGCTTTTGGGGCGGCCACATTATTACCGTTACAATCCGAAGCTGTGCTCGCCACCTTGTTATTAAAAAAAGAACATTCTGCTTTCCTTCTAATTTCTATCGCCACTTTCGGAAATGTACTGGGCTCGTGTGTGAACTGGTGGCTAGGTTTAAAAATAGAGCAGTTTAAACACAAAAAGTGGTTCCCGGTTTCTGAAAAACGTTTAGAACAAGCTCAACGTTTTTATCATAAGTATGGATTTTATTCGCTGCTTCTAAGTTGGACACCAGTGATTGGAGATCCAATTACTTTAGTTGCTGGTTTATTCAAAGAAAATTTTTGGCGCTTTTTAATTATAGTTTTGATTGCGAAGGCTGGGCGTTATATTTTTATTTATTGGGTGATTACAGATTTTATTTAAAATAAAAGCATCCGAAGATGCTTAAATTAAAATGAATTCATTAGTCTTCTGAGCTTTTAGTAATATCGACTTTAAATAAGTCATTGGTTTTTAGCCAACAGAAAGTAACAACGACCAAAGTCATACAACCACCAAAAATAGTTGCTGTAATCGTTCCCAAATATTTTGCTGCCAAACCTGATTCAAATGCACCAAGCTCATTACTTGATGAAACGAACATTCCGTTTACAGCAGCTACGCGACCACGCATATTTTCTGGCGGGAAAATTTGCAAAATAGTTTGTCTAACTACAACCGAAATACTGTCACAAGCACCTGTCATCGCCAGTGCAAATAGAGATAACCACATATTTTTCGAGAAGGCGAATAAAATGGTGAATACTCCAAAACCGGCTACGGCAAGTAACATGTTACGCCATGCATGCTGAGTTGGTGGGAAACGAGTCAAAGCAATCATAGTGACGAGCGCACCAATAGATGGTGCCGCACGCAAATATCCCAGTCCTTCTGGACCAACTTTCAAAATATCTTCTGCGAAAATTGGCAATAACGCGATGACTCCACCAAATAGAACAGAAGCTAAATCAAGAGAAATCGCCCAAAGAACAATTTTGGTTTTCCAGATAAAACGAAAACCATCTCCTAAACTTTCTAAAACATTCGCAGTTTCTATTTTAGGAAAACTACGCTTATGCAGTAAATTAATTAATATAAAACAAATGCCCAGTAACGTCGCAACACTAAATAGGCTGGTTTCTCGGCCTAAATAGGCCAGCATAAAACCACCAAGCATAGGTCCAATAATTACACCACTTTGCCAACCAATTGTCGTCCATGTTGCACCATTTGCATACAGCTCACGGGGAATTAAAAATGGCTTTAAAGATGTTGCAGAAGGATTGTAAAACCCACGTATAGTACCTAAGCCAAAAATAACAGCATAAATACCCCAAGAAAGGAAATTTACGCTGATATGACCTAAACCATGCAGATGGAATAGCAACCAAAGAACTAAAGGAAGAGGAACCGAAAAAAACAAACAGATTTTCATAATAATTTGTTTATTAAACCTATCTGCAAAATAGCCACCCCAAAGAGAAAGCGCAATAAAAGGAATGGCTTCAGCAAGTCCTATTAAACCTAGAGTCAGTGGGTCTTTGGTGATTCGATAGAGTGAGTAAGCAACAATAATTTCTTGAATCAGAATTGCTAAAGTTAAGCAAAATTGATTAATCGTAACAATTGAGAAATCTCTATAGCGTAAGGCGGCAAATGCATCATGTTTCTGCATTGGGAATATCATATGTTGATAATTTGATCGTATTATAAATGGAAAAAAGCCCAGGTGCTTTATTTATTATTGATATCGCTGCCACAGTTGAAATCGAAAAGTCTTTCTTTGCACCTATAAAAACCGTAACTAATAGTTTTAATTTTAGTCAGCATGCTATAAAATACGCGCTTCCTTACCTGCAGGTCGATTTTGCAATGGTGCAATCGCGCCGAACAGGTGCCTAAAAGAGGTTACTATGGCTAAGTTAAAAACTCGCCGTGGTGCAGCTAAACGCTTCAAAGCGACTGCAAACGGTTTTAAGCGTAAACAAGCGTTCAAGCGCCACATCTTGACCAAAAAATCTGCTAAACGTATCCGTCAATTACGCGGCTGTGTAATGGTTCATGTTTCTGACATGAATTCAGTTCGTCGTATGTGCCCATACATCTAAGGAGATTATAAATGGCTCGTGTAAAACGTGGTGTAGTGGCTCATCGTCGTCACAAAAAAATTCTTGCTCGCGCTAAAGGTTACTATGGTGCTCGTTCACGCGTTTACCGCGTAGCGTTCCAAGCGGTAATCAAAGCTGGTCAATACGCTTACCGTGACCGCCGTCAAAAGAAACGTCAATTCCGTGCTTTATGGATTGCGCGTATCAATGCTGGTGCTCGTCAAAACGGTTTGTCTTACAGCCGTATGATCGATGGCTTGAAAAAAGCTCAAGTGATCATCGACCGTCGCGTATTAGCTGACATCGCTATGCATGATGCAGTAGCATTTGCTGCTTTAGCTGAAAAAGCTAAAGGTGCATTAGCTGCATAAGCTTAGAGATTCAAAGAAAGACCGCTTTTTAGCGGTCTTTTTTTATTTTTAGTGGTCCTAATTTAAAAAAGATAATAATCAGAGATAAATGATGAAAGACGAAAAATTTCTTAATGATTTAATTCAAAAAGTACAGCAAGGTCACCAATTCAAATATCTATACTTCTGGGGGCATACTCCTAAACAAGCTGATCTTGTTGATAAAAGTTGTTTTAGCCAGTGGTTTCCTGCGCAATTTAAAGTGGAAGGTGATGAATACTTTACTGCTGAGCATTATATGATGGCGCAAAAAGCAAAAATATTTAATGATGAAGAAATTTTGCACGGATTTTGCAAGTTAAACATCCTAATGAAGCCAAACAGCTAGGTCGTAAAGTACGTAATTATGATGAACAGATATGGCGAGAAAAACGTTTTGACATGGTGGTGCAGGCGAATTTTGCTAAATTTTCACAGCATCCTGAGTTGAAAAAATTCTTATTAGCAACGAAAGATTGTATTTTGGTTGAAGTATCTCCAGTCGATAAAATTTGGGGTATTGGTATGGCGCAAGACCATCCCTATATCCAAGATCCATCTCTATGGCAAGGACTAAATTTGTTGGGTTTTGCTTTAATGCATGTTCGAGAGCTGCTTTTAACTCAATAAGTTTATATTAAACAAATTAATGCTTAGCTTTGAGAAGTACTTAGGTATGGAGGTAGTTTGAAAACATTGAACGAAAGAGAGATCCGTATAGCTACCTTAGATGATGCATTATCTATTGCAGAAGTGCATGTAAACGGGTGGAAAGAAACCTATACTGGTATGCTTAAGCAAGAAATATTAGATGAGCTTAAAGTATTAGATAAAGAACTTTTATGGAAAGAAATAGCCACAAGCCCTAATCATAAGTTGTTTATCTATACTGAAAAGGGTGTAGTAAAAGGCTTTCTCGATGGTTATCTAAATCCGGAAAATAATATTGCTGAGATTCTTGCTTTTTATCTTTTAAGAGAAGTTCAAAAACAAGGCATAGGCCGTGAGTTATTCCAAAAGTTCTATCAATGCGCTTTAAATCAAGGTTATGCTTTTATTCGTTTAGAAGTTTTTAATAAAAATCCAAGCCGGTTTTTTTATGAAAAAATGGGAGCCAAATTAATTGGGGGAACCGAACTACCTGAGTTCGGCCCCGAAATAACAGAACTATTTTATCAATGGGAGCTTTAATCTTTAAAGACCAAAATAATAAGCCAAAGCACAAATAATAATCGTCAAAACAATCAGCTTAATCACGCCTGAACCATTACCTTTATGATGGTGAGACTTGAGATGCTTTGGATTTTCATTTGGTTGCTCAAATGGAGAGGCTTTAACTACGGGCACCATCTGAGCCGCCTGATAATGGTTGGCAACCTTTACGATAAGTTTGGCAAACAAATCATCAGTTTTTTGCGTAAAGTTTCTTAAATTGATGAGTTGCTCTTGGTCTAGCTCTTCTCCTAAAGGATCATTTGCACTACGTTTCTTTTGTTCTAAATAGTCGGCTAATGCTTGAGTACGAGATAAAAGTTGATGAGCATAATCTGCGGGATAACTCTCAGGAATTAATGCAAGTTTTGGCTCTAAGCTTTTAATATTTGTACCATCAAAAAGAACATTTTGAAGTTCTGGTTCCTCAAAGCCTGCTGCATATTTACTATGAAATAATTCACTATCCATAAAATCAGCTATTTCTTGCCATAGCGGATTTTTTAAATCAGCTTCAATTTTTTTTGATAATTTTTCATTGAGTTCAAAACGCCAGAAAGTTTCTAAACGAAGCTCACAGGTTTGTGAGGCAGGGGCTTCAAACTCATTATCATTGTTATACCATTCGGCAAGCTCATGGCCAAAAATCCAAGCAAACTTCTTATCATTCTGATGGCTCACGATAAAATGAGTATAAGGTAAGAGCTCGACATTACCGTTTGGATTTTGCTCTTCATTGAGAAGGCTTGATAAATGTAAGCTGAGTTTTGAGGTGCCTTGTTTTTTTAATGCTTCTAGCCAGACTTGAAAGTGTTGGGCCAACAAATGTTGAGAAGTTAAGTCACGAAACTGAAAACTATGATGGTCGAAAATATGATGTTGTCGCCATTGGTTAAAGCTTAAATTCTGACGGAGGTATTCATTACCGTATGTCACAAGCGTAAGTTGTTGTTTCCAAATCCGATTAAGCGCCATAATAGTTGATCTCATTGACGATGCTATTATCTTATACGTTTTATCTTTTTGTTGCCTAATACATTTTTCATGATGGATAAACTTCATCAATTCGATGAAAAACTGTTAGAATGCAGTGTTTTATTATATTTTTTAAATTTGTTGCTTTGAGAGTTAATATGTCACTGGAAGCCCTGACCACAGAAGCGCTTGCTGCCATTGCAGCAGCTCAAGACCTTGTTGCACTTGATCAGGTGCGTGTGCAATTTACAGGGAAAAAAAGCCAGCTTGCAGAACAATCGAAAGCATTAGGGAAAATGGACCCTGAAGAACGCAAAGTACAAGGTGCTGCGATTCATGCTGTTCGAGAAACAATTAATACTGCATTAACAGAGCGTCAAGCGGTATTACAACAGGCAGCACTTGCACAAAAGCTAGCAAGTGAAACGATTGATATTACATTGCCGGGCCGTGGTCAACGTATTGGTACAGTCCATCCTGTTACTCAGGTACAAGAACGAATTTGTCAGTTCTTCACTAAAGCTGGTTTTACAGTTGCGACTGGTCCAGAAGTTGAAGATGACTATCACAATTTCGAAGCATTAAATATTCCTGGTCACCATCCAGCACGTGCTATGCACGATACTTTCTACTTTGATGCCACTCACCTACTACGTACGCATACCTCTGGGGTACAGATTCGTACAATGGAAACAAGTGAGCCACCAATTCGTATCGTATGTCCAGGTCGTGTTTACCGTTGTGATTCGGATCAAACGCATTCGCCAATGTTCCATCAGATCGAAGGTTTATACGTTGCTGAGAACACCAGTTTTGCTGAATTAAAAGGTTTATTGATTAACCTACTGAATGAATTTTTTGAGAAAGATTTAAAAGTACGTTTCCGTCCATCTTATTTCCCATTTACAGAGCCTAGTGCAGAAGTAGATATCATGGATGAGCGTGGACGTTGGTTAGAAGTATTAGGCTGTGGCATGGTACATCCAAATGTATTACGTGCTGCGGGTATTGATCCTGATAAATACAAAGGCTTTGCTTTTGGTTTAGGGGTAGAGCGTTTTGCAATGTTGCGTTATGGCATTAATGATTTGCGTATGTTCTATCAAAATGATGTGCGTTTCTTACGCCAATTTGCCTAACAGTTTTTCAGGATTAAAAAAGGTTTATAAAGATGAAGATTAGCGAAAATTGGCTACGTACATGGGTTAACCCGGCAATTGATAGCGAGACATTGTCTGATCAGTTGACCATGCTTGGTCTTGAAGTTGATGAACTCGCGCCTGTTGCAAAGCCATTTACTGGTGTCGTGGTCGGCGAAGTTTTAACAGTTGAGCAGCATCCTGATGCAGACCGTTTGCGTGTGACAACAGTGAATATTGGTTCAGGTGAGCCTTTACAAATCGTATGTGGTGCACCGAATGTTCGTGCGGGCATGAAAGCTCCAGTTGCAACAATTGGTGCTGTATTACCCGGCGATTTTAAAATCAAAAAAGGTAAACTTCGTGGAGTTGAATCACAAGGCATGCTTTGTGGTGCTTCCGAAATTGATCTAGAAGATAAAATCGATGGTTTACTCGAGCTACCTGATGATGCTCCGGTAGGGGTAAACATCCGTGAATATCTAAAACTTGATGATAACATCATTGATATTAGCATTACACCAAACCGTGGTGACTGTTTCAGTATTCGTGGAATTGCACGTGAAATCGCTGTAATTAACCAACTACAAATGAATGAGCCTGAAATCAAATCGGTTGATGCGACAATCACTGATGAGAAAAAAGTAGTAATCAGCACGGATGGTGCTCCACGCTACTTAGGACGTGTAGTTAAAAACGTTAATGTAAAAGCTGCAACACCAGAGTGGATGGAGCAAGCTTTATCTCGTTCAGGAATTCGCACGCACAGTATTCTGGTTGATGTGACGAACTATGTCCTCATGGAATTGGGCCAACCAATGCATGCTTTCGATCTAGCTAAAATCGAAGGAACTGTACATGTGCGTCAAGCTCAGCCGCAGGAAAAATTACAGCTTTTAAATGATCAAGAATTTGAATTAAAAGAAGATATAATGGTTATTGCTGATGACCAGAAAGCTTTGGCAATTGCCGGAATTATGGGCGGTCTAGCATCTAGTGTAACCGATGATACAACTGACATTTTCTTAGAAAGTGCTTTCTTTGCGCCACTTGCTATTGCTGGACGTGCTCGCCGTTTTGGTTTACACACAGATTCTTCGCAGCGTTATGAACGCGGTGTGGATTTTGAATTACCGTTAATTGCAATGAATCGTGCTTCTCAGCTTATTCAAGAATTGGCGGGCGGTGAGTTTGGCCCAATTACTGTAGCTGAAAAAACTGATCTACTTCCTAAACGTGAAGCAATTGACCTTAAGCAGGCTCAGGTAGACCAATTATTAGGATATCAAGTCGCGGGTGAGTTCATTGCTGATGCTTTAACTCGACTAGGCTGTGAGGTAACTGTTAAAGCTGAAGGTGAGTGGAGTGTAATCCCTCCGTCACATCGCTATGACATGGCTATTTACCAAGACTTAATTGAAGAAGTAGCGCGTATTGATGGTTATGACAATATCCAAATTAGTTTACCAAGCATGGATGTTAAATTAGCTAAATACAAAGACCGCTTTGAAATTGCAGAGTTACGTCAAACTATCGTAAGTTTAGGTTATCAAGAAGCAATTAGCTTTAGCTTTGCCGATGCAAAACTTGAAAAGCAATTAAACCCACAAGTAAATCCATTAATGCTAGCAAATCCAATTTCAAGTGATTTGGCTGCAATGCGTAGTACTCTACTTTCAAGTTTAATCCCTTGCGTACAATATAATCTCAACCGCCAGCAAAGCCGTGTTCGCTTCTTTGAATTAGGGTTACGTTTCGATTATCAAGATGCTAAAAGTATTGAAGATCTAAAACAGATTCCAACTTTGGCTTTGGTTGCTGTTGGCTCGCAACAACCAGAGTCTTGGCATGTTAAACCTCAACCAATGGATTTCTTTGATTTCAAAGGTGAGATAGAGGAGATCTTGGCTGCTGGTCGTGTAAGTGTTGAATATGTACGTTCTGAGCGTGCATGGTTGCATCCAGGGCAATCAGCTGAAATTTTAGTAGACGGTAAATCAATTGGTTATCTAGGCCGTTTGCATCCATCACTAGAAAATGAACTTGATTTAAGTACCACATGGGTTGCGGAACTCGATCAAACAGCTGTTTTGCAATCTTATGTATCTAATTTTACAGAATTATCACGTTTTCCTTCAGTTAGACGTGATATTGCGCTTTTAATCTCTGATAATATAAATGTTAGAGATATTCAGCAGTTAATCGAACAAACTGGTGGAGAACTTTTAGACTCTACATGGTTATTCGATGTGTATACGGGGCAGGGTGTCGAAGAAGGTAAGCGCTCATTAGCGTTTGCGTTATTATGGCAACATCCTTCACGTACGCTTGAAGATGCTGAAATTAAATCTGGTATGGACAATATAATCCAAGTGTTGGAAAACACTTATCAAGCGACATTGAGGGCCTCATGACAGCATTAACTAAAGCAGACATGGCTGATCATTTAAGTGAGTTAACCAGCTTAAATCGCCGTGAAGCAAAACAAATGGTCGAGTTGTTCTTCGACGAAATTAGCCAAGCGCTTATTGCCGGGGAGCAGGTTAAGCTTTCTGGTTTTGGTAATTTTGAATTAAGAGATAAACGCGAACGCCCAGGACGTAATCCTAAAACAGGCGAGGAAATTCCAATTTCTGCACGCCGTGTAGTGACCTTCAGAGCGGGTCAGAAGTTTAGACAACGCGTTGGAAATGAGCAGATCGATTGATCTGCTTTTTTTATATTTTAGATAGCTTTATATAATTTTATTTGGCATCAATATAGGGTCATTTAATATTAGAAAATCAAAATTTAGACGTAAAAAAAAGAGGACAAAATGTCCTCTTTTTTCACGTCTAATCTAGAATATAGATTAGTGTGCAGCAGAAGCAGCAACGTCAGAAGCAGCAGCAGCAACGTCAGAAGCAGCAGCAGCAACGTCAGAAGCAGCAGCGTCAACAGCTACAGCAGCTTCAGAAGCAGCAGCAGTAGCTTCAGAAGCAGCAGCTACAGCTTCAGAAGCAGCAGCAGGAGCTTCTTCTTTCTTAGAACAACCAACGAAAGCTAAAGTAGCAGCAACAGCAGCAGCAACAGCGAATTTTTTGAATAACATGGCATCACTCTCACAAAAAAGATTTGAGATTAAAAAAACCTAAGTTGGACTGTTTTGCTTTTATTATTCCTAAAACGTAGCTAGGTAACAACGCATGGAGCAGTCTAACTGGTCTGCCGCTATGCTATCACTGCAAATGTTGAAATACTACTGTCGTCTGTCAAAAAAATGTATGAAAAAGAGAAAAACAGACTGTTTTTTAACAGAAAAAAACAATTAACTAGCTCGGATATATTGGAAAAGGTAGAGGTAAGCTACTAAAAAACTTAATTTTTTTTAGATAATAATATTTATTATCAAAAACTTATAAATAATTTTACATAAAAATGAGCAAAATGTGTTTTTGTGTAAATTCTGTCAACCAAATAAAAAGCCACTCTTTTGAGTGGCTTTTTATTAGAGATTTAATCAGTTAAGTGGAAGCTTTGCGTTTCATTTGATCAAAGAAATCATCATTTGTTTTGGTTTCTTTCATACGGTCAAGTAAGAATTCCATTGCTGCTAATTCATCCATAGGGTGAAGGAGCTTACGGAGGATCCATACTTTACGTAATTTATCATCATCCATTAAACGCTCTTCACGACGTGTGCCAGACTTTTTAATATTCATGGCAGGGAAGACGCGTTTTTCAGCAATACGGCGATCAAGCGTAATCTCTTGGTTACCTGTACCTTTGAATTCTTCATAAATTACGTCATCCATTTTACTGCCTGTTTCAATCAAAGCAGTTGAGATGATCGTAAGTGAACCACCTTCTTCGATATTACGTGCAGCACCGAAGAAGCGTTTAGGGCGTTCTAATGCATGAGCATCCACACCACCCGTTAACACTTTACCTGATGAGGGAATAACGGTGTTGTAAGCACGTGCAAGACGAGTAATGGAGTCAAGCAAAATCACAACATCTTTTTTATGTTCAACAAGACGTTTTGCTTTTTCAATTACCATTTCTGCAACTTGTACATGGCGAGCTGGAGCTTCATCAAATGTTGAAGCAATCACTTCACCGCGAACGGTACGTTCCATTTCCGTTACTTCTTCTGGACGTTCATCAATCAATAGAACAATCAGGAATACTTCTGGATTATTTCTAACAATTGATTGAGCAATATTTTGAAGTAACATTGTTTTACCCGCTTTTGGCGGTGCAACAATAATAGAACGCTGACCTTTACCAATTGGGGCAACTAAATCGACAACACGAGCAGTTAAGTCCTCTGTTGTACCATTACCTAATTCCATAACCAATTGTTCGGTCGGGAAAAGGGGGGTTAAGTTTTCAAATAAAATTTTATTTCGAGAATTTTCTGGCGTGTCGTAATTAATCTGGTTAACTTTGAGCAACGCAAAATAACGCTCACCTTCTTTTGGAGGGCGAATAGTACCTGTGATGGTATCACCTGTACGCAAGTTAAAGCGTCGGATTTGTGAAGGACTCACATAAATATCATCCGGACCTGCTAAATACGAACCTGCGGCAGAACGCAAAAAACCAAAACCATCAGAGAGAATTTCGAGAACGCCGTCACCAAAAATTTCTTCGCCATTCATCGCATGGCGTTTCAAAATGGCAAAAATAATATCTTGCTTTCTGTTACGAGCCATACCTTCCAGGCCCATAAATTCAGCAATTTTAATTAGTTCGCCGATTGGTTTTTTCTTGAGTTCAGTTAA
Source organism: Acinetobacter lactucae (assembly GCF_013344765.1). Lineage (GTDB taxonomy): Bacteria > Pseudomonadota > Gammaproteobacteria > Pseudomonadales > Moraxellaceae > Acinetobacter > Acinetobacter lactucae_A. The sequence goes on from NZ_JABVBF010000001.1 coordinate 55,366, forward strand.
ATTCATAAGGGTCAGAATTAGGAAAGAGTAGAGTGTGGTTTAAAAAGAAGAAAAATCGCTCGCATACAAAAAAGATTATCGCAATTGTATTTACACAATAACAATTCAGAAGTCTGATTAATTGTTTCAAAGAGAAATGTGAAAAAACAATTTCTGTTGCCGAGTGGCGATCTTTATGTTTGTGTCTTGTAAGAAGCCGGACGAAGATGATTCCCTTCAGTGCCTCTTGAGCATGCAATATAAGCCAGCCTAGCTAATTTGTCAATTTATAGCCGAAAAAAATACGCTATAAAAAAGTATAGCGTATTTTCTTTTTTAGCATTTTGACTTAAACGTTTTCATCAATAAAGCTAACAAGTTTAGAGCGAGGTACAGCACCAATTTGTTGAGCCACGACTTCACCATTTTTGAAAAGTAATAAAGCAGGAATATTACGAATGTTGTATTTCACTGCGGTATCTTCGCAAGAAGTTACATCAACTTTAACAATTTTTACTTTACCAGCATATTCACTTGATAGATCTTCAAGAACAGGTGCGATTGCTTTACAAGGTGCACACCATCCTGCCCAGAAGTCAACAAGTACAGGTGTTTCAGCATCTAAAACATCTGTTTGGAAGTTATCATCAGTTGTATTTACAATAGTCGCAGACATGGTACGGCTCCAATTTTTTAGAAAAAGTGCTATTACAGGAGAAATTATCTCTATCAGTATTACATAGCTACTTAGTTCAATGTAAGGGTTTGATGCTATTATTCAAGGCTTAACTAAATTTGTCTAATGGATGCTCACGATATTCATCATCGACTTGTACAATTAACTTATAAAATAGAAAAATATAATTCACAGCTAATTGTTGATGAAAATGACTTTTCAATTGCATTCTTGTGAATTACTCTAGGCGTGAATTGTTATGGGTTTAGTTCAATAATGTCTGACTTTCTGATTGATGAAGAATTACTTGCCGCCATAGATATGGGGTCGAACAGTTTTCACCTTGCAATTGCACGGGTAGACCATGGTGAAGTTAAAAAAGTTGCTTCGATGTCAGAAAAAGTACAGCTCGCAGCTGGTTTAGATGAGAATAAAAACTTAACAGAAGCCGCTCAGCAGCGTGGTTTGGCATGTTTGGCGCGTTTTGTTGGAAGACTAAGTTCTGTTCAGCCAAATCGCTTAAGAATTGTGGCGACTAATGCCTTGCGTCAAGCAAAAAATGGTCATGAATTTATTCAAAAAGCGGCAGAAATTTTGCCTAAACCTATTGAAATTATTGCTGGACGAGAAGAAGCACGTCTGATTTATCTTGGTGTATCGCATACCATGGCAAATGGTGGTCGACGTTTAGTTGTAGATATTGGTGGTGGTTCTACTGAGTTCATTATTGGCGAAGAGTTTGAACCTATTTACACAGAGTCATTGCAAATGGGATGTGTGGCTTATACAAAAGCCTACTTTGCTGATGGTGAAATCACACAAAAAGCCTTTGATAAAGCAGTAGTTGCTGCGCGTAAAGAACTTTCAGCTATTGCAACAACTTATAAAATGGAAGGCTGGGATACTGTAGTTGGTTCTAGTGGAACCATTAAAGCTTGCCGCCAAATTATGGTGAATATGGGCTTGAGTGATGAACAAGAAAATGTCACTCGAGATGGTTTATATAAACTCAAAGATAAATTACTTAAGTTTAAAAATATTTCTGAAATTGATTTTGAAGGACTTCGAGAAGACCGACGAGCAGTTTTGCCAGCCGGATTGGCAATTTTGTACGCAGTTTTTGAAGTTTTAGAAATCGATCGTTTGGCATATTCTGATGGTGCATTACGTGAAGGAGTCATGTATGACCTATTAGGCCGTTTTAAACATGAAGACATCCGTGATCGTAGTGTACAGGCTTTAATGGGTCGTTATAACGCAGATCCAAAACAAGCAGAACGAGTTGTGAATACAGCACAACAATTATTTGATAGTGTTGCGGAGTCGCTTAATTTAACGAGTGAAGACAGTGACTTACTGCGTCGAGCTGCGTATTTGCACGAAATTGGTTTGGCAATTAGCCATGGTGGTTATCACCGTCATGGTGCTTATTTATTGCAGCATTCTGATATTCCGGGTTTCTCACAAATTGATCAAAACCATCTTTCACATTTGGTTGCTCACCACCGTCGTAAATTGCGAAATGATGTAAAAAACGAAATTTTGAAGGCTGGTGGAAATAAATTACTTTATCTATGTTTATTACTTCGCCTAGCAGTTTTACTCAACCATAGTCGAAGTGATCAGATGCTTCCTGCCATTGAACTGACCATCATAAATGATCAACAATGGCAGCTTAGTGTTTCTGGTGATGCCAAACAATGGCCATTGTTAGTTGCCGACTTGCATGATGAGCAAGAGCAGTTTAAGCATTGGGACATTGAATTGAATATTCAGTCGGAAAAATTTATCGATTAAAGGGATAATATTCGACCTATGAAAAAAGCTACTCAGTCCAAAGCGTGGACAACGGTTCAAATTGCACGTCATCCTGATCGTCCGCAGTTTCTAGATTATGTCGGTGAAATCTTTACAGAGTTTGATGCCTTGCATGGTGATCGTTTGTTTGGTGACGATGGTGCGATGGTAGGTGGTCTTGCTCGTTTTGATGGTCAGCCTGTGATGGTCATTGGACAACACCGTGGTCGTAGTACCCGTGAAAAATTAAAGCACAACTTCGGTATGGCTAACCCAGAAGGTTACCGTAAATCTCAACGCCTATTAGATATGGCTGAGCGTTTTAATCTTCCAGTTTTCACATTTATTGATACGATGGGCGCATACCCAGGTGTTGGTGCTGAAGAGCGTGGACAAGCTGAAGCAATTGCAACGAGTCTTGCTCAACTTTCAAGTTTGAAAGTTCCTGTTGTTGCAACAGTACTCGGTGAAGGCGGTTCAGGTGGTGCTTTAGGTATTGGTGTTGCTGACAGAGTAATCATGTTGTCGCATAGTATTTATTCTGTGATTTCACCAGAAGGCTGTGCATCTATTTTGTGGAAAACTGCTGAAAAAGCAGCTCAAGCAAGCGAAGCTTTAGGTTTGACAGCAGATAAATTACAATCTCTAGGTATTGTTGAATATGTAGTAGATGAAGGTGAAGGGGCTCATTTAGACCCTGAGCAAGTCATGCAAAACTTAAAAGTAGTTTTGAAGCAAGCTTTGGAAGAGTTGCTACCAATGGATGCAAATGAACGATGCGAAGCACGTTATCAACGTTTAATGAAGTTTGGCAGCGAAAATTTAGGCATCACGTCTTAAAGCAGGCTCAAGAGTTTTCAGAAAATAGTTCTTTTCTTATTGGATGTAGTGGTGGCATGGATTCAATGCTGCTACTACATTTGATGTCTCAGATTTTCCCTCAAAAGATCCGAGTAATTTACATAGATCATCAACTGCAATCAAAAAGTGCAGAGTGGGGTAAACTTGTTGCTAAACAGGCCACGAGTTTAAATATTCCTTATATTATTCAAAAAGTTCAAGTTACTGACGGTAATTTGGAAGCTCAAGCACGTCAGGCACGTTATCACGCTTATCGGCAGCATTTGCAAGCCAATGAAATTTTAGTGCTTGCTCATCATCAGCAAGACCAAGCTGAGACAGTAATGTTACGCTTATTATCGGGTGCAGGTGTTGATGGGCTAGCTGCTATGCAGGCTATTGATTATCGCGTAGATATCACAATTTGGCGCCCTTTTTTGGATTTGACCCGTGAGCAAATTGTCGAATGGGCTACTCAGCTTGAGATTGAGTATGTAGTTGACCCTACAAATTATGATATTCATTATGATCGGGCATGGTCGCGTGAGGAACTTTGGCCATTCTTACAAAACCGATTTCCAAAAATGCAACAAGCCCTTAGTCGTACCAGTTATTTGATGCAAGACGCTTCTGAAATTTTAGAAGAAGTTTTAAAAGTTGATTTGCAAAATTGTGGTACGGACGAATGTTTGGATTTAACTCAGCTATTAAAATTATCCTCTGCTCGTCAGCGTCAATTGCTTTCAGTTTGGATGAAAGGTGAGGGACAATACCGGCCCGCATTTGAAATGGTTGAGCGTTTAAAAAATGAAGTGATTGATTCCAAGTCTGATGCACAAGCGGCATTACACTGGAACCAGTTTTATTATGTTCGTTATCAACATCATCTTTATAGGTTGAGTAAGCAAGTTTTTCTTGCAGAAAAACTAAACCCAGTTGAAACCGAGACAGAGCATTATTTCCAAATGGGGGAAATAGTGCATTACGCTTCAGGATATTTTCAAATTACACAAAAAAAAATGGGGTTATCTTCATCTTTATTAAATAAAAGTTTAAAAATAATTCGACGACAAGGTGGGGAAAAAATCCATTTATATGGTCGAGTTGGGCAATGGCCTTTAAAAAAAGCAATTCAAGAGGCACATATTTTGCCTTGGCTTCGTCATACAATTCAAATATTAGTCGTAGATAATGTTATGCTTGGGGTTTTTACACCGAAAGGATTTTGGTTGGCTCAGTCTCCGTATTGTGAGCAAGGAGGATGGCAACCAGATTTAATTTCTTATTCTTGTAATCTGGTAAATGGCGAATATGGTTATGACAAGTGCAGTAAATAGTAATATCTGTTTTATTGGTGGTGGTAATATGGCCCAAGCTTTGATTGGTGGGCTCATTTCAAGAGGTTTACCGCCAACACGTATTACCGTTTCAGATCCTGTTGAGCAAATCCGCCAACTATTGCAAGAAAAAGAAGTCCATGTGACACAAGATAATGTAGCTGCAATTAAAAATGCTGATGTCGTTGTATTGGCAGTAAAACCACAAGTTTTGGCGACTGTTTTACGTCCTTTAAAAGGACTGTTATCAGATAAATTGGTTATTTCAATTATTGCTGGTGCTGAAATCCAAACGATATCAAACTTAATTGATAGCAACCGAATTGTTCGAGTTATGCCAAATACACCAGCTCTAGTTCAGACGGGTGCGCATGGTATCTATGCAAATGATGTAGTAGGTACTTCAGATCGTGAATTAACAAGTCAGATTTTAGCAGCCACAGGCTTAACAATTTGGGTAAACTCCGAAGCTCAAATTGATGCAGTAACAGCGGTTTCTGGCTCTGGTCCTGCATATTTCTTCTATCTCATGGAAAGTATGATTCGTGCGGGTAAAAATTTAGGGCTTGATGAAAAAGTTGCAACTGCGTTGACTCTTCAAACGGCATTAGGTGCAGCTCAAATGGCAATTACCAGTTCAAATACTCCTTCTGAACTACGTAAGAACGTAACGTCACCAAATGGTACAACTCAAGCTGCACTTGAAGTTTTTGACCGTGCACAAATCTCCCAAAATATTCAATCTGCATTGGCTGCTGCACAGAAGCGTAGTCAAGAATTGGCTCAAGAATTGAGTGACAGTGCGAAATAGCTTAAATAGGATAAGACAACTATGGGTGCAAATTCTGCGCTAATTTTTGGAATTTTAATTAATGTCGCAATTTTATTGGTCTTTTTCCGTTTTTTAATGCAATTAGCGGCAGTAAGTCCTTATAATCCTGTGGTTTTATCGACCGTAAAGGCGACTAAGATTGTTGATATTTTTGGCCGAATTTTTCCAACGGTCGCAAAAGGCCGATTTAATTTGGCTGCGTTGGTTCTTTTAATTATTTTATATTTACTGAAAATTTTCGGTGTGATGTATCTTTCTGGTTCTATGCCAAATAGTCCGGTTCATTTAGTGATTCTGACATTTGTGACGATGATTCAAGATTTGATTCGTTTCTGTCGTTATTTAATTTTTGCAACAATCATTTTGAGTTGGGTGGTGATGTTCACTCAATCGCGTTCACCTTATATTGAAGTAATTCAAGATTTAGCTGAACCATTACTCGCGCCATTCCGTCGTATATTACCTAATATGGGAATGATTGACTTATCTCCAATTTTGGCGTTTTTGGCGCTTTATATTGCCGAGATTTTAATGAATGAAGTGGCTAAAGTTCTTTTAACGGGACTTTAAGTTAACGCAAAAAAAGGGCTGTATTTCACAGCCCTTTTTTATTTTTGCTAATTAATGAGCATCATCCCAATTTAGCCCTTGTCCAACTTCAACAACTAAAGGCACAGAAATTTTTACTACTGATTCCATGACATTTGCGATTTGCTTAGAGAGCTCTTCGGCAATATTTTGATCTGCTTCAAATACTAATTCATCGTGTACTTGAAGAAGCAACTTGGCTTGATCTTTTGGCAAGATTTTATCGACTTCAATCATTGCAAGTTTAATGATATCAGCCGCACTACCTTGTAAGGGCGCATTGATCGCAGCACGTTCAGCAGCCTTACGTATCATCACATTTCGTGCATCAATATCAGGCGTATAAAGACGACGACCTAAAATAGTTTCAACAAACCCTTGTTCCGATGCTACTTGGCGGGTACGTTGCATGTATTCGTAAATGCCAGGATAGCGTTGGAAGTATTGTTTGATATAGTTCTGTGACTCTTGACGTGTGAAACCTAACTGACGAATTAAACCAAACTCAGACATACCATATAGTAGACCAAAGTTAACAGCTTTCGCTTGACGGCGTTGGTCATTGGTCACATCTTCAATTGCAATACCCAATACTTCTGCTGCAGTGCGGCGGTGAACGTCTTGTCCATGCTGAAATGCATGTACTAAAGCTTCATCTTGAGAAAAATGAGCCATTAAACGTAATTCAATTTGCGAGTAATCGGCAGCCAATAGTACTCGACCTTCTGGCGCAATGAATGCTTTACGAATTTGACGCCCAATTTGTCTACGAATTGGAATATTTTGTAAGTTAGGATCAGAAGAGGAGAGACGGCCTGTCGCTGTAAGTGCTTGATGATAGCTCGTATGTACGCGATGCGTGTCGTTATGAGATTGTTCAACTAAACGATCTGTATAGGTACTTTTTAGCTTTGCTAAACCGCGATGCTCTAGAATAATTTCCGCTAAAGGATGTTCAATTTTTTCTAAAACACTTTCACTGGTGCTGTATTGTCCAGTTGCAGTTTTTTTACCGCCTTTAATTCCTAATTTATCAAATAGGATTTCGCCTACTTGTTTAGGTGAAGCAATATTAAAAGTTTCATCTGCAATTTCCATCGCTTGATTTTCAAGCCCTTCCATCGTTTTTGCAAATTCAACGCTTAATTTATCTAAAAAGGCATGATCTAGACGAATACCATCTTCTTCCATACCCGATAAAATACGGGCAACTGGCATTTCGATGTTATATAAAATATTTTCTAGCTCAGGAAATGGCTTAAGTTTGTTTGAAAGTACTTCATATAAACGATAAGTCACATGGGCATCTTCTGCAGCATAGTGAGCAGCAACTTCAATCTCAATTTGATTGAAAGTCTTTTGTTTAGCACCCTTACCAGCAATTTGCTCAAAGGTGGTGGTTAAGTGGCTTAAGTAGACACGAGCTACGTCATCCATGCCATGACGAGTCGCTGCTGCATTCAATACATATGATGCAAGCATGCTATCGAAATACCAGCCTTTAAGTTCTATGCCATGATTAGCAAAGATATGGGCATCATATTTAAGGTGATGACCAATTTTTTTAACTGCTTCATTTTCTAGCACAGGCTTAATTTGAGCCAGAATTTGATTACGATCTAGTTGCTGCGGCGCATTTTCATAATTATGCGCTAATGGAACATAGTAGGCATCTTTCGCATCAAATGCGATTGAAAAACCGACCATCTCGGCAATACGGTAGTCCAGACTTGTAGTTTCTGTATCAATAGCAAAATGATCTGCATTTTGCATGTGTTGCCAGAGCTGATCCCATGCTTCTTGGGTTAAAACAGTATGATAATTTGCTGTTCCAAGCTGGTCATCTTGACTAGTTAAGCTTGCTTGATCTTCAGTTTCTATAGATTCAGCAGGTTTAACTTCATTTTGAACAACAGTCTGTGAAGCTTGTTGTTTATAAGTAGAACTGTTTGGATTGTTTGGATGATCAAGTGACTGTAACTGATTTCTAAATTCAAGCTCAGTATACAAATTACGTAGAGCCTCTACGTTTGGATCAGTAAGCTTTAACTCATGCCAGTCGAGTTCTAAAGGAAGATCACAGACAATGCTAGCTAGCTGATGATCAAGCTTAATATTGTCTAAATTATCTTTAATATTTTGGCTCAGTTTGCCTTTAAGCTGGTCTGCATTGGCAATGATATTATCTAAAGTGCCATATTCAGTTAGTAACTTAGCTGCTGTTTTTGCACCTACGCCAGGCACACCCATGATGCCGTCAGATGCATCGCCCATGAGGGTTAAGTAGTCGATAATTTGATTTGGCCAAACCCCAAATTTTTCAAATACACCGTCCGTGTCGAGTACGCGATCTTTAAAGCTATCTTCAAGTTTTACATGATCATTGACGAGCTGAGCCATGTCTTTATCGCCGGTTGAGATAAGTACATGATGGCCTTCGAGTACGGCACGTTTAGCGAGCGTACCGATAATGTCATCTGCCTCTGCACCCGGAAGACTATATAAAGGAATTCCTTGCGCTTTAATCAATGCATGCAAATATGGAATCTGTTGAGATAACTCTTCCGGCATGGTTGGGCGATCACCTTTATAAATAGGTGAAAGCTTGTGGCGGAAAGTTGGCTCAGGCGTATCAAAAATGACGGCCATATGTGTTGGCTGCATACGGCGCATTAATTTTTGAATGGCAGAAATTGCCCCACGTATTGCATTGGTATGTAACCCTGTAGAGGTTGTTAATGGTGGTAATGCATGGTATGCACGAAATAAAAAATAGGACCCATCAACCAAGACAAATGGTGGCATTGAACAATTCCTTAATCTGAATTACGGGTATTTTACGTGAAAACGGCTATGAATGCAGGTTTATGATTTTTGCAGTATTTTGTATGTATAAATATACGCTTGTATTGGCTTGAAGTAAGATGACCTGTAATGAAGGTGTCATATTGCTAAGCCCATGTATAAAAAAGACAAACAGGGAATGATCATTGTTTTGATCGCTTTGACTTTGTTTTTAGCCATTTCAATTGGTTTTAAATTTCAGAGTGCTGTTGTTGCTTTATCTATTGCACTTACTGTCATTCTAGTTCAATTACTGTCAAATCTACATGAGCGCTTAACTCATTTAGAACAGCAGTTTTCTCCTCAGAAAGCGCCACTTTATTCTATCCATACGCAAAGAACAGTGATTTATGCAGCAGCCTTGGTTGCATTAGTTGCTTATATCAATCACTGGATGTGGATTGCTGGTGGGGCTTTACTGGTTTTATTACTATGTTTGATTCAAACCATCAGTGCATTTCATACTCGACTGTTGTACCTCGAATCAGCAAAACAAAATGTTCATGTAAATGAGACCATACAGTCTGAAGTTATAAATCCAGCGCTAGAGCAGGTTGGCCTCAACAATACTGACATGCTAGGCTCTGCCGAAACGGCAACTTTCAATCAAACAGAACAACCAATTCCTGTAAAAACTGCATGGTGGCAACCAGCCGTAGATTGGATGATTCATGGCAATCCAATTTTAAGAGTTGCTGTTGCTGTGCTTATGGTTGGGGTGGTGTTGTTATTACGTTTTGCAAGTGAGCACTGGCAACTTAGTTTGGGTGTCAAACTTGGTTTTATTGCCATTGCTGGAGGTGTGTTAACGGCATTTGGATATACATTGCAAAAGAAAAATCAGCTTTTTGCTGTGGCATTGCAAGGTGTCGGGCTGGCTGTTGTATTCCTGACACTTGTGTTCTCACATCATTTTGGTGTAATTGCCAACCTAACTACAGCGAGTATTCTGTTTACGATTTTATTAGCTATTACGGTATTCCTGAGCTTAAAACAACAAGCTATTTATTTGGCAATATTAGCACTTGGTATGGCTTATGCGGCTCCTTTAGTTATTCCACAATATCGCCCTGATGTAACCTTCCTATTTAGCTATTACTTAGTAATTAACTTAGCAGTTGCTGCGGTTAATTTTATTCAGCCTTGGAAAATCTTAAATCAAATTGCTTTCTTTGCCACAATGTTTATAGGTGGTAGTGCAATTGCATTTTATGGAGAACCCGCAAAATTTAATACATTAGACTGGATTTTGTGGTGCCATATCGCGCTGTTTATTTGGTTAAGTGTTCGTTATAGCCAAAATATATCTCGGACGTCAGCACATGAAAAACGCGAAGGGATTCGTTTACCACCACTGTTAGATGTGGGACTTATTTTTAGTGTGCCAGTACTGGGCTTTACCCTCCATGCTTACTTGGTACATGAGTCTACACAAGCATTGACGATTGGTGCAGCTGTTTTGGCGGGCACCTATGCAGTATTAACTTTCTGGATTAAAAAGACTCATCCTCAGCTTTCGGTCCTTGCAAAAAGCTTTTTCATTCTCGCGGTTGCGTTTTTTGCTTTAATTTTCCCGCTTGCAAAAGGAGCACATTGGACTGCCATTGGTTGGGTAGCTCAAGGTACGGCTTTAATTGTATGGGGAGTAACTGAACGCTACCGTTTAAGCCGATATATTGGTGTAGTTTTAGTTTTACTCAGCTCACTTGCACTGTTTTATCAGGTGTGGGCAAATGAAGAGTTCCCAACGCTAAGTACAAGCATATATGCACTTGCTCAATTTATTTCTGCCTTTTATTTATTGCAATACAACAGTAAAGAACAACGTTATTTTAGTGCCAGCATGATTAGTGGCATTTTCTTATGCTTAGGTATGTATGCGGGCGCCGTAGCTGGTGTAGAAATAATGACATGGCATCATCATGGTTTGAGTCCATATTTGATGTTTGCCACTGCTCTAATAGCAATATTTAGTGCAGTTGTTCACTATAAATTACGTGTGCAATGGCAAAGTTTGCAGTTAATTTTAATTAGCCTGTTACTGTTGTTCATTTTGGGTGAAGCCTTTACCAGCCAAGTATTCACGCTGTATAAATGGGCCGACATATTACGACAGGGTACTTTTCTTGTGAGTACCATTATTCTTGGCAGCTTATTTATTATGGCTCAACCGCAGTCGGATGAGTCCGGATACTTAAAAGTCTGGGCTGGTTTAAGTTGGTTGGCGTTAGCGATAGCTGGTTTGGCAATCTTTCCACAAATGCCAGTTGTTGCTCTGGCTTTTGTTCCTGTGGTTTATTCGCTTTGGGCGTATAAGGCTCATAAAACGACACTGTTACATCAAATTTCAGTTTGGTGTTTAAGCTTAATTTGGTTGTTAGTTGTGAGCGTTGATCGCCACTCCGCTGAGTACCTTTATTTTGTTCCTTTATTTAACTTAACGGATTTCCTTTCAATTGCGGTATTTTCAGGACTGCTCTTTATTATTTATCAACATGCTTTTGATCAAGATAAATCACTAGAGTGGACTTTTAAAATTATAACAATTTTAGTTGGTTTATTAGTGTTCAGTAGTGTGGTTGTTAGGGGCTTGCACTATTACTGGGCAACGCCACTCTGGAGTGTTTCAATTTGGACAAATGGTGTAGTGCAGTTAAGTTTGACATTACTTTGGGTTATTTTGGCATTTATATTAACTACATTCTCAAGTCGTAAAATGATTCGTCAATTATGGTTTGTAGGTGCTGCACTTTTAGGAATCGTGGTATTAAAGCTGATTCTGCTTGATCTATCGCAAAGTGCGACATTAACTCGGGTCATTTCATTTATTGGAGCAGGTGGGGTAATGTTGATTATTGCTTATCTTGCGCCATTACCACCGTCTTCTGTAGAGAAGAATCAAGAGCCTAAGCTTTAGGCTCTCGTTTTAATTCTTTTTGATTACTGTATTGATCGATATCATCTTCACCAAAAGCAGTAGGTGGTCGATCAATTAAGCCCATTTTCGGTACAGGAATTTCAATTTGATTATCCAAAAATCCATTTCGGATACGTTCTTGCATTTCATCCCGAACTTTTAAAGAATTTTCTTGGCGACACCATATCGCAAATAAAAGCTCAATCGATGACTCTCTGAATGCAGTAACTGTAACTGCAGGTTTTGGGTCATCTAACACAAGTGGATAATGAGCTGCCACATTTAGTAGAACTTCGCGAACTTTAATGATGTCTTCGTGAAAGTTAATTGCAAGTGTAATCGGAATACGCCGTATCGGATATTTAGATAAGTTGTGTACAGGGGCGCGAATAAGCTGTTCGTTTGGTAAACGAATATAGACATTGTCGAGTGTAAGTAATTTGACAGAAAGCAAATCAATCGAAATGACTTCGCCTTCAATTGTATTGCCACGAATCAGAGTAATTTGAATCGTATCGCCGACTTCAAAAGAACCTTCCCCAATCAAAAATAGACCACTAATTAAGTTGCTGGCAGAAGTTTGCGATGCAAAACCAAGTGCTACGGTTAGAATCCCAGCCGCGCCCAGGAATACACTAAGTTTGAACCCAGCTTCTTTTAAACTCGTCATAATGAAGAGTAAGAAAATAAAATAAAAAATACCACGGCGCCACACCAAGCGTTGGTGAGCGTTAAAGCGTGAGCCAATGGTTCTAATAAACGTATTTGAAATAATACGGGCAAGAACAAAACCAATAAAACAGAGCACAACACCGACTAAAATTTCACTGATGCGTTCGGTATTGATATTGGTAAATATGCTTTTGAGGCTATCAGCGATATCTTTTGGAATATTTGAATCAGCCATATAAACCTCTTAAAAGAATGAATCAAACATATTGAATAATGCTCCACCAGGTGAGCGTGGTGGATGAACATAAGTCACTTCACCAGCAAGAGGTGGCGTACGGTTTTCAATACGAATGCGTGCGGGACGATCAGAGCCCTCATAATAAACTTTAATTTGAGACGTCCATAAACGACCAGTACTTTCACTATAAAAAAGAGGAAGGGCCGTTACTGGCACGTTCATACGATCAAAGCGTAATTGATGATTACTGGTATTATGAAAGTCAATTGGAGTAACAGCACGGAAAGCGCGTGGTGTTAATAGATTTAAATCTGTACGCCCATCAACAGAAGTTGCATAGCAAATTTCACCTTGCTGGGCATTAGGGCCGAACCACGTATCTTTAGGTTGAATTACAGGAATCTCAAACAATGGTTCATGCTGACTTTCAACTAAACCTGCAATCCATAATGGTGTACTTATATATAAAGTCCCACGTTGACCTGCTGGAATATAAATAGGGTCAACAGGTTTAATAACTACAGAACGATCTGCCAGACGTGGCATAAGTAAAAATTCTGAATTAGTTTTGCGAAACATATAACGTTCTACTTGAACATTATGCGGGAAGGCAAAATGTGGATCTGCGATTGGGTGCCAATCTTGTTCATTATCGTCTTGAAGAGAAGGTCGATAATATTCGATGCGCCATTCTTTTATGCCACGTGTTAAACGAAAAAGCATTGAACCGAATTGCCATGCTTTCGACTGATTAATTTCAAAGTTTTGCTCTCCCCACCATTTTAAAGAATTCTGGGGGTGAGGCTGATATTCATTATTTTCAAACAAGACGCAAAATTCCTCTACCGAGTTGTTAAACAGACTTCACGCTGTAATCTGCTTAGAGTACACTCAAAATCATCTTACTCATCATTATAAATTGTGATGCAAATATTGAAACAAATACAAGTTCCATATAGTTTTGCCAAGCGTCATGGTGTTTTATTTCGTTATGACGGTGATCAGGTATTTATTATTAGACGTCAAAACACTGAAAAAATTGCATTGCAGGAAGCAAGACGCATCTTGGGTAAGCCAGCTCATTATCAATTATGTACTGAACAAGAATTTAATGCGCTCTTAAGTACGAGCTATGCAGGTGATACAGGGGAATCACAACAAGTTGCGGCAGGTTTGGAAGATCATCCGGATCTATTAAGCTTGGCCGATCAGGTTCCTGAAACAGAAGACTTGATGGATCAAGAAGATGATGCCCCGATTGTCCGTCTTATTAATGCGCTGCTTTCAGAGGCAATTCGGGTAGGGGCTTCAGATATTCATATTGAAGCTTTTGAAAAGAAATTATCCGTACGATTGCGTGTAGATGGTCAATTACGTGAGATTGTACAGCCACGCCGTGAGCTGGCACCTTTACTGGTCTCGCGTATTAAAGTTATGGCGAAGCTCGATATTGCTGAAAAACGTGTACCTCAAGATGGGCGTATTTCTTTACGTCTTGCTGGTCGTGAAGTGGATGTGCGTGTTTCAACTTTGCCATCGTCACATGGAGAAAGGGTCGTTATGCGTTTGCTTGATAAGCAAGCTGGCCGTCTCAACATGACTCACTTGGGTTTAATGGCTAATGACTATGAGCGTTTAACTCAGTTAGTACATCGTCCTCATGGCATTATTTTGGTCACAGGGCCTACAGGTTCGGGAAAAACAACGACTTTATATGCAGCTTTATCTGATCTAAATGACAATACCCGTAATATCTTAACTGCTGAAGATCCAATCGAATATCAACTCGAAGGTATTGGTCAAACCCAAGTGAATACCAAAGTGGATATGACATTTGCTCGTGCTTTAAAAGCAATGTTACGTCAAGATCCTGATGTGGTCATGGTAGGTGAGATTCGTGATTTAGAAACTGCTGAAATTGCAGTACAAGCATCGTTAACCGGTCATTTGGTTTTATCAACACTACATACCAATACTGCTATTGGTGCGGTCACTCGACTTAAAGATATGGGAATTGAGCCTTTCTTATTATCAAGCTCTTTAATTGGAGTGATTGCTCAACGTTTGGTTCGTACTTTATGTCCACATTGTATGACATGGCGTGAAGCCGATACTTTTGAAAAACAGGTTTTCCAGCATATTAATAATGAACCGTCTTTGCAGTTACCTGAAGCCAAAGGGTGTGATCATTGCTCACATTTGGGCTTCAATGGACGTACTGCAATTTATGAAATTGTACCAGTTGATGAACCTATGCGCCGTCTGATTCATGGTAATGCAGCTGAATATGAATTAGAAAATCATGCTCGTGAGTATTCAGGTTCAATTCGTGATGATGGTCTGCGTAAAGTACTTTCAGGCAAAACGACACTTGAGGAAGTGCTTCGAGTAACCAATGAAGCAAGTGAAGTGTAATTTGTAACAAGCAATAAAAATGCCCGATATGATTCAGGCATTTTTTAAACTTAAAAAATTACTCAGTCACAATATTAAAAGTTACATCAATATTGTTACGAGTTGCATTGGAATATGGACAAACAATATGAGCTGCTGCAACTAACTTTTCAGCTTCTTCATGATCCATACCGACTAAGTAAACATTTAAAGTCACTTCGATGCTAAAACCTGTAGGAATTGGACCAATACCTACTTCACCCTCTACATAAGCGTCTTTACTAATATTAAATTTATCGCGATTTGCAACAAATTTTAAAGCACCTAAAAAGCATGCTGAATAACCAGCTGCGAATAGTTGCTCTGGATTTGTTACAGCACCACCAGCGCCACCCATCTCTTTAGGTACACCAAGTTGTACATCTAATACACCGTCTGATGATGTTGCACGACCATCACGACCGCCGGTTGCTTTAGCTTTTGCACGATAAACAACTTTTTCTAATGACATCGTTTTTATTCCTAAAATAAATTGAATACAAATATATCGTACACGACTTAATTATTTTAACAAGTCAATTTTGTAAAAAATTGGTGATTATTTAGCTATATTTGTACGGAGTTTAGTAAGTTGATCTTTGAGGCCTAGTAGCGTGGTCATATCACATGAACTTGCTTCTAGTACACCTGCTGGAATATGCATTGCTTGATCTTTTAATTTTTTTCCTTCATCACTTAACGTAATAATCACTTGTCTCTCGTCTTGAGTTGAACGGGTACGATGAAGTAAATGCAGGGCTTCTAGCTTTTTCAAGATAGGGGTAAGGGTAGATGATTCTAAAAAAAGTTTAGCTCCAATTTCTGAAACAGTCACGTCATCCTGCTCCCACAACACTAACATCACTAAATATTGGGGATAGGTAATGCCCAAAGGTGCTAGAAGTTTTCTGTAGAGCTGATTAAGCGCTAAATTTGTTGAATAAATGAGGAAGCATAATTGATTCTCAAGCTTTAAGTTTTGACAGTCTTGGTCCATATATTCCTCAAAGAAATTGACACTACTTTTGTAGTATATCGCTTTCTATTCAGTTTCTTAAATGTTCATCAGAATAGTTTATGAATAAAACAAATTAACGCACATAAAAAATGGAATAACTACATCAATTATTCCATAAGATAAAATGTTTTAGATAAAATTATCTACCATAGATCTGCAATTTTTTTCATTAAACGCGCACGATATTTAGCAGTAGGATTATTTGCATTACGTTGTTGCTCTTGTTCATAAAAATCTTGCCAAGCAGTAATCATTTCAAGCGTTGCTCCTTGTTTTTTAATCATAGAAACATCTGCTGGCTGAATATTTTCTAAACGTTGTCTTGCGCCTTCTGCACCCGTACCCCAGCCAATAATTCTTTGGCCAAATGCGGGCAAGGGGATATTTTTAGGTGTCGCTGGAAGAATATCTGAACTGAGCTGTGCAGTGGGTGAAACAAAATAGTTCGTTGTCCCAAACTCTGCATAACAATGAATATTTGCCCCAAAGCAAAAAATGCTAAATAAGTATTTCCACATGAATAATTAAACTTTTAATAGTGAATCAATTTACGGTGAGTCATGAGAGGCATTGAAGAGCGGACGAGTTCTTGTGCTGTTAAATCAAAGGGTACTGTGATTAAACCACTCCCTTCATATCCAATCATACTTAAAATTTGGCCACGACTATCTGTTGCCCCAGAGTGTCCCCAAGTTTGTCGTTTTTCACCATGCCAGCCCTGTTGTGCTGCACCTAAAACATAACATTGGCTATCCATTGCCCGAGCCTGTAGCAAAAGCTGCCAGTGCATTTGTCCAGTTGTATAAGTAAATGCAGCAGGAGCAGTAAGAAGATGAGCGCCTTGTTGTCTAAGAGTTAGAGCAAGCTCTGGAAAACGTAAGTCGTAACATACCATTAAGCCAATATTGCCAAAAGGGGTAGATGTGACTACTACGTCTGTTCCGGGCTCAAAGAATCGAGACTCTTGATAACCACCGACAGCATCACCCACTTGTACATCAAATAAATGGATCTTGTCATAACGTGCTTCCGTACGCTCAGGACTGATACAAAGACTAACCGTCCGGACTCGACCATCTTGAATCGTAGATCCATCTGGACGAAATGGGCATGGTAAGGTGCCGGCCACAATCCAGATTTGATATTGATGTGCGAGTTTCTCAAGCCTTTGTTGAATAGACTCAAATTGCTCAGCTGTTTCACGTTGTTTTCCTGCAGCAAAACATATAAAGTTTTCGGGAAAAACAATCAAGCTAGCATTTTGCGCCTTACTTTGTTGAATCAAAGACTCAATAACTTGAAAATTATTTTCAATGTCATCTTGCGAGTTCATTTGAGCAACAGAAATAAGGGTCATATTCTAGTCCGGCTTAATGATTAAAGTCAGGCATTTTGCTTATCTGATACCTGTTCAAGCGTATCTTGTTCTTTCTGTAACTGCTTCACAAGTGGCTCAAACATATTCTGATTGTTTGCATTGAGTTTCATCAATGTCTTATGTGCATCCAGAACTGTTCTTAGCATTGCATTATGAGTGATCTGTTCATCAGTTAACGTTAATGTGCAAACGTTAGGATCGCCACAATAATTCAAAATGACAAAAACCTGCCCTAGCCCCATACTGTTGGCTAAGGTTGTGATATCTGGATTGGTAGATAGCATCACAGCTTGAATATGATGAGTTTGTTTAAGCTTTAAACCTAGCTTAGCCAGGATGCCTAACACCGTACTATCAATAAATGTTGTTTGGGTTAAATCAACGATTGCACCAACAACATTCTCTTGCTGTTCAATTCTGTTTAAAAGTTTGTCTAGACTTATACAAGAATGGGCTCGCACTTCACCAATAAGTTTGAAAATATGCGTTCCATTTAAACTTGCATATTCAACATGACCTGTTGACATATAAATGCCATTTTCAGAGAAGGATAGAAAAATTATCACATAGTGCCATCTCAGACTCAAGAGTCCTTAAGTCGTATATTATGTAATTAATTGATTCGTAAATTAATTCATTCGACAAAGACTAAAGATGGCGATGTCATCTGCTACATGATCGGGCGCTTGAAATGATTGATTTTGCAAATGATGAACCAATTGTTGGAACTGATCATTTAAGCCACCGTCAAAAGGTTCAAGGGCTCCATCTGAGCAAACAATGAATCTTGATTGGTGATTTAATGTACAAACATGCTCTTCAACTTCTAGTTCATCAGTTAAGCCCAATGGAAAACTACTGGTTGTTAGAATTTTCGGAGCTTGATTAGGTTCAAAAATGATAGGTGGAGGGTAGTGCCCCGCACTTGACCAGCGAAGTGTATGTGTTTCTAGATTTAAAATACCGACAACAATCGTAATGTGCTTTTCAATATTCTCTTGAACCAACATCCCATTTAATTTTTTTATTAACTGTCTTGGTGTTTTAGAACGGCCATGGAAAGCTGCCATCCATGATGTTAATAAACTACTGGTTACACCATGTCCTGAAACATCGGCAAGATAGAATAAAACTTCTTTATCATTTAATTTCCAATAATCATACCAATCACCGGAAAGATAAGCTGAAGGCTGAAAGAAAGTTTCGACTTCATAATTTAATAAATCAATTGGATTCGGCAATAAACGTTTTTGCAGTTCAGCAGCCGAAGGTAAATCACGACTATCTTGATTACGCTTATATTGAGCATCAATTCTTGATAGAGCTTTATTTAAATCGGTAGGTAACTGATTCCACACCCAACCTGCAAGAGCACCTGCTTCCCATGCATGCGCTAAAGCAGCACCTTCGTGTTCAAAAGCAATTACAATCGTTGGTAAATTCCATTTATAAGTCAGGAAATCTTGTACATCTGCAATTGCAATGATGGTTGGATCATATAAATCTAAATCATCTATGTTAATGACTTGTAAGCCTGGCAATTTATCCAAAGCTTGCTCTAAATAAGGAATAGAGCGTGTCGGTTTAATAAAATACATAGAAGAGATGGTAGTCCTTTTATATGATCACTTTATTCATCATAGAGTATGTATGATCAAAATCAAGGTATTGCCAAACTCTTAATCCGAGCAATACCTTGATTTCATGTTTTAAGGGTTTGGATTCTCATCTGGTGTATCTTCTGAATCATCATCAATGAAGGATACATCAGCCGAGTCACCCTTTTTCTCTGCAATTTGGAATGCTTTACGTTGGAGATATAAGTCTCGAATCATAGCATATTGATCACCCTGTAAGGTTTGATCTAAATCTAGATATTGAGCACGTGTATCAACGGCTTGTAATATATTACTTGACCAGTAAAGGCCGTCTTGATCATCCATAACATATTTCTGAGGACGAGCTTGGGCGTCTACTGCTAAACCAAAACCATCACGTAAAGTACTTGGGCCGAAAAAAGGCAACATAAGGAATGGGCCAGAAGGAACACCATAGTAACCGAGAGTTACACCAAAATTCTCTTCTTCAGTCGGTAAACCTAAACGGCTTGCAGGGTCAGCTAAACCAAGAGTCGTTAAAGTATTAATTGTAAAACGACCTAAAGTTTTTGCTGCGCGACCAGGACGACCTTGAATAAGCTGATTGACAGCATTCCAAGGTTCTCCAAGATTTTTACGGAACTGGCGATAAGAACCACGTACATCTTCTGGAGTTTTCTCTCTATATTGGACAGCAACTGGGCGTAAAAAATTTCGATCCAACATATCGTTAAATGAATAAATTGGACGATTTAATGATTGTAACGGATCTTTTATAGGATCTGGTTGTGCTGCATTTGCATTTACTTTTAAATCCTTAACTTTAATATTTTTTAAATCTTTAATAATTTGTGAGCGGTGATGGGTAGGTGTTGTTTCTTCCAATGAGCTAGCATTAGAAGATTCACTTATAG
>NZ_JABVBF010000200.1 GCF_013344765.1 Acinetobacter lactucae
ACCTAATTTAATTTCAAATTCCCCTTCTTTACCATCAATCATAAAACTAGTTTCAGAATCTTTTTCTTTATAAAAGTTGGTCAGCGCATATTGGATAGCAGCATGTATCTTGGGCCAATATTCTGGCTTGCTCTGCACTTCAAATGTTTCTAGCAAAGCATATAGTGAGGTACAGTGACGTACCGTATTGTAGTTACGGATGTCACGATCATAGGCAGAAAAATAGCCGTAGATAAATTTGCCATTTTCTTGAATTTGGCTGTGCAAAAACGCTGAATTTTTTTCAATTAACGACTGAAAATGCTGTTTCTTATTGCTCGAAATCGCCCTAATACCATTCGCATCATAGCGGCTCGCTAAATTAATGAATTGCTCATTTTCATAAAATGCTGCGTAGGTATCAAAAGTCCAAATGTCTTGTAGCTCTTGTAGTTTAATCTGTGGTTTAGTCGCGTTATATTTTTGCTTAATTGCATAATTCAGGTTTGTTTCATCAAAAAAGTTGGGTTTGTCATAGCTCAAGCCTCTAATAATTGCTTTTCCATAAATCTCTTGTTCAAGCAAAGCCACTGAACACTTTTCATCAAACCCAATACCTTTACGGTAGTGGTTATTGTGAAATTGATGGTGGACCTGCTGTTCTACTTCTTTCCAAGCTTGTTTCGCTAAATTATATGCGATATCGATTTTTATATAATCAACCAGTGATTCATGTACAAAGTGGTCATTAATGAAAGCTAATAATTGTATTTTTGCTTGTGAAAAACTTGTTTTTTCACTGTGCCATACGCTACATCTTTGGTCTTTGGGGCCAAATGATATAAATAAAATCGTTTCTTTCTGAAGATCTGAAACATGGGGAGCGATATGTTCTAACCAAAGGTTCAGTTGTCTTTGGAAGTTTAAAAATGCTGTCACTCGAAATCAGTCCCTATCCATTATTTGTTATTCTATAAAGCTTTCGCTACATCATAGCATGATCATGTGCAAACCTAAGTTAATGTATTGTTTAAAAATAAAAAAAGAGCCCGGAGGCTCTTTTTTATAAGTCGCTTATCAGATTAGAAAATGATTTGACCATTATTGATCAAGTCATTCAATGTGACTGGACCTGTGAGGTTAGTCAATTGAAGCAATGGTGTTTCAGTGTAAGTACCTTCGATAAGTAATCCACCATCACGGTCTACACTGATTGTCGCAGTTTGAGTACCAGCATCGTAGCTTACTGACACATATTGACCAATTGTTAAGTTAGATTGAGAACCAATTAACAAGTTACTTAAGTCAATCTTATCAGCCTGATCATCGGTTGCAGTATCGCCTACATGGAAGTCAGTCCATATATCTACACCACCACCAGTTGTGTTACCACCAGTTGCGTTAGTGACACTTGCAGCTGTTAATGTGTTGTAGATCAAGGTATCAGAGCCATTACCAAGAGCAAATGTATCATTTGCCGCGGTACTTACTGCAAGGCTATTCAACTCTTGACTCAAGTTAATCGTCAATGAAGAAGGATATTCACTACCATCGATCACTGAAACTAACTTGTAATCAATCACATCAACTGTCGCATTTGCAGCGCTGTCTAATGGTTTGTAGAAGTAAGAGCCATCATTGTATAGGTACAATGTGCCTTCACCCGTATTCACTCCTTGACCAGCAGCTAGCTCATATGTGCCAGTTGTTGAGTTCAGTACATAGAGCTGAGTACCTTCTACGACATCATTATTAAGAACGTTTCCAGTAATCCAGTCTGTTTGACCATCTGGTGTGTATTGGTCTAGATGAGTCGCTGTAGTTGTCACTACAGAGTCTAGAGTTACCACACCTAGTGAAAGCACACTTGATAAACTGAATACAACTCGATAAGTACCCGCCGTCAAATGTGGTACATCTGCCGAGAATGCCGGAGCACCGAGTACACCTGCCAAGGCAGTTGCAGAACCTGAATATGCAGTATCAACCCATGTTCCACCAACGAACTGCTGAATTGTATATCCAGTTGTTGGGAAAGCAGACAAGCTTAATGATGCAGTGTAGTTCAACTGTACATGTACATCGCTTACTGTATTAGCAGCAATCACAAATTGATCCGACGTTACCGTACTGCTGAGTACAGGAAGTGGAATTGGGAAACCAACCAAGTTACCGATGGTCACATTACCACTTACTACATCCACAACTGGGTCTACCACTGGTGACATACTGATTGTTGCATCATCAGTATCAGCTGTTGCAGAAGGCGTTGGAAGCGTTGCATCTGCCGAAGGATCTGCTGTATTCCAAGTTACATCAACATCTGGCGAACCAACTTGAACATGTAATGTAGCTGTATCAGTTCTACCAGTAACTGGATCTGTGACTGTATAAGTGAAGCTATCAACTTTACCTACATTCGCCATATCTGCAGTTGCCTGATAGCTATAGCTGCCGTCGGAATTGATAATCAAGCTGCCATATGCACCTACGATCGTTGTCGGAGTACCTACTACAACTGCCTCTGTATTACCATTTTCAGATGTAACTGTAGTTACTACTGAAGTTGTCGTAATGTAGTCTGGCACATAGTTTGTACCATAAACAGCAGAGTTATCATCAGCGAGTACATTACCAGTTACAGGGTCAACGACCAGTACAGGAGGTTGAGTAATATCACCATGATTTAGTGTGATATCTGCTGTAACACTACCTAGAGCTGTTAGAAGTGTGTTGCTTTCCATGAACAACTCGTAAGTACCAGCACTTAAGTTATCAATCTTGAATTGAACTTCAGAACCAAAGATACCTAACAAATCAATCACACCAGTATCAGAACTATCAGCAACCACAGTACGAGTGCCGTCTGGATTTACTCGGGTTAATACCACATGTAAACCATCAATAACCGTTGCAACCGAACCGAAGTTCACTGCAATAATGGCATCAGTAAGGTTACCTGGGTCAACTGTAAATGTCGCTGTTCCTTCTCTAGAACCGATAACAATTCCACCTATACCGAGTAACCAGTTATAGCTGATCGCATTATCAAGTACCTCAGTTGTTACAGGATAAACCATGTCTATTTCAGCTGAAGCAACGTTATCCATTGCATCTACTGGAAGCGGACTAGTAATTACAGCTGGTTGAGATGGATCTGCATCGTTCCAAGTCATATCTACACTGTCACTATCGAGACGAACATAAAGTGTTGCCTCAGAAGTGTTACCTGTTACAGGATCAAGCAAGGTGTAGGTAAATTGATCTACCTGACCGAGGTTTGCTCCATTCACAGTTGGTGTATATGTGTAGTTACCATCTTGATCGATCACCAAGGTACCGTAAGTACCAACAATTGTTGCACCAGCTGTTGGATCAACAGCAATACCATTCACTTCAGAGATGACAGCATTGCTACTTGCCGCATCAACTTCACCAGTGAGGCTTGCATCTTTAATGACATTACCTGAGATCGGTTCAACAGAGTAACCAGCCACAATGTATGGATTATAAACATCCATCGTACCAGTTAATGTTCCGCCTAAACCTACACCAACTAAACCTTCATATCCAATGAATGCACGGTACTGACCAGCATCCAATCCTTCAAGTACAGCTGTTGGTGTTCCACCGATAAGTGATAGATCGATGAGTGATGCTTCTGGGTTAGTACCACCAATCGATACCCATTGTCCTGTTGCTTCATCAAATTTCTGAACAACAATCGCATAATCACTGAGTAAATCGGCAGTAATTATCGCATCGAATGTGAACGTTGCTGTACCTTCACGATTTGGATCAACTGTAAATTCAATTGCCTCGTTACCAAGCAATTGTAAATCTAGACCCGCTAACGATACAGCTACAAGGTAAGATGCATCTCCAAGAGCTACATCATCTGCAACAAGCAACGGCTCTGGGTTAATTTCTGCGGTTACAACATTATCTACCGCTTTCACAGAGCTCAATTGAATATTGAGATTTGCTTGAGCCGTATCACCAGTTAGAGGATCAGTTAAAGTGTAGACAAACACATCTGTTTGACCAACTCCAGCGGAATCTAAGTTAGGTGTGTAAGTGTATGTACCGTCTGGATCAATTACCAAAGTACCATACAATCCGTTGATCACTGTATCTACCGCTGTAACAGGCTGACCATTTACCGCTGTAACTACAGTCGTAGGAGTTACGATGTCTATTTCACCACTGGTATTGATATCATTAATAACATTACCATCGGCAACTTCGGTGTAGTATCCACCTACTTGTGTCGTATCATAGACATCCATTGTCCCTGTTAAGGTACCAAGTAAACCGATGCCTAGAAGACCGTTATAAGTCATGAACGCACGGTATTGACCTTCTTCTAAACCATCAATCACTACACCAGGTGTTGAACCTAGTAAAGTAAGATCAAGAATATCCGCTTGACCACCACCATAAATTGCAGTCCATTGACCTGTCGTTGTATCAAATTTCTGAACAACTAGAGAGTAGTCAGATAATGCATTCACTCCAATTAAAGCACTGTAAGTAAATGTCGCGTTGCCTTCTTGACCAGCGCCTACTGTAAAATCAATTGCTTCAGAACCAAGTTGTAAATCAAGTCCAGCAAGTG
The DNA here is from genome assembly GCF_013344765.1 of Acinetobacter lactucae. Classification (GTDB taxonomy): domain Bacteria; phylum Pseudomonadota; class Gammaproteobacteria; order Pseudomonadales; family Moraxellaceae; genus Acinetobacter; species Acinetobacter lactucae_A. The sequence continues at coordinate 4,598 of NZ_JABVBF010000200.1, forward strand.
AAACCAAGGCTAGGTAAGTTTCGCTACCTAAAGAGGCATCATCTTGTACAAGCAATGGTTGAGGAGCAAGTACGGCTGTATCAGTGTTATCAAAGGCCAAGATACTAGAAGAACTAATCGTTACCGTGCCATTTGCTGGATTCGATACATTACCTGCCACATCTGTTGCCGTTACACTTACAGTGTGCGGACCATCTGCGAGTGTTGGCAAAGTATTATCTGCAAGCGTCCAGGTACCGTCACCATTGTTGGTCGCTGGGTAATCCACACCATCTACGTTCACCACCACGGTTGCTGTCGGATCATCGATCGTACCAGTCAATGGAGGTGTGTCATCATTAGTAGTTACATTTGTGAAACCAACCACTGGTGCAACCAAATCAACGATAAAGCCGTCTGTACCATCCAAGACATCACCTGTACCCAAGTTACCTGCAAGGTCTGTATATGTACTATCAGCAACACTAATGCTTGGTGCTGTACCTGTACCATCCGGTGTGAACACCGCTGTCCAGGTGATGTTGTCCGTCGTAGTCAGGCCAGTCAAGCTACCACCTACGACCACGATGTCGCTTGCATCAAAGCCTGCGACCGCTTCACTGAAGGTGAAGCTAATGTTCGCTGTTTCACCTGCTGCAAGAGCTAGATCATCAGTAGTAATTGCAAGTGTTGGTGGAATAATGTCTACAACGAAACCATCTGTACCATCGAGTACATCACCTGTACCCAAGTTACCTGCAAGGTCTGTATAAGTATTATCAGCAACACTGATACTTGGTGCTGTGCCTGTGCCATCCGGTGTAAACACCGCTGTCCAGGTGATGTTGTCCGTCGTAGTCAGGCCAGTCAAGGTACCGCCCACTACCGCAATGTCTGTCGCATCAAAGCCTGCGACCGCTTCACTGAAGGTGAAGCTAATGTTCGCTGTTTCACCTGCTGCAAGAGCTAGATCATCAGTAGTAATTGCGAGTGTTGGCGCAACAGTGTCTACAACAAAACCATCTGTACCATCCAAGACATCGCCTGTACCCAAGTTACCTGCAAGGTCTGTATATGTACTATCAGCAACACTAATACTTGGTGCTGTACCTGTACCAT
>NZ_JABVBF010000201.1 GCF_013344765.1 Acinetobacter lactucae
TCGAAATTTGCCTAATAACTATAAATTTCGACTATTACAAAAACTTTCTAATTATAAGGAGCAACTCATCATGGCTAATGGATTTCCAGGTGGAAACTTTAGAATCGTTAACAAAGAAACAGGTGCATGTATCGCAAGCGCATACGGTGGACAAACCCATGGCTTACAAGATGCGGTAACTGCACGTGGTGAAACGGGTCAGTTAGCCTATTCTCATACAAATGACCGACTCTTTACGGTACATGACAAGGTTAAAAACATAGACGAAGAACTTTGGTATTTTGACAGCCAAGACTATCGCAGTGGTCGAGAAAATAAGCTTTATAACAAAGTTAAAGATATCCGTTCTAGTTGGGTGCTCGGTGCTCATGTTGAAACAGATGCGATTGCATATAAATTATTTGATAAAGACCTAGAGCATTTCCTTAGTCTTTTACCAAAGCAAGATGAAGAAACAATCGCCCACTTAAAAACCAGTGATTGTCTTGATATTGTTCATTTATTACAGACATTTATTTATAGTAACGGCGAAGAAACGATTAAATCGGAACTTGTTGGTAAACTCGATGAGACTAAGCTGAACGAATATTTAAATGCCGTACTCGCTCATGAGTCAATTCGTCGCATCGAACAAAAGTTCTATGAATATGCTGCCTCTCCTTGGCTCTTTTTAGATATTCCTGAACTTAAAGGTTTGTCTGAAAATCCTTTCGCTCAGCAGAATGAACAAATCTATAAGATCATTCTTGCCTCTGTACAATTAGATGTCTTGGATCAAAAAGATTGGACTACAAGATCAGAGTTCCGATTGCATTTACGCCATGACAATATCGATGCTCTACTCAAAAATATGAAGAAAGAGAGCATGGCGGACCTTCATGGAAAAGCATATAAAGAATATGAAAATACTCAAGACCTCAAAAAAGAAGCCGTAAAAGTCCTTCTAGAGCTTAGAAAAGCACTAAATTTACATACGAATGAAAAAAATATGGAGACAGTCAAAAAGATTTTAAAAGTCAGCTTAAAATCAAATGAGTCTTTTGAACAATTGCAAACAGCGTTAAACAGTACCAATGGTAAAGAAATAAAACCAGTGAATTGGCATAGTGGCAATGTTTTCTTGCAAGGTGCGGGTCGCCAGTACCAAACTAACTGGGCATTTGAAGATGGTTATATCTTTGTAGAAGGCCAACCAGATGCGGTACTAACGCATCTCTGGGGTTCATCTGTAGGTATTAGTCAACGCTCTAATGACCCAAAACAGCGCTGGGAACTTAAAAGAGCTTAATCTAGGTTCTCTGAATTTAGTTTTTAGTCATTAAGACTTTGCCCCTAAAAGCTAAATAAGTTTATTTTTCAATCATCCAAAGAATTTAAATTATTCTTTGGATGATTTTTAGTTTTATAGCCATAAATCTGATTATAAAATTGAAATACTTATAAATTTCATATACTTTAAATTGCTTAAAATTTATTCAAAAATAGTAACAATAAGATAGGTAAAACATGATTTCTTTAGAGCTGTTTATTACATTTTTAATTACTACAATTATTTTTGCTTATATTCCGGGTCCAGCCATGCTCTACACCGCTGCACAGACGCTTTCTCGCGGTAGAAAATCGGGTTTAATGGCAGCATTTGGCATTTTTTTAGGAGGCTGTTTTCATATCATCGCGGCCTCTTTGGGCTTAACAACCATCTTTCAAATTATTCCAAAACTCTATGATATTATTAAAATTTTAGGTGCTTTGTATTTAGTCTGGTTAGGTATTAAATTAATTAGGTCGTCCTCTAGCCCGACTCTTCAGCAAAATGTTGAAAATGGTCAGTTATCTTTAAGACAGAGCATACTAGTCGAAGTGTTAAACCCTAAAACCGCTATTTTTTATATCGCCTTTTTACCTCAATTTATTAATACTTCATTCGATTTTCCAGTTTGGTCTCAATTCATAATTTTAGGGCTAATTGTGAATCTGATCTTTGTGTCTGCCGATGTGGTTTGTGTGTTTTTAGCCAATTACATCAGTCAAAAATTAACTAAATCGAACAAGCCCCAAAAATCTATGTCCGTGATGGGTGGACTCATTTTTATGGGGCTAGGCGTTTTTCTGGGCTTTAAAAACCAGTAGTTTCTACGGGTAAACGTTTACCTAACAAAGAAAAAGTTACGTCTGCAACTTCCAACGGGTCTGAACTGGTCCAAATAATATGATTCCCCTCATTTGGACTTTCAGAACTTAAATGATATTGATTGAGCTGCCGAATTAATTGCGCTGTTACAGCTTCCGAAGGCTCAATAATTTGAATATTAGAGCCTACAATTTCCTGAATCGTGTCTGAGACAAATGGATAGTGGGTGCATCCTAAAATAATCGTATCGACTTTTTGCTCGACTAACGGCGCCAAAATATTTTTTAAATAGTCTTTAACTTCCGCTGTATGCGCTTTACCCGTTTCAATTTTTTCGGCTAAACCAATACAAGGCACTAAAGACACTTTAATATCTTGCGCATACGTTTCAATTAAACTTTTTAAGTTTTTACCCTTCACCGTGGTTGCAGTCGCCAAAACAGCAATATGCTTGCTCATGGTCATTGCTACTGCGGGTTTTACGGCGGGTTCTATTGCTATAAGTGGCACATTAATTTGCGCTCTAATCGTTTCAATCGCTACGGCCGTCATGGTGTTACAAGCAACCACAATCGCTTTGCACTTCCCGTCATTTATAAGATTTGAGATTAAGTGAGTGGTTCTTGAAACAATCCAGTCGCTATCTTTGTCTCCATACGGGACATATTTCGAGTCTGCAAAGTAAATAATATCTTCATTCGGAAGCGCCTGCCGAATGTGCTTAAAGAGAGACAACCCGCCTAAACCAGAGTCAATCATTCCAATCGGGTTGTTATTCATGGTTGGTCCTGTATTTCATATATTTAGAAAAATTCTTTCATGGTTGCCAAGTCTTTGAGAACGACTTTAGGCTGAATGGTTTTTAATTTTTCAGCCGATGTATAACCCCAACCTACCGCAGCAAAATCAATACCTGCTCTATGTGCAGCTTCGCCATCCGTGGTTTGGTCACCGACATAAATTACTTGGTCTTTACTGAGGTTCAAAATGTTGAGAACACGCTTAATTCGTTTAGCTTTGCCAAATATAGAAGAGCCACCATCAATATGAGCGAAAAGCCCACATAGCTCTGCACCCAGAAGATTATGACAGTTCTCTGTAGAGTTTGAGGTAATAATTGCGAGCGTATAGCCTCGATTGTGGAGTTCTATGAGCTGATCCCGCATTCCTTCAAACATGTAAACTTCTTGATCTCTTTCTTTCATTAAGCGAATGAAATCCTTAGCAATCCAAGGCAATTTCCATTTGGGGACGTTCATCTCTTTCATAATTTCTTTTGGTGAAAGATGTTGGTAGTACTCTACTTCATGTAGCCCAACAGATTTAAATTTATGCTTTTTCGCAAGCTGATTTAAAGCACCTAAAAAGAAGCTAAAAGAGTCGACTAAAGTACCGTCCATATCAAAAATAATAGCTTGATATTCTTTTAAAGATTTTTCCATTTTTAAAGTTCTAAAATAAAATATATTTTTTATAATTATATTATATTTCCTATCTATTTTTTAAATCAGGCCCCTAAAGACCTGACCTAAATTTCGAATTTTATTTTAAGCTGCCGCTTTTTGTTCCTTTATCCAATTTTTAATACGGGCATCCAATATATTTAAAGGCAATGTTCCTGCATTTAAAATCATGTCATGGAAGGCTTTGATATCAAAACGGTCTCCAAGTTCATGTTTTGCTAACTCCCGTAGCTCTAAAATTTTGAGTTGCCCCATCTTATATGCCAATGCTTGGGCAGGAATAGCAATATAGCGATCTGCCTCTGCCTGAATATCAGGTTCATCTAAAGCAGAATGTTCTCGCATAAAATCAATCATTTGCTGACGCGTCCACTTTTTATAATGTACGCCAGTGTCAACCACTAAACGACAAGCACGGAACAACTCACTCGAGAGTCTTCCATAGTCTGAAAGCGGGTCTTTATAGAAACCCACATCTTTACCCAATTGCTCTGCGTAAAGTGCCCATCCTTCAATGTAGGCGGTGTGGTTGGGTTGCTTACGGAACATAGGTAAATTTGGCAGATTTTGGGCAATATCAATCTGCATATGGTGGCCGGGAATTGCCTCATGGTAAGCAGTCGCTTCCATCGATATTTTGGAACGTTCAGAGAAGTCGCCAGTATTCACATATACCTGTCCGGGGCGTGAACCATCAGGTGTTCCTTGATGATACTCCGCACCTGCCGCTTCTTTTTCTCGATATTGCTCTACAGGTAAAACTTCGACTTTATTTTTGGGTAATAAACCAAATAGCTTCGGCAACTCTGGTTGCATTTGGGCAATATATCCGCGATAAATCTCTAAAATTTCTTCACGAGACTTTGGAAAAACCGCTGGATTTGTCTTTAAAGATTGTTGGAAACTTTTTAAATCATTGAAACCTTGTGCTTTAGCAATTTTCAGCATTTCCGCTTCAATACGAGCAACTTCTTTTAAGCCAAGCTGATGAATGTTTTCAGGGCTTTCAGAGGTTGTCGTATTATTTTCTACATAAAAGCGATAGAGCTCATCACCTTTTGGCAAGCTCCATATACCCTCGTGTTGTCGTCCATAGGGTAAGTAATCTTTCCGAATAAATATCCCGAGTTTTTGATAAGCAGGCCGAACATGCTGATCTATGGCCTGTAGCATTTCACGGCTTAAACGCTCTTGTTCTGCTTTAGAGATATTATTTGGAAATTGCTTTAATGGAGAAGCAAACACACTCTCCTTCCCTGCGGGAGTTGCAATGCTATCAATCTGCTTTGCCACCTTTTCAAGTAAATACTTGGGTGGCATCAAGCCATCTTTTTGTCCTTGTTTTGCTAACTGAATGCCTTGACCAAGAATAAGAGGGATTTGTTTTAAACGAGCAATATAGTCCTGATATTGCTTAACATTATCGAAGGGAATTGAACTAATAAATCCCGGAAATTGTAAATGTAGCCCCCACATTTGATTGAAAGGCATCTCATAGAGTTTCAAATCGTAATTTTTAAGTGACTCTTTCAACTGATAAACCATTAAATCTTTATTTAATTGATCCGTTGCTGAAAAGCCTGTGCTATCAATTGCCTCAAAACGTTTTAAAAAATTTTGAGTAGCTTTTTTATCTTTCTCGATCTGATTTTTTGAAAGCTCTGTCCATCGATTGTTGTAGCGTAAATCACCTAAAACAGTTGCAGTTTCAGGATTATTTTTCAAAGTATATTCCCACTGTTCTTGTAAAAGCTGGTTTAAAGCTTTCACCTGAACAGAGACATCACTGTTTTGTTTAGCTTGTGATTTTTTGATGGTATTTGTATTTATTTCGGGGGTTGCGGCATCAGAAGAATGAGACATCCAAAATAAAACACTGATACAAGCCAAATGTAAGGTTCTGTTTTTCATTTAATTATCCAGAAATATTTAACGAAGGTTAAAATAAAGACAAAACAAATTACGTGCCAAACCGCATATAAAATGGTGTAAAAATCGAGTATTTTTTTAACTCAATGATTTTATAAATTAATTTTCTTTTTAATTAAATTATTTATAGTTGCTATCTATATTCCGTATCTGACTTTAAGGGTTTGAAA
>NZ_JABVBF010000202.1 GCF_013344765.1 Acinetobacter lactucae
TCTTTATTTCTCCAAATACGCCAATTTTAAGAAAGTTTCTATTTAGAAAACTTGATATTACTCATCATATTATGGTGTTGCAAAACTATATAAATATTATTTTAAAATCCCATCCAGGTATCTATGATGTGATGTGGTGGGAAGAGAATGAATTCCGATGTGTAGCCACCGATTGATGTAAGAAGTAAAGTTTAAGACTTGAATGTTGTGATAAGTAAAACAAAATTGTTAGAGACTATATTGGTGAATAGGAGCTAAGCGCTTACTATATCTACAATATCAAGTGGTCAGATCAATATGCGAAATTCAGCTTGGAAAGGATTGCGTAAGTTTTTTTATAATAATCTCCATAACCATGACTATGAAACTGCGATAAGTAAAAGCATTAACTATTTTTTAGTTGTCTTAATTATTGGTAATGTCGCTGCGGTTTTATTGGAAACAGTAAATGATCTGTACTCAAATTATCGTATTTGGTTTGACTACTTTGAGAATATTTCAATCGCAATTTTTAGTATCGAATATCTATTAAGATTGTGGAGTGTTGCAGATCGAGATACTACACAATCCGCATGGAAAACCCGCTTGAATTGGATGAAAAGTGGTGAAGCAATTATTGATTTGATGGCAATTTTGCCAGCTTATCTGAATTTCTTTGTAAGAATCGATCTTCGTATGCTTCGGATTTTGCGTTTACTTCGTTTATTAAAATTAACACGCTATTTCATTTCACTACAGATACTGTTATGCGTGATTAAACGTGAAAAGGGGTCTTTTCAGGCAGTTATCTTTATTTTAATCATCATGATTATTATGACTGCTTCTGGAATTTATGTGGTTGAAAATAAGGCTCAACCAGAAGCTTTTAGTTCAATACCTAAATCTATGTGGTGGGCAGTGGTTACCTTAACTACGGTGGGCTATGGTGATGTCACTCCTGTAACCAACTTAGGAAAGCTATTAGGAGCACTTATTACTATTTTGGGCGTTGGTATTGCGGCATTACCAGCCGGTATTTTGGCGTCTGGACTCGCAAATGAGCTTAATCAACGTAATCAAAGACTGGAACAAGAGTTTCGTGAGTTACTTCAAGCACGAGGTATTGATATTTTACATGATGAAATTGAAATAGAACGAATCCGTCAAAAAGTAGGATTACCAAAAGAACAAGCGCATAATCTGATTATTCAAATTATGCGTGAAAAAGTATTAGAGCAAGAAGAGACGGTTCGAGAGAAAAAATGTTATTGCCCGCATTGTGGTGGAAAGCTAACTGATTAGAAGTAATAAGTTAGCCTAAGCTTTTATTAAGCTTTTTTGCTGGCTTTTTCTACTGCAAATGCAATAAGTAGAATGATCAGACCACCGAGGCTTAAAACAAAACCTACCCAGATTGGTGCGATCCAACCCATTTGGTGACTGAGTACCCAGCCCCCTAAAAATGCACCTAATGCATTGGCTATATTAAAGGCAGAGTGGTTGAGTGATGCTGCTAAGGTCTGAGCATCGCCTGCGACATCCATTAGACGAGTCTGTAATGCTCCACCTAATCCCATTACCGTGAGACCAATTAAGAATAAAGAGGCAATAGCAGTATAGATATTACTCATTAAGAAGCTGGCAACCACAAATGCGATCGCTGAACTAATTAATACACCTACAATCGTTTTGTTAAGGTTTTTATCTGCAAGCCATCCTGCTGCTAAGCCACCAATAACCATACCGATACCCCAAATAGCCAAGGCGATAGGAACGATTTGAATATTAACTTGTGTATATTCAGTCAAAATTGGGGAAACATAACTATAAACAGAAAACATGCCTCCAAAACCAATGGCGCCTACCGCTAGTGTTAACCACATATTGATATTTTTAAGGCCAGCTAATTCAGTTTTTATACTGGCGGTAGCTTGGACTGGAATATTAGGTACAAAGAAGCCAACAGCAATTAAAGTGACAAAAGCAATGGTGGCTGAAAACTCAAAACCTGCTCTCCAACCAAAGTTTTGGCCTAACCAAGTTGCTAGAGGAACACCAATTACAGTTGCCACTGTAAGACCCATCATCATTTGAGCAACAGCAGAGGCTCTTCGCGAGGGACCTGCTAGTTCAGCGGCAACTAAGGCACCGACGCCAAAATATGCTCCGTGTGGTAAACCTGCAATGAAACGTGAAATTAAAACAGTTTCAGGAGTATGAGCTAACGCCGTACAGGCATTCGCAACTCCATAAAAAAGCATTAAGCCAAGCAACAAAGTTTTTCTAGGTACTTTAGCTCCAAGAATAGCGATGATGGGAGCACCAATAACTACACCTAATGCATAAGCACTAATAAAGTGGCCAGCTTCAGGTACTGTAATACTTAAATTATTTGCAATTTCTTGAATCAGTCCCATTGCGACAAATTCAGTAGTTCCAATACAAAAACCACCTACAGCGAGTGAGAAAATTGCTAAAAAGAGAGAATAGTGTTGAGGTGTAGATAGGGGAGATTGCTTGGACGCCATATAAGTTAAGGGAAGACACAAAAAAGAAAGTATAAGGGAAAAGAGAACAGAATAATAAAAAACTAAAATATTGAGAAAATGATTACATATTTCTTCTAACATAAAAATTAAATTTATTAATGATAATAAGAATTATTTTTATTTGTGTATACTGTATGCGCTTATATTTTGTCTGAAATTTTTTAACTTTGCATACAACAGGATTTTGTAATAATGAATAGATTTCTAATGACGTCACTTGCATTTATATGTACAACAGGCTTTGCTCACGAACCTTATGTAGCACCTATAGCTTATAAAACCGAACAAACCCAATTGCCCGTAATTGCTGGTTATGCTGAAGAAGCATTAAATAGTGAATATGCTTTAAAGGACGCGAAACTTACTGTAATTACACCTAAAAAAGAGCTTAAAACTGTCAACTCAGAAGCTCTGCTTAAGTCTGCAACTGTATTTGATGTAGATCTACCTGATGAAGGTACATACATTGTTCAAACTCAGGCGAGTTACCCTTTAAAATATGTATATGACCAAAAAGCTTGGCATCTTTTTTTTGATATGCCAGCTGACAAAGCTCCACCTAAAGCCGAACGTGAATATTTAATTCCAGCTGATCTTAAAACAAAAACAATTAAAACAGAGCAAGTAACACGTGAGTGGATCTTGCAGAGTTATCTTTCTAAAGGAAAAGTTTCAGATATTCAGCTTCCAAATACACCGATTAAAGTTGATTTCTCTGTACATCCAAACCAGATTAAAGCTGCTCAACCTGTTAAATTAGCTATAACGGAAAAAGGACAACCTTTAGCATATGCTGAAGTTAATTTAAGAGAAAAAGGCGCAACTGACAAACGAGTCCAGCAGTTTAAAGCAGAAAGCAACGGTCAAGTTGTGCTTAGCTTTCCAAAAGCTGGAGAGTATCTTGTAGAAGTAACAGCTCCCCTAAATTTAAAGGTAAAACCTAAAAATCAAAGCTATACGATTATTAGCTTAAATGCGTTAGCACAGTAATTATTACTTTTCATAAGAATTAGACCTAGATCGGGTCTATTTTTTAATAAGAGTCTTTTCATCTTCAAATAAGTAAGAATTACAAACTTTTCTAAAGCATACACAATCGTATCTACGGCTCTAAATTAAAAAAATCATTTACCAGAATAATTTTGAAAAATATTTTATGTTGAGGAAAACTAATTAATTTTATGATAAGATGAATACTATTCATTAATGAAGATTTATCTACAGTTCTCCTATTTGTTGAAAGGCAAAGATCAGATTAAGACATTTATAGATAAATCTATTGTTCAGGCTTGGCCCATGTTAGAAATTCGTCATCTTAAAACCTTAGTTGCCTTACGTGAACACGGTTCATTAGTTTCAGCAGCTAACGATCTTTGTTTAACACCATCTGCTATTTCTCATCAATTGAAAGAATTAGATCATTGGTATGGGGTAGAGGTTGTTAATCGTCGAAGCAGACCTGTTAGTTTTTCTAATGTTGGACAACGCTTATTAAAGTTAGCCGATGATGTTTTGCCGCAAATTCAGATTACACATAGTGATATCACACGAATTGTGCATGGACAGACAGGTAGAATTATTTTTTCATCGGAATGCCACAGTTGCTTTGATTGGTTAATGCCTTTGTTAAATCAGTATCGCCAGCAATACCCAGATGTTGATTTAGACTTTGCTTCGGGGTTTGAGGCCAATCCACATGAACTCTTACAAAATGCAGAATTTGATTTGTTGATTACAGCAGACCCAATTGCGTTAAAAGGAATTGAGTATTTTCCAATTTTTGAATATGAATCACGTTTAGTCTTATCAAATACCCATCCTTTGGTGCGGGCTGAAAATATTACAGTTCAAGAGTTGGCCGAAGAAGTTTTAATTACTTATCCAGTTGATAAGCACCGTTTAGATATCATGTCTAAACTTTTCATTCCTGCGAATATTCAGCCTAAGCAAATACGAACAACAGATTTAACTCAAATGCTTATTCAGCTTGTAGCAAGTGGGCGAGGTATTGCTGCTTTACCTGATTGGGTCGTAAATGAATATGAACAAAAGGGTTGGGTCACAAGCCGCCGTTTAGATTGTGTTTCTCCTACAGGGTTAAGACGAACTTTATATGCAGGTTATCGAACTGAAGAAAAAGAGAAAAGTTATTTTGAAGGATTTTTAAAGCAGTTAGAAAAGTTCTCTTTAAAACGAAATGCCTATTATTCTGGCTAAAACAATGAATTAGCCTAAGTGTAAAAAAGGTGCTTAACTGCACCTTTTTTATCTCGACTTCTTATTTACCAATAAATAAAGAGAGTAAGCCTGCTGCAATCAGAGGGCCGACCGGTACACCACGGAGTAAAGCAACACCAGCAACCGTACCAATGAGTAAGCCTGCAACCACATCGGGTTGGCTCGACATTAGTTTTACTCCACGACCACCCAACCAAGCAACTAATAGGCCAATTGCGATAGCCATAAGCGACTTAATACTGATAAAGGACTTTAAAATACTCTCACCGCTGAGCTTGCCACTTGCAATAGGGGTAAGTACGCCGATGGTTAAAATAAGAATTCCTAAATTAAGACCATGAGCTTGAATATAAGGGAAAAACTCACTTAATGGCGTAATTTTAATGACAATCAGCACACCTGCTGCGATTGTTACAGCTGCATTTTGACTTAATAAGCCGCAGACAAGCAGAACGAGTAGAACAACTAAATTAACATCAAATTGGGCAAGCATGGCGAGCTGGGAGAAATGTAAATAAATGGAATTGTATAATATTTAAGTGTTGGAATGTGAAAGCTTTAAAAGATATAGCTGATTTTCAGCACTTCTTAGTTAAAAATTGATTGTATATCTCTCAATGATAAGGAATTTTAATTTCTATTTACGCTTGGAAACAATGTTATATAAATTAACAAGTTAAAAAAAATAGTTTTTTAAAATTGTGATATAAAAATAGTCATTACTCATGAGAGCAGGATATTTTATGGACATTATAGATATCAAGATCAAAGATCAGTTCGATAAGATTCATGATGCAAAAGCACAACTAAAGAAAAATTTAGTGGAACATGAAAATGAATCTTTAAAACTAAGCCAACGTATTGAACATATTATTGTTGATAATGAAATTATTTTGCCTACTACAGAAT
>NZ_JABVBF010000203.1 GCF_013344765.1 Acinetobacter lactucae
ATTCTTGGGTGTGCTAAATGAATTCTACTATTGATCCAATCACTAAATCTTATACTTGATTGACGTTGATCGTGAAAATATTCATACGTAATCTCCAATTGTTTTTCAATAGTTATTGGATCTTTCATATCCAGTCGAGAAAATTTATTTAATGCTGACCAGAAAGCTGTGAAGTGTTTAAAAATGTCATTTGAACCAGTGTTTAGAATGTCAATAAACCATTGGATATATAGGATAGATGAGCATTCAATGAATGGACTATCTTTAAGTTGGTAGGTACATGAGGCACAAGTCAAAATTGTACCTGATTTAAGATCAATGGGGGATTTACATTGTGGACAATGATCTATAAGAAAAATTGAGTGAATTGGACAAGCATAAATAGGTTTGAGAAGCCATATTTTTCTAAAAAAGGGTTGCTCTTCTAAACATAATGGACAAAAAGATTGAGGAGAAGATTTCAGTAATTTGTTATTAATTTCAATATTTCCCCACATTCTTGCTGAACGACCAGTAAGGCTTATTTTTTCAAAAGCTAACCACTTATATGCTGTATTTATATTAAGGAGTTGAAGTGCGTATTGGAAACGAGGTAGATCAGTGATATCACAATTCGGTGCTTGTTTAACTAGAAATTTAAAATGAGCTTTTCCGAAAAGATTATAAACTGATGAATGCATATTAAGTTGTGCAGCTCTTAGTAAATAGCTAGCCGCGGATTCTCCTTCATATGGAATTGGCTGTATAAGTAAATTTTCATTATTGTTCATACTTACACTCCCTTTATGCCTGATATTAATTGGGCCAGATTCATAACAAATGGATCTTGTTTGAAATCACTAATAAATAGGGTTATTCCAAGTGCCCATGCGTGACTAAAATCATTTTGCGTGACAATAGATCTTCCATCATCTAATGCAATTACAATACTTTCACGTATAAGGCTCATTACATAATAATGATTGCCTTTAGTTGCAGCATAGATTTGCATACCTAAAAGATAACTATCTAATTCCGGACTAAAAGAAGTATTGTGTTCAAATACTTTATTAGCGATTTCATGAAGAAATAAGTAGATTGTGCCGTAGGTATCTTTTGTTCCTAAGGTGAGCGGAGATAGTTTATAGTGAAAAGGAAATCTTCTTGCAATTTGGGTGTCAACCTGAATAAGTTCTGCAAATTGAGGAAGGCCTACAAGACAGAAACTAATTCCCGTTTCGTTAACTAGAGTTTTTATCCAATTTCCAACCGTAATATTCATTCTTGTTGAATTTAATTTGCGATCAAAAAGATGATGAAACTCATCTAGAAAAACCAATTTGGTTTCACATTGTATAAGTAAGTATGTAAGTCTTGAAGTGAGGTATTTAGTTGTTCCAGTATTATAACTTGGATCACCTAGTTTATTTAGCATTGTGATCGCTAAGGATTTCACCGTTGCTGGAGAGGGAACTTCAACATAAAAAGCGGGAATGATACTCTTTTTTCTGTCATACTCTATTTTGACGGAATTTGGCATTTGAGCGATTACTGCACGACACAGGGTCGTTTTTCCAAGACCTCCTTCAGATAGAAGCATACTTCCAATTGGTTCATTGTAAGCAATACTACGTTCAGCGCATTGTTGAATGCCTATATAGGCATTCATAAATTCATCTGAAGTAATCACAAGATCTCTAAGATAACTAACTGATTCAAAATTATTATTATTTTCCATCTTTTTTTATCTCCATTGAACCGAATCTAGTTGGAGGAACTATATGATCTTTGTGAATTTTAAGATCGATTTGATTGAGGGTGGTATTTAAACCAAGCTTTTCTTCGAGCTGTTGCATTTGTTTTGGAATATCAATTTTGATTTGTTTTAACTTTGGTTTTTTTCTGACAAGATCGATTTGTATGTCTTGCATAAGCTTATATAAGTTATAAAGATCAGCAAACTGTCCTAATCTTTGTCGATCTGAATCTGCCATAAGCTTTTTTCTTTCTTGTACTTCTAGATGCACTATCCGAGATAAATTTTGTGTGTATTCTGGATTCGTTGAATCGGCTTGAATGACCACTTGTTTATCATTCGGCGAAAGAATGTAGACAATGTTAAGATCAAGATCATCGACTAAAACGGTAACTTTTTTAATTCTTTTTGCTTCTAATACTTTTAATGCGTGAGAATAATAAGCTAAGCCATCAATTTGTACTTGCCCATGATTGATTGTTCTTTCAATAGGTCTACGACAAATAATTTTGGCGTCAGATTCTATTAGAAAAGATGGTTTGACCTGCTCAATTGCATCATTCCACATTAAAATAGGGGTTCTTCCAGTCTGGCTATGAATAGATTGATGATAGGTTCCATTGATCCATTCATTTATGTATTCTTTTATCTGTAGTAATGAATAGCCTGCATTCTTCCCAGAATTGTAGAGGCCACGTTCAATAGGATTTGAAAAGGTTGTACCCGATAACTTTTGAATGATTCCTTTGGTCAATGTTGAGAAAAATCGTTCGATATGAGGCTTGTTATTAGGGGTTCCAATTTGAGAAGGTGTGAGCGTAATTTTTAATTGTTCACAGACTCTTGCTAAGGAATTATTCTTAAATTCAATTCCATTATCTGGAATGATGATTGATGCAATGCCTCCAGGTAGTCCATGGTTTGGGCGAGTAATCATATCTTTAATGACGGCTAGAGTAGTCATCGCGCTTGGTGGGAACATACTTATATATGTACCCACAATCGCACGTGAATATACATCAATACCACAAGCCAAGTATGGTCGCCCGAGTACTTGATGGGTTAATGGATCAATCACAATAATATCTAAATAATGTGTGTCAATTTCAACCATATAAAGTGCAAAGGGGCTGGGACAACTTTCACCAGATGCTTGAAAAGCTTTATGTGCTATACGGTTCCCTTTTTTAATTTTAGTAACTAAATAAGGATCTAATTTTTCTATGTAACGTTGAACAGTTCTTCTACTGGGCAAATATTTTGTTGATATACCTTGTTCTATCAATTTACCTAATATGTATGCTTGAACATCTTTACTAGTTCTATACTCAGGCTTTAAATAAATTTCATTAATACCCTGAGACATAATTTGATAGATTTCTGGAGGGAATCGAAGTGACTGATTACCTTTATAACTATTACTTAAACTAAGATTATTATGACAACTACTACGGTATTTATTTATCCATCTTGCAACTGTTCTAGGAGAAGGAGGGACTTGATCCCCGAGTTCTGTTGCAATTTCATCAATAAGCTTTTTTAAAGGAATTAAGGCTGTAGGTTCATATAGTTTGTAAAGTGCAGATCTTACATATCGTTCTTTACGCTGAACTTCGCTATATTTTTCCGGATTGATGATTAATTTTTCGGGAGCAAAAATGCATTTGATTTCATCGTTTTTATAGTATTGACCAAACGCTTCAGATGACAAGGTGAAGGATTTTCCACCGATAACAGCAGCGTAACGAATTTGCCCATAAGTAACATTAGTGATCTCAAAAACATAGTCCTCTTGATTACTAAAAGTGAAGCGAAAACCTGGCTGAGGAATAAATAATGATGATGGCATCTTAAATTCCTCCTTCTGTACCTATGGTGATCTTTTTATGAAAGAGTAAATAGTCACCTAATTCACAAG
The DNA here is from genome assembly GCF_013344765.1 of Acinetobacter lactucae. GTDB lineage: Bacteria > Pseudomonadota > Gammaproteobacteria > Pseudomonadales > Moraxellaceae > Acinetobacter > Acinetobacter lactucae_A. The sequence continues at coordinate 3,654 of NZ_JABVBF010000203.1, forward strand.
CCAAACCCAATTTTTGAACTAATGTATATACTGCTTCAATGTTCTGGAAAGTAGATTCCTCCAGTGCATTCATTACTAGATCAATTTCTAAAGGTGTCCAGTTTCGTTTATGCCCCCTTTGATAAAAATATAAAAGATTTTGAAGCTGTTTTATTGTTGGTAAGCTGAATTGGTCAATAAGCTTAAACAATATCCCCATTTGATTAAGTATCTCAGAGACCTGTTCAAACTTTTGTATCTCTTCTTGTGCCAGAGCCCTAATAGAGGGTTTCACTTCATGGATCTCAAATGATCCATCGATGTTTTGGACCAAAAAGTCTGGATAGTAAAAATGATTACCTGATAACGGTATTTTTATTGCTTGAGTACGGAAGCTTTTTACCTGAGTGTTTTGTTCAAGGTAGAGTGCTTGGGCCAATTCGAGATGACTTTCAAGTGGAATTGCTCCACCAGATTTAGTACTAGGAAATAAAGCTGTTCTACGGCCAAAACACCCTTGATAAATTTTTCGTTGCCCGTGAAGTGTTGATGCTAAATTAGGTTGAGCCTGAAAAGCTTTTTCTATTTGTTCCCAAATAAATTGAGCCAAATTACTTCTTTTGATTTGTGAGAAAGGGTACATAGATGTATCTCCAGTATTCCGTTGCATCCCTAAAACATTTTTAAAGATGAGTGAAATTCTTTGGTGCTATAAAAAATAGCAACAAGACTTGACTGACGGCTTTATACGGAAGATACTTTGATTACCACGTCTTTGTATGGTTCCATATAAAGTCACCAACGGATCCTTTTTAGGGTCCGTTTTTTATTTGCTTAGATTTTTAGATCATTAATGTTCTCCTTAGTAGACATTAACTTTGTTGGACAGCCTCATTTCTTTGTTTTGCTAACCAGAAGGCTAAATCTTTAACAAGCGCGTATTTACCGCGACGGTTTTCGACAGAGAAAACAGGAATTGGTACAGTTTTTCTTGTTAATGCTTGCCTAAAGGCATCGGTAGAACGATATCCTAATGCAACTCTCAATGCTTCATCTGAAATCATAGGGCCATGACGTTCAAATAGATCACGCTCAATCATTTCTGCACTTATTAAGATTGCTTTATTCATCTTATTTAGTCCTAACCCGTCATAACAAAAGCATATATCTTCCGAAAAAAATATGGTAGAAGAGCGTTAAGAGATAAAATTATCTATAATATTTTTATTAATTATTTGATTTTAAATAGATAGCCATAATTAATTTATGGTTGCGTTGAGGTCGCCGCAACATGCAAGCTAAAAAAATAAAAACTAGGATGCGAAGGGATTGGCTTGATGTGATTCGTACAGCCATTTGGTATGCCTATATAGAAATAAACTTTTTAAACAGTACAAACCATCAGATAGCACAGTTCATTGAAGCTGATGCTTTTGGGAAAGGAGAGGAAAATGATATTAATAATTATATTAGGTGGGCAAAATATAGAATAGGAAAGCATACCCCTGGAAAAGAACTTATAAATAAAGCCAATCAACATGTAGAAGGGACTGCAAGGATTATTAATCATGTTTTATGGGAGGCAATAAGAGGACGTAAACCATTGAATTGGTTTACTGAGAGTGGGGTTAACCAACTTTCTTGGGATGTTCAACGAATTATTTTTAAATCTGTGAATGATCAAAAGGAGTTAATTCCAGTTTTACAGATAAGAAAAGATCTAAGAAGATTAGAGCGGTTAGCAAGCTTGGATGCACTAGCTGCCTTAATCATATTCTTAAGAATGGCCGATGATCAAAATCAAAGAGAAATCGCTTTAAGTATTGGACAGTCCATTTATAGAATATTATTGGTAATGTGTGTGTTTTTGCCTTTAGCAAAGTTTAGGTATGGACTAGCATTTTTAGTTTATCTATATGTCTTTCCTCTATGT
>NZ_JABVBF010000204.1 GCF_013344765.1 Acinetobacter lactucae
ATATATAATCACTATTCTGACCAAATTCAGATAAAAAACTTTTAATTTCATTTTCAGATAAAAATAATTCCGACGTACTCATTTTTTCCCAGTACCTCCTTTAGTTTTACTTTGTGCTGGTTTCTTCTCTTCTAACATTCCAGCATCCTCAGGATATCGGAACAATGATAGTTTAAACCCTTCATTGGCAGTAACTTTGCTAGTAAATTTGGCTTTTGCGCATTGTAGCTTCAAGTCATTATATGCTTGGAATTGACTATCTTTAATCACATCATTCTGAAATTTAATTTCAACCAATGCAAAAATATTAGTTAAAGTTAAAGGTTCACCACGATATTCAGGAATAATAATATCTGCACCAATTACACCTTTACCTTTATAAGGCATCGGCCAAAATGGATTTAATTCTGAACCGACCCTTTTAATACGTGTCTGACCATCTAATTGAGGGGCTAAATATTTCTTAGTTTTTATATCATAACCGAAACATACTTCTGATTTTAAAGGACTACGCCATTTTAAAAGCTCGTCCATAAACTCAAACATGAAATTTACGGCAAGTTGTTTTAATCTAATAATAATATATTCATCAACACTTGCTCCCGCTAATTCTTGAGCAGTCATCTTCAATAGCTTCGCGACGATATCCACCTTACTCTTTGGTATGACATCTTTTAATTTTTTACCTTTTTGTTTTCTTAACTGGATCATTGGCAAATGATCTGCTTTTTCACATATTTGGCTAATAATAGGTCTAAAAGGAATTTTCTGCTTTATGGCCGCAGTAATTACATTACTTTTGACTTGTGGTCTTCCAGAAGCAGACTTTGTAGTATTAGATTGTTTATCACCTGTGGTCAAAGTCGTTAATAATACTTTTTCACGTTGCCGATCAATCTTGTCAGTAATCTCCTTATCAAGATTTTTCATTATTTTCTTGATTTCTTCTTTTGCCTTTTTAATATTATCTTGATAATTTTTAACCTCATCGTAAGCATTTGCTGCTGTACGATATAATTCATATGCCGTTATTGCATATCCAGCTAGTTCAATTATTCCAATCACGACAGGAAGCATAATTATTTTCCTACTGAACTCATTTTATTAGCTACCTGTTCTAACTTTGCTTCCCAATTCTCAGTAATACGCTCACTTTCTCTCATTACAGATTTATAACCTATGATTCTTTCTCTATTCTCAGTCACTACTTGTTCAGTCAAACCTTGATTGTCAGTAATGCCTTGCTTTATTAGGTTATTTTTTGAGTCATAAATAGAATATTTATAACCTTGGAAATTTCTCCCATCCGCTTTAAATAATTGATATTGAGCAGAATAAGGAGATTCAGCAAATTCTAATTTAGGCAACGCAGGAACATTAGCATTCGCACTCCCGCCTCCCATAAACAAATGCTGCCCAGCCTTCACCTCAAATTTGCCACCAGTAGTCATAAAAATGCCAGAACCAGTAATTTTGACTTGAGAGCCGCCTGCGGTGAGCACAATTTCTTTGGCTGCGGTCGCTTCGATTTTTTCTTCAGTCGAAATCACCTGAACAGCTTTACGGGCAATTAAATCAGCTCCGTCACCTTGAGCCTGTATCTCGACTTTACCTTTACCTGCATAGAGTCTTGCCCCTTCTTGCGCCGCAAAAAGGCTAATTTTATTTTGGGCATGTGCAATCAAGTTCTTTTGGGTAGATAGGTTGATGCTGTCACCAGCAGTTTGGTTTAACTGCCCATCTGCGCTTAAGTGAATATCTTCGTTACTACTCAACGCGATGCTATTTGGGCTTGCCAGCAGCATAATCGCCTCTTTAAAGCTTTTGGCTTTTTCGTTGTCTTGCTGCTCGAGTTTTTCAATAAAGGATTTTAGGTTTTCTAAATTTTCTAACGGGTCAGTTTGCTGATTTTTAGCAACTTCACTGAGTGCCTTGGCATTATTGAGGCCACCTTCGATTTGTTGTTTGGCCTCAGCTGCGTCTAAGTGTACTCCTTGAGCTTGGTCCTGTTTATGAGTGGTAATGAGTAAGCCACTACCTGCTCGAACCGCCCCCCATTGGTCTGTTCTGAGTTCAAAGCCTTCACCTCGGCCATCACTTTCCGCCTTGTCTTTTGGATGGCTTAAGTTACCCAAGTTGAGTTGGCTAGCCGCATGGCTGCTTTGGAGCTGGGCACTGATCTGACCTGTAGTGTCGTCAAAACGTAACTGGTTAAAGCCTTTGCCGTCGACTTCTTCGGAGCGAATGCCGCTGAGTTTTTTAGTATCGGGCAGCTGACCTTTCTGGTCGAACTGGGTTGGGTGACGCTCGGCTTCGTGAATACGGCCCACCACAAATGGACGGTCAACATTGCCGTCAAAGAAATCGATGACAACAATCTCACCAACACGTGGCAAGAAGCGTGCGCCATAACCTGCACCTGCCCACGGAGTCAGTACATCGACCCAAGCCGAGTCAGTGTCATTGTCGTTACTTCCTGCACCACCATCATGGCTATGGTCATCAGCTCGGGTAAACAGGAAGCGGACTTTAATGCGGCCCCACTGATCAACGTGGATGCTTTCGCCTTCCAGCCCCACCACTCTAGCACGCTGCGGATAAGCCGCTGGACGGTGCTCTAGCGGGCTATATTCAGGTACAGCTTTAATGTTGCGTCGAACCACATTGAGTTCAGCAAAGTGACGCTGCTCAGGATTTTGCGTGTCGAGTTGGGCCGCCTTGAGTTTGTCTTTTGGTAATAAGCGCTCAAGTTGCTGTTGTAATTCTTTCGGTAAATTATTCTGGTTGTAGTAGTGCTTGCTTAAGATTAAGAATTCTTTATCGGCACTGTCATGCTGGTCGAGTTCCGGGTGATCATTCAACTCAAACCAGTAACCGACCTGTGCATCGCGGACGTTGCCTGAAACGGTAAACTGTTTAGAACTCAGGTGATGGTAAGCGTTAATGTGCTGGTTAAGCAGCTCAATCTGGCTGTTGCCTGAAGCTGTCGCTTGATCTTCACCGTTTAGGTCTTGCATCCAAGCTGGGCTGACGTGCCATGCATCTTCAAGGTTCAGGCTTGCATTGTCATAGTGTTCACTGTGCTTTTGGGTGCCTTGTACGCTGCCACTGCCTTCTTCTTGTTGCAGGGCATCGGCTTGCCAGCGTTGCACATGAACAGAGGTTGGTTGTAAGCGGCGCTCTGCCTTGACTTGGGTAATGGTATCGAACTGTTCTGTGGCACTGCTGCGTTGGTAGCGGAGGCTACGTCGCTCAAGCGCCTGATAATTTTGGTTATCGTCAATTAAACGTAAGACTTGTGGCTGAATGGACGCATTCGGGTCGGCGACAAAAAGCTGTGATTCGTCGACCAGCCAGTTGATGCCCTCGCTACGCCATAGACGGGTTAAAAAGTCATAATCGCTTTCATTTGACTGCATCACAAATGGACGCACATCGTAGTCTTTGCTTAAACCAGATGTGTCGAGGGTTAAGCTTGAGGCAAATAGCGGGCTTTTACCTTGCCACTCTTTAAACAGAATTTCACTAATATCGCGCACGCTTTTATTCATAAACACGCGGCTATTACGACGTTTATGCCAGAGTGCAGTTGGGTCTTTTAAGGTGAGGTTATAAATGGTGAGTGAGCCGTCGCTTTGACCTTGGCTCGCTTCGGTAATAATACCTGTCGTTCTAAAGCACTGGCCTGTATCGGTGACCTGATCGACGGCAACCTGACAGCCAATAAATTGTTTTAATGCAATATGTGCGTTGGTCGATAGACACAGTAACTCAGCAACGCTACCTTTGTTGAGCGTATGTTCGCCCTCAATGCGTTGCAAGAAGACTTGCTGATTTAAAGACTGATTTGAGAATTGGATATGAACAGCGCGATTTTGTGAAACAAGGCCTAAACGCTCCAATATACTCGACACACTCATCTGCATTTTTATTATCAATCAAACTTATATTTAGCCCGCATTTTAATTAAAAAAAGACTAATCTGTCTATCTATACTCATTTTCAAAATGTAACTAGTCTAAATATGCTGTTTTAGGTTAATTTGTTATTAAATAGGTATTTAATCCGTAAAATCAGATCATTTTAAAGCCCTATAAACCAACCAGACACATTTAATGTTTTTCATTCATAATCAAATAGATAGCAAGAAAAATAAATATTCAAATTAATAAAATTCAGGATGAGATATGAAAATAAAAAAGTCTGCTTTTTATATATTTACAGTGATTTTCTCACTTCATTCTCCAGCATTTTCGGAACCGAGTGTCGCTGATGTTCAATATCGTGCACAGCAAGGACAACCGATTGCGCAATATCATTTGGGGATGATGCTTTTAAGTGGCGAACAAGGCGTTGTTAAAAACTATGAACAAGCGTTTAAATGGTTAACTGCGGCTGACCAAAATGGAAGCGTGGGGGCAAAATATAGTTTAGGAATGATGTATTTCATGGGTACAGGCGTGGAAAAAGACATGAAACGCGCTTTTGAATATTTTGCTAAAGCTGCGGATAAAGGCCATGCCAAAGCGCAATATAACTTAGGGGTGTTATACAACAGAGGTGAAGGAACTGCGCAAGACTATGGAAAGGCGTTTGAGTGGTTTAGTCGTGCTGCCGAGCAAGGCTACCCACCCGCAGAATATAATTTAGCTCATCTATATAAAAAAGGTCACGGCGTCACCCAAAGTAATGAGCAGGCACTGAAGTGGTACACCAAAGCGGCCGAGCACAATGAAAGCGATGCCCAATACAACTTGGCACAGATGTATTTAAATGGCGAAGGCACGCCGAAAAACCTACAACTGGCAAAGAAATGGTTTCAGCAAGCTGCCGATGCAGGCGATGTAGATGCGAAAGAAATGCTTAAAAGTTTAGAATAAGGCATCCATCTCTATAATATTTTACTTATAAGATGATGAATTACTATTATTAATAAAACTGCATGCACAATTATTTTATTATTTATTTTCTCTAATTAAATATAAACATTAATTTAATTATTTTAAAAATATATTTAGTTTTATTATTAAATCAAAAATATTTTAAATATTAAATTGACGTAATTAAAATCACCGATTATTATCTCGTTGCTGGCCTACATTGCCAGACGGTTTTGACAGACCGTAACTCGTAGCGGATTATAGTTCTACTATAATTCGTTAGACCCTTGCGTCCCCTTTTCTTTGCGGTAGGACGGGAGGGGGACGCGCTTGCGCGTGCTGGTTTGTATACCCAGTCTGTCAACCCTCTTCCGTTCTACCACCATAATCAATTGACGGTGATTTCTGGTGGTAGAGCTCCATAAATTCTAGGAGTTGACCATGACCTTTTTTATATTAATCCTCTATCCTCTATCGTAATTTTATTTATTTAAAATTTAGGCTTTCTCTCACCTAAAATATTTTAAATTTATAAATAATTTTATTTTAAAATTTTAATCATTTTATTTTCCTGTATTACAGGCGG
>NZ_JABVBF010000205.1 GCF_013344765.1 Acinetobacter lactucae
ACGATAATATACTTCACATTGAGTCACGTAAAAAAACTTATAAGATCGAACAGGTTAAAGTTTATCCATTAGGAGCGCCAATGCCTTTTGTTTACAATATGTTTTGGATTTGCAGGTGTCCATGTACTCTACAAAATTAATTTCTTAAATTTAAATGACAATAAGTTATTTTATAGATTTAACTGAATTAATAATCGTATCAAATTTATCTCATAAAATTTTAAAGAGAAGTTAAGAACAATAAGCTTAAAAAAATGGCTTTTTGCAGTTAAAGCGATTGGATGATTTATTTGACAAAATCAATAGGCTCTCTTATAAACCTCGAGTAAAGTTGAGGTCCATCATGATAAGTGAAAATAAAAAAGCTGACCCTAGTCGAGTTTTGACTGTGGGGGAAGTTGCAAAAAGAAGTGGGGTTCCTGTCTCGACCCTACATTTTTATGAGGCGAAAGGGCTAATCAAAAGTATAAGAACCAATGGTAATCAGCGCCGCTTTCAATTAATCGTTTTAAGATATATTGCGATTATTAAAGTTGCTCAAAGAGTTGGAATTTCTTTAGATGAAATTAAAGCAGCACTTAGCGCCTATCCTATGGGAAGCAAATTAACAGCTAAGCAGTGGAAAGAGTTATCAAGCCATTGGCGAAAAGATCTAGATGAACGTATTCAGAAATTAACGAGACTACGCGATGAAATGGATTGGTGTATTGGTTGTGGATGCCTATCTCTAGAGCAATGTCCATTAAGAAACCCAGATGATACGCTGGCACAAGAAGGTCCTGGACCTCGTATTTTAGAAAGACCATAGAATGAGATTTCTGACTTTAAGTTTTGATTATAATTTACCGTCTGGCTTAATTCATTGTTTTGTAAGTTGCTATCTATAAAGGTTTTTTATTGTAAATAAGTTGTATGGAACATGATTTTTTTTGATATCTTTAGCTTTTTTAGTAAGAAGCAAAATTTATGAAAAAAATTATCTTTCTTGGTTTAGCGCTAGTTTCGTTAACGGCATGTTCATCAGTACAACAAAAAGATTTAACGCCACCAAAAATTGGTTCACCAAACCCAGCTAGTCAATATTGTGTAGAACAAGGCGGGAAATTAGAAATTAGAAATGAAGCAAATGGTCAGGTTGGGTATTGTCATTTACCAAATGGCCAAGTCGTCGAAGAATGGAAATTATTCCGTGACAACCAAGCGAACTGTGTAGCAGAAGAAGCTCAAAAATTGGTGGGTCAATCTGGCCTTACCGATGACCAAATTAAGCAAAAAACTAAATCAGAAATTGTGCGTAAAGTAGCTCCAGGTCAACCAATGACTATGGATTATCGTACAAACCGAGTTACGGTCACTATCGATCCTGCTTCTAAGAAAATTACCCAGGCAACCTGTGGTTAGTTAAGGTTTGCTAAATCAAATCTTAAAGTAAAAGAGCCTGCTGAGATGTGGGCTTTTTTATTACTTAATAAAAAAAGCCCCTAGCGGACTAGAGGCAGAAAAACTTCAGATGCAAGAACAGGTGAATTATGCATCTGAGTTAAGTAGGTTGTATCAAACCATGTAAAGCACTTTACCAGTAAAAATGAATAAAAATAGGGTGGTGCGACTAATGGCTAATATTTGTAGATTTTTATTTATACAAATTTGTGTACTTGTTTTGATAAAGGAAAGCTCCAGAGTATTTATTACCAGCGATGAAATCTACAAAATGATGATCTAAACAAACTAAATTATAGTGATTGTTCAACCGTTGTCTTTTTGTGCTACTACCTAATAGTTATTCGTGATTTGTAGTTGGCTTAATGATAATTTTAGAACTATCCGAAAGGACACAATAATGACGAACATACGAATAATAATGAATCGAAGGTAGGGCCCAGTGTTTATTAGTGTATTTGATCTTTTTAAAATTGGCATCGGCCCATCTAGCTCCCATACAGTTGGACCAATGCGAGCGGCATATAGTTTTGTGGATGATTTATTGAAGCAAAACGATTTACAAGCAACGGTTAGAGTTCAGGTGAAGTTATACGGTTCGCTGTCGGCAACCGGTGTCGGTCATGCGACAGACAAGGCAGTATTGTTAGGCTTAATGGGCTTTGACCCTGAACATATTGATACTCAAGTAAGTACAAGATTGATTGAAGATGTACTTGAAAATAAAACCATCCAGCTTAATCAGCAAAAGAGTATTTCTTTTGACTATAAGCATGATGTGCTTTTTTTAGATGAATCTTTGCCTTATCACCCCAACGCAATGGAATTGATTGCGTATAACGGGGCTCAAGAAATTTTATATGCAGAAACTTACTATTCGGTTGGTGGTGGCTTTATTGTTAGCCAAAGGCAATTAGCAACCACTCAAACTGAAACCAACGACGTTAAGGTTCCATATCCGTTTCATAGCGCGGCTGAACTTTTAAGCTTATGTAAAACTCATCATTTATCAGTGAGCGAGTTAATGCTTGAAAATGAGAAAAGCTGGCGTAGTGAAAGTGAGATTCGCATTAAAATTATGGAAATCTGGAAAGTGATGCAGCAATGTATTCACAACGGATTAATTAATGAAGGCATATTACCGGGCGGATTAAACGTAAAACGTCGGGCTAAAAAAATTCACGATAAGTTATTAAATAAGAAAAACTCAAATCTGATTGTGACGACCTTTCATGCCATGGAGTGGGTCAATTTATTTGCCTTAGCGGTAAATGAAGAAAATGCTGCTGGCGGCCGAGTAGTAACAGCCCCTACAAATGGTGCGGCAGGGATTATTCCGGCAGTTTTATATTACTACGTGACTTTCTCTAAAGACTTTTCCGAAGACAAAGTGGTTCGCTTTTTTCTAAGCGCGGCAGCAGTCGGTATTTTATGTAAACTCAATGCTTCTATTTCTGGTGCAGAAGTGGGATGTCAGGGCGAAGTCGGCTCAGCATGTGCGATGGCTTCGGCAGGTTTAGCCGAGATTTTAGGAGCATCACCTGAGCAAGTGGAGCATGCAGCTGAAATTGGCCTTGAACATAATTTGGGTTTAACGTGTGACCCGATTGGTGGTTTGGTTCAGGTGCCTTGCATTGAACGAAATGCAATTGCAGCCGTAAAAGCGATTAATGCAGCACAAATGGCACTTCATGATGAAGGAGAGCATTTTGTGACATTAGATAAAGTGATTCAGACCATGAAGGAAACAGGCAAAGATATGTCTGAAAAATATAAAGAGACATCAAAAGGTGGCCTCGCTGTTAACGCAATTGAGTGCTAAAAAAAATGAGATGGGGACGAGGTGACCCCATCTCATTTTAAACATTAAGCCTCGCGAGCAACTAAGGTTAAAATGTCGTAAGTTGCGACAAGTTCCCCACGTTGGTTCTTGACTTTAATATCCCACACGACAACGCCATGTGCAGGCTGAGACGGATCTTTTTGTGGTTTAGGCGTTTTTTGTTTACAGGTGAGTTCAACCTGAATCGAGTCACCAATTTTAACGGGTTCAACAAAACGTAAGTTGTCCATACCGTAGTTTGCAATCACAGGACCTTGTGCTGCATCTACAAATAGACCTGCTGCAGCAGACACAATGAAGTAACCGTGTGCCACACGCTCTCCAAAGAAAGACTCAGCCGCTGCGATTTTGTCGGTATGTGCGTAGAAGTAGTCACCGCTTAAACAAGCGAAATTGACAATATCAGCTTCAGTCACTGTACGACGTGCTGTTAATAAACGTTCACCAATTACTAACTCATCAAAAGACTTTTTAAATGGATGTACACGGTCTTCGTTAACTTTCGAGCCAGCAGTCCATGAGTGGGTAATTTGCGTCAGGGTATTTGGAGAACCTTGAATTGCTGTGCGCTGCATGTAGTGTTTAACGGCACGAATACCACCTAGCTCTTCACCGCCACCTGCGCGACCAGGGCCGCCATGCACAAGATGGGGTAATGGTGAACCATGGCCTGTACTTTCTTTTGCAGACTCTGAATCGAGGACATGCACACGGCCATGCCAAGGCGCAATTTTTTGAATAATCTGTTCAATATTCTCATCGTTATTTTTAACGACTGAAGCCACTAAGCTACCTTCACCACGTGAAACAAGATCACTAAGCTCTTCAATGTTTTGATATGGCATGAGGGTACAGACTGGACCGAAAGCCTCTGTGGTATGAACATTCGTCGCTTGTAAAGGTTGTTCGCAGAGCAATAAAGTAGGAGCGAAAAAAGCACCTTTTTCAGGATGATCTGCATTAAATGTAAAGGTCTCGTTGCCACCAAAAACAATTTTTGCATCTTTGCTAAGCTCGGTAACTTTTTCTGCAACGTCATGTTTTTGTTTAACACTCGCCAAAGCGCCCATGGTGGTTTCTTCTTTTTGAGGGTCGCCCACCACAACTTTAGCAAGTTTGGCAGTGAGCTTCTCTTGTACAGTCGTTAACAAGTTTTCGGGAACGAAAGCACGACGAATGGCAGTACATTTTTGGCCTGCTTTGGTGGTCATTTCGCGGAAGACTTCACGCACAAATAAATCGACAGTTTCTTGATTTGCCTCAGGGCTTAAAATTGCACTGTTTACCGAGTCGGCTTCCATGCTAAATGGAATCGAATATTTATTGAGGTGAGGGTGGTTACGTAGTTTTTGACCTGTGTAGGCAGAACCTGTAAACGTAACGCAGTCTTGTGGGCCTAACTGTTCTAACAAGTCATAAGTTTGACCGCAAATCAGTTGTAGCGAACCTTTTGGTAACACATGTGCTTCTTCAATGGCTTTTACAACCGCTTGAGTTAATTGAGAGCCATCGGTTGCAGGTTTAACAATACATGGCACACCTGCAAGTAGCGTCGGTGCAATCTTTTCAAGCATTCCCCAAATTGGGAAGTTAAAAGCATTAATGTGAACGGCAACACCTGCTTTAGGGCTTAAAATGTGTTTAGCACCAAAAGTTCCATTTTTAGATAATTGAATCCAGCTGTCTTCAGTAATAATTTTTTCATCATTGAGTTCACGACGAACCAGACTCGAATAAGCAAATAATGTCTGGATGCCACCTTCAATATCAATCCATGCATCTTTACGAGTTGCACCTGTTGCATAAGCAAGTTTGTAGAAGTCTTCCTTACGTTCCAGTAAATATTGGGCAATTTGTTTTAAAGCATTAGCGCGTTGATGAAACGTCCAGTTAGCCAACTCTGAACCATTTTGTTTGGCATATTGAACAACACGTTTCATGTCAATGCCATGGCTACTTACGGCATAAATCGGTTCACCCGTAATGGCATGGTAAACAGGACGTAGTTCTTCGCCCGTCGAATGCCATGTTCCATAGACATAAGAAGCAAGGTGAGGCAGTTGATGCTCAGACTGCTGAAAATCTGTGTCAGTTGAGGTTCCTTCTAGGTGTGCTTGTTCAAGCATGACCAAACTCCTTTTTTATGTGATACATCAATTATAAAAATTGCAAAAATATGATT
>NZ_JABVBF010000206.1 GCF_013344765.1 Acinetobacter lactucae
AGTCAACACTGCTCGGTCAAAATTGATTTTAGCCTTATACCTAAGTTTGAAAATGAAGGTGAGTTTATTTTATGGCTTGCTGGATTTGTTGAAAGAGTTACTGAAGGAGGAAAACCTAAATTCCCTCCAATTTCACAGTTGATACCTCAAGGTTTTAGTATGGGGAACGAAAGTACCCCAGTAACTACGTTACCTGTCAAAGAAGAAAATGCAGAAATGATTGTTAATTATTTTAAATCAGATGATTACCTTAAAAATAGTAAATTACCTACTTAAAATATTTAAAAAGAATTAATGTTGTTTGATTTCTCCATAACAAGATTTTATTAACCGCCTTTTGGGGCGGTTTTTTATATAAATGTATCTTAAAGTGTCTGTTACACAAATGATGATTGTTTAGGGTTGAATGTATTTCTTAATTATTTAAGCATGGAATAACACTAGTTAATTCGAGGATAACTTTCATGATAGATGAAGAAAAACCCTTAAATTTTGACGACGATGAACAACCTCTTGATTTTGCAGATGAAGAATTTATCGATGATAAAAAAGAGGATGAGTTATATAACAGCATTACCAAAGATGGCTCTAGTGTCGATCCGGCTGACGATGGTGAGCGTCATATTCGTCCTGAAGATGGCGATCCGATTGAAGTCGAACAATAAATCATAGCCCAATTTAATATTGGGCATTCTAAATTTTTGAGTATTTGATCGAGGTTTAACAAGTCTGAGTGGTTGATAATTCTTTTTCCCAAAAAATTAGAACTAAACAATGAGACTCGAGATATGTGGCTATATATTTATACACAAAATAAGAGAACAGGGCTTTAAATGCAAAAAATATTGGATTATCTCCTGAAGATCTTTACAGCTAAGTCTAGACCAAATGACGTTACAAATCGCCATATTGCTACAGCAACTGATCATGGCACTGCGGAAATTGGTTTTGCAGTTGATGAGATGATTCTTAGTTTGGAGGGAATAAATCATATTTGTAATTTTGAAGGATTACGTCTAAAGGCCTATGACGATGGTACAGGCATCTGGAGTATTGGTTATGGTACAACCCGATATCCTGATGGTTCAAGTGTTAGAAAAGGTGATACATGTACTCTTGAGCAAGCCAAAGCATATATGCAGCATGATTTGAAAATATTTGAACGTGCTGTAAATAGCGCTGTAAAAGTTCCTTTAAACCAAAATCAATTTGATGCATTAGTATCTCTAACATACAACATTGGGGTAGGTGCCTTTAAAAAATCGACCTTACTAAAGAAGTTAAACTCAGGAGATTACAAAGAGGCTGCAAATCAGTTTGATGTATGGGTAAACGCAGGAGGTAAGCGTTTATCGGGATTGGTTAGACGCCGTGCCATGGAAAAGAAATTATTTTTATCGTCAGAATAGTACTTTCAATTTTTATTAAACTTTGTCAAAAATTCATGAAAAAGCCCCGAATAATCAGGGCTTTTTCATATGGAAATTGAATGGATTAACTTTTATCCCCTAAGGTGATTCTGAGCCTGTTTAATGCTCCCATAAGTGAAATACTGGTCGTCAACTCTACAATCTCTCGTTCATTAAAATACTCTGCTAAGTGAACTTTTACAGTCTCAATTTTTTCAGATAGAAAGGTGACTGCTTCTGCAAGTTCGAGAGCAAGAAGTTGTTTCTGAGAAAAAACATTCGAGTGTTTATAGCCCGGAATTTTATCAATCACTTCTTGGCTCATTCCCATGTCTCTTAATTCCTGTGCATGAAAAGCACAGCAGTAAGCACAGCCATTGATTTGGGATACATACAATTCAGCTAAAGCAACTATTTGAGGATCAATTCCTGAGCTTCGAATTGATGCATGTGCTAAGTACAAATGATTAATCGTCTTTTTAGCAATTTCTTTATATTCCATCATAGTAGGCCGTTCTTTACGTGATAAAAAATTATTATTGATTACTTGGTATAGATTGTAAATTAGGCACTATTTTGTTATATAGGTATATTTTTTATACTTGATTAGACAATGAAAGATAATATTTCTGGCTGTTCTGTAGAAGAGGCAATGACAGTATTGGGTGGCCGCTGGAGAATGTTAATTATTTCATTTCTCATCGAGAGACCTATGCGTTTTAATGAACTAAGACGAGCAATTCCTAATATTTCTCAAAGAATGTTAACTTTGGAATTACGTTTTCTCGAAGAAGAAGGATTTATTAATAGGGAGGTTTTTGCGGAAGTTCCCGTTAAAGTTGAGTATTCTTTAACTGAAGATGGTAAGAAATTAAACGGCTTGGTTGATATGCTAAAAGAAGTAGGAGCTTGGTTAAAAGCGAGATAGTGCAGTTTATTTTATAGTTTTACTGACTTTGTTTTTTTTAAAGTCACGCTGAGAACCATATGTCATCATTTTGATAGGATCATTTATATAAGTTTTAGACATAAAAAAGCCTGATGCTACGAATCAGGCTTCAGTATTCATCAACAAAAGGAGTTGATCAACAAGACCAATCTAACAGACCTGCTCAGTAAAGGCAAACCGAGGGTTGAATTGCTGAGTCAGATAAAAGTAATTTCCCTAAATTATGCGCATTAAAAAAGCCCTTGCTCGAAAGCGAAGGGCTTAGTCATTCATTGATCTACCAATGAACTATATAAGGCTCATCTCATACTAAGAGCAGTATATCTGAAATTCGAGCGACAGAGAAGAAAACCGTTGTAATGTTCATTTGATAATTTCATACTTATTGCTATGTTCTGTTAATGAACCGAATAACTTATTTGAAATGCTATATGAAGCCTTTACTTTCTTAAATTTAAGTTTTTTTAAATACAAGCATTAAGCCTATTAAAATTGCAATCATTCCTAATAAACCAGCGATGGGTAGCTTATTGCCTAAAATGAGAAAGTCTAAAAGTGCAGTCACAACAGGGACTAAATAGAACAGGCTAGTAACATTTACAATATTTCCCTGATTTAATAGCCGATAAAGCAAAAGCTGAGCAACGACAGAAATTAAAATACCAAGAAATAGAATTGAAATGATCAATTGTGAATTCCACACAACTTCAAAATGTTCAAAAGGAACAAACAATATGCACACGATAAGGGTGATTAAATATTGAAGGGGAAGGACATCTGTGGGTGGCTGCTGAATATTCTTTTGCATGATTGACCCAAATGTCATACATAAAAGAGCAGCTAGGGCAAATAACATTCCAACCGGAGCAATAAAAGAAGTTGTTAAGCTCTTCCATACCAACAGGATGAGTCCAGCTAAAGCGATACATAGCCCCAGAAGACGTTCCTTTTTCAAATTTTTTTCGATAAGGCAAAGAGTAAGGATTGGTTGTATACCCATAATCGTAGCAATCAGGCCAGGTGTAACTCCATGGGCCATAGCTTTAAAGTAGCAGATTGAATAACCAGCAATAAGAAGGAGTCCACTAAGAAGAACTTGTTTTCTCGTACCATGTTTCGGTAATAATTTTTGTCTAAAAACAGCGAGAACAATTAGAATGATTAAAGCGATAGAAAAGCGAAGAATTAAGAATGCGATTGGAGAAGAATTATCGAGTCCCCATCGAGTAAAAATTGCAGCACTTCCCCACAGTAAGACAAAAGCTGAAGTTGCACTTTGTGAGGCGAGCAACCCTTTATTTAGGCGCATTAGAATCCCTCCTAGTTATAATTTCTAAGAAATATAAATTGATAAAGTTATTAAGAAATGCTGCCATTTAAGCTCTTATTTTATTAAGCTAATAAGAACAAAATGCCATGACTTCGAATGATAATAAGAACTGGTTAAATAGCTGCTAATTTAGAATTAAGAGCATAGCCATAAAGATCACTATTCAAATTGCAGATATCCTCTCTTTAAAAATGTATTGTTTGAGCTTTCCTGATTTTTAGTATGAGAGAGATAACAAATAAACAAAAGCGCATAATTCTTTTATATACTATTTGAAAATCGAATAGATAAATCGTAATGAATTTAAAAAATTTACAGATTGATTGGCTAAAATGTTTTGTCACGGTGGTAGATACAGGCTCATTGTCTAATGCAGCACCTGAATTATATCGATCTCAATCTGCTGTAAGCATGCAACTGAAAAAATTAGAAGAAACTCTCCAGTGTCAACTTTTAATACGAACACACCGACAAATTGAGTTAACGTCGCAAGGACAACTACTTTTAGGTTATGCACGCCGTATTCTTGATTTACATGCTGAAGCTCAAATGGCATTTCACGGAGATGAACTGAAAGGACGTATACGCCTTGGTGTACCCGATGATTACGCTGCAAAATATTTAACACCTGTACTTAAGCGCTTTGCGCCACGTTACGGAGGTGTTGAAATCGAATTGATCTGTGAGCAGTCTACTTCCTTAATACCTCGAGTAGAAAGTGGTGATATAGACTTGGCCTTAATCTCAAGAGATAACGCTCGTCAAGGAACACTTTTATTTCATGAACCGATGGTGTGGGTTGGTTCTCCACAGTTTGAACTTTGGCGAGAAGACCCACTTCCAATTGCAGTTTACGAAAGTACCAGTCAAGCCAAGAAGAGTGCTATCAATTCCTTGGCATTACAAGGGCGCCGTTATCGTGTGGTATACAATAGCTCAAGTTTAGCTGGTCAAATTGCAGCAGTTGAAAGTGGTTTAGCAATTGCCGTGTTTACACAGTGTAGTGCACCCGAACATTTAACGATATTGGGGGCTGATCATGGGCTCGGACCTTTAGAACCTATGGAGACAGCTGTCTATCGGAGTAGAACATCTTTAGAGTCGAAAGCTGTAGATCACTTATACGACTTACTCATAAAGACGCTTAGGCACTCAGTAAATATTTAATCTTTTTTCAACTCATAACGTAGATTTTACTATTTGATAGTAAAATTGGAGGATATATTTAAACTTAAAACCAAATAGCTTTACATTTTTTTGTTAAATGTACAAAAAAGTCTAGAAACGTATGCTGATCGTAAAACTAATAAAAAGTATTTATTAACTCATCAATCTAAACAATTCATGAGGTGAAACATGATAAAAATTATAGCGACCTTGGGTTTAGCCGCCATTATTTCTTTAAGTGTGAGTGCTTGCCAAGGAGAAAATGATACAAAACAGCAAGATAAAACTACGACTCCTCATTCAATAGATAAAGATTCATAGTTTATATGAATGCTCAAGCCCATCTTACGATGGGCTTTTTTTATATCTTTTATTTTTTACCAAAGCGTGATTTGTAACTCAAAATATTTATTTTTAATGGCACCGTTCAAAATATGTTGACTAATATGCTAGGTTTTAAATATATTTAAATCTGACAC
>NZ_JABVBF010000207.1 GCF_013344765.1 Acinetobacter lactucae
AATATAAACACGTACTGAATTCTTTGAAAAAGTTATAGTAAAATACTTCGTTTTACACCTTAGGTTGTGTCAGAGGTCTTTGCAATGAATAGTGAACAGCTCACTCAAATTTTAAAAGAAGCTTTCCCTGAAGCGGAAGTAGCGGTGAGCGGACAGGCCGGAAAATTTGACCTCCGTATTGTGGATGATCAATTTGACGGTAAGCGTACTGTTGCTCGTCAACAATTAGTTTATGCACCATTAAATACTTATATTGCAAGTGGCGAAGTTCACGCGGTAACAATTCGTGCAATGACCAAAGATGAATGGCGTAAAGCAAGCCTTTTCGGAGCTTAAATATTAATGGATAAATTTTTAATTACGGGTGGTGTTAAGCTCGACGGGGAAGTGCGCATTTCTGGTGCTAAAAATGCGGCTTTACCATTACTTGCTGCAACTATTCTTGCAGACTCACCAATTACAATTACCAATGTCCCAAATCTTAAAGATGTAAATACTTTGGTCAAATTGATTGGTGGATTAGGGGTTACAATCGGCTATGAAAATGACACAGTAAAAGCTGATACCTCTACTTTAGATAATCAGTTTGCTCCTTACGAATTGGTAAAAACAATGCGTGCCTCAATTTTGGTTTTAGGGCCATTATTAGCACGTTATGGCAATGCGAAAGTTTCTTTACCGGGTGGTTGTGCAATTGGATCACGTCCAGTTGATCAGCATTTAAAAGCTTTAGAAGCTTTAGGTGCGCATATTGAAGTTGAAAATGGTTATGTCCATGCTTCAGTTGAAGGTCGTTTAAAAGGTGGTGAAGTTGTTTTCGATATGGTTACCGTTGGTGGTACTGAAAACATCTTGATGGCTGCCGCACTGGCTGATGGTGTTACGACTATTCGTAATGCAGCTCGTGAGCCTGAGATTACTGACCTTGCTCAAATGCTCATTAAAATGGGTGCTAAGATTGAAGGTCTAGATACTGATACTCTTGTTGTAACTGGAGTAGAAAGTTTGCACGGTTGCGAGTATGCCGTGGTAGCTGATCGTATCGAAACGGGGTCTTATTTGGCAGCTGCTGCAATTACGGGCGGTCGTGTTAAAACTACACATACTGACCCTGCATTACTTGAATCTGTTTTGGACAAGTTTGAAGAAATGGGTGCTGAAGTCACTCGTGGTGATGACTGGATCGAGCTTGATATGTTAGGCAAACGTCCTAAAGCAGTAAGTTTTAGGACTTTGCCACATCCGGAGTTTCCAACAGATATGCAAGCTCAGCTTATGGCTGTAAATGCTATTGGTCGCGGATTTGCAACGATTTCTGAAACGATTTTTGAAAATCGTTTTATGCATGTTCCTGAACTGTCACGCATGGGTGCTAATATTCAGGTTGAAGGTCACGATGCTGTCGTAACTGGTGTAGAAACTTTACAGGCAGCACCTGTAATGGCAACAGATTTACGTGCTTCATTCTCTCTAGTTTTGGCTGCTTTAGTTGCAGAGGGAGATACCTTAATTGATCGTATCTACCATATTGATCGTGGTTATGAGCATGTCGAAGAGAAACTTCAAGGTTTAGGTGCCAAAATTAAGCGAGTAAGTTAATGAATGATGTAAGAAACGATGATCCTAATTTTGATGTGATGGGCAATTTTGATCATGGTTTGACCTTGGCACTCAGTAAAGGGCGTATTTTAAAAGAGACGTTACCTTTACTAGCTACAGCGGGTATTAATTTGCTGGAAGATCCGGAAAAGTCCCGTAAACTGATTTTTCCTACTACGCATAAGCAAGTACGTATTTTGATTTTACGTGCATCTGATGTGCCTACTTATGTAGAAAATGGCGCAGCAGATCTAGGTGTAGCAGGTAAAGATGTGTTGATGGAACACGGTGCTCAGCATGTATATGAGCTACTTGACCTGAAAATCGCTAAGTGTAAATTAATGACTGCTGGTAAAGTGGGAATGGAGCGTCCAAAAGGCCGTTTAAAAGTTGCCACGAAATATGTCAATCTTACACGTCAGTATTATGCAAGCTTAGGTGAGCAAGTTGATGTAATTAAACTCTATGGTTCTATGGAGTTAGCGCCTTTGGTCGGGTTGGGTGATTACATTGTGGATGTGGTTGATACTGGTAATACGCTCAGAGCGAATGGTCTTGAACCATTAGAGGAAATTTGCAAAGTTTCTTCACGTTTAATTGTAAATAAAGCTAGTTTTAAACGTAAGCAGATTCTATTAAATCCAATCATTTCACAGCTTGAGCAAGCCGTTCAATCACGTTAAAAGCAATTTCCCATCATGCTTTTGTGATAGTTGCTTCAGATGATGCCCACAAGCGCTTAGAAAAAGAGTAAACTTGGTTTTTCTTTTTCGCCTTGTGGGTAAATTGATGCGACGTTTATCGACTCAAGATCAGAACTTCAAACAGGTTTTTGCTGAGCTTTTAGCATTTGAAACCGTAAATGATCTTAATTTAGTGCAAACAGTAGATCAAATTATTGCTGATGTTCGTCAGCATGGTGATGATCATGTTTTAAAGCTCACTCAACAGTTCGATCGACATCCAGCGCATCAATTCTCAGATTTAGAATTATCTCAACAACAACTTAAAACTGCTTTTGATAATTTAAATCCAGAAATTCGCGATGCTCTTCAGTTAGCAGCAGCTCGTATTCGTACATTTCATGAAGCTCAGAAACAAGATAGCTGGACTTATATAGATGATTTGGGCAATACATTAGGGCAAAAAGTGACACCTCTAGACCGTGTAGGTATTTATGTACCAGGTGGTTTAGCCTCTTATCCATCTTCAGTTTTAATGAATGCTGTGCCAGCCCACGTTGCCGGTGTACCTGAAATTATCATGGTTGTTCCAGCACCTAATGGTGAACTAAATCCATTGGTTCTTGCCGCAGCTTATCTTGCGGGAGTTAGCCGGGTATTTACTATTGGTGGGGCACAGGCTGTAGCAGCTTTGGCATATGGTACTCAGACAATTCCACCTGTAGATAAAATTACTGGTCCGGGGAATCGTTTTGTAGCAGCTGCTAAACGTGCTGTATTTGGTCAAGTCGGCATTGATATGATTGCTGGACCTTCTGAAATTTTAGTATATGCAGAAGGCGAGAATAATGCAGATTGGTTAGCTATGGATGTTTTATCTCAAGCTGAACATGACACTGTGGCTCAAGCTATTTTTATTACTCCAGATGAAGCTTTGCTTAATGCAGTCGAGTTGGCAATTGAAAAGCATTTAAATGAATTGCCAAAGGCAGATATTGCTCGAACTTCAATTGAAAATCGTGGTGCTTTGGTATTAGTCAAAGACCGTGCTGAAGCAATTGAGTTGATTAATCAGGTTGCACCAGAGCATTTAGAACTTTGCTTAGATGATGCTGAAGCCATGAGCGAACATATTCGTCATGCTGGAGCAATTTTCATGGGACGTTATACGCCTGAAGCAATTGGTGACTATTGTGCAGGTCCAAACCATGTATTACCAACTTCTGGAACAGCCCGTTTTTCTTCTCCTTTAGGCATTTATGATTTCCAAAAACGTTCGAGCTTGATTATGTGTTCGAAAGATGGGGTTAAAAATTTAGCTAAAACCGCAGATATATTGGCTGTACAAGAGAACTTAGATGCCCATGCACGCTCAGCTCGCTATCGTTATCAATAAGCTTATAAACCTTGTAGTGTTTTAATTATTACTCAGGGCTGATTTTCAGCCCTTTTTTGAGATAAGACCATGACTTTATCTACAGCACAAATGCGCTTTTGGAGTCCAGAAGTTCGTGAATTAGAGCCTTATGTTCCGGGTGAGCAGCCTAAAATTCAGAATTTATTGAAACTCAATACGAATGAAAATCCATATCCACCATCTCCAAAAGTAGTTGACGCAGTTCAAGCAGTTTTAACTCAGCAAGCTGATGTATTGCGTTTATATCCAGATCCAGATGCAACAGCTTTAAAGCAAGCAATTGCTAAACAACAGAATATTGAGGTGTCTCAAGTTTTTGTTGGTAATGGCTCAGATGAAGTACTTGCTCATATTTTTAAAGCATTTTTTCTTCAAGATGAACCGATTCTTTATCCAGATATCACTTATAGTTTTTATCCAGTTTATAGTCAGTTCTTTGGAACAAAAACTAAAGAAATTCCCCTTAATGAGAATTTCGAGATAGAAGCTAAGGACTATATACAATCAAATGGGGGAGTTATTATTACAAACCCTAATGCACCAACCAGTATTGCCATGGGTTTGCTAGATATCGAGAAAATCTTAAAAGCTAACCCAGATCGAGTGGTTGTAATTGATGAGGCTTATGTTGATTTTGGTGCAGAATCAGCAGTGAGCTTAGTAAATCGCTATGAGAATCTGGTTGTTTGTCAAACAACCTCAAAATCTCGTTCATTAGCTGGTTTGCGTGTTGGTTTTGCAATTGCTCAGCCACATTTAATTGCAGCGCTTGAAGCTGTCAAAAATAGTTTTAATTCATATCCTATTGACCGTTTTGCAATTGCAGCAGCTGTGGCCTCTTTTGAAGATCAGGCTTATTTTGAAGAACAATGTCAAAAAGTTATTTCTAGTCGTGAAAAGCTAGTAGATGACTTAACTGCTTTGGGATTTAAAGTTTTACCTTCTAAAGCGAACTTTATTTTTGCTTCACACTCAGTCCATGATGCAGGCAAACTTGCACAGCAATTACGCGAACAAGGTATTATCGTGCGTTATTTCAATAAGCCTCGTATTAATCAATTTTTGCGTATTACAGTGGGTACTGATGAGCAGAATATGCGTTTAGTGCAAACGTTAAAACAAGATATTCTTTAAGTTTTATTCTGCTATGCTGTTCATCAAGTCCAGCATAGCAGATATTTTATCAAGACTTTCTTGATATTCTGCTTCAGCATCTGATGCAATGGTAATACCTCCACCAGCCCATAAAGAAAGCTGATTTTGATATTGTTGAAAACTGCGAATAAGAATATTCCAGCGGCCTGTTCCATCAAAATTGAAGTAGCCTAATGTCCCGCAATATGCACCTCTTGCTGCCTCTTCTAATTCTTCAATAATTTGCATAGCCCGAATTTTTGGAGCTCCTGTAATCGATCCCCCCGGTAAAGCAGAGAGCAACATTTGCATAGGATTAATATCGTCTTTAAGCGTAGCGACAATCTCACTGACCATATGATGAACTTGATTAAAACTTTCAATCTCGAATAATTTTGTTGTTTTTACAGATCCTGTATTGGCATAAATGCTCAAATCATTACGTAATAAATCGACAATCATCACATTTTCTGCTTGATCTTTTTGAGAGTTTTTTAAGG
>NZ_JABVBF010000208.1 GCF_013344765.1 Acinetobacter lactucae
GTAGTTTTATTATCTGAATGAAAATTATAATGATCTAGTGCTTATCATCCTTATAGAATATTGACACTTTAAAGGTTGCACATTATCCTTTGCATGCTGGCCTACATTGCCAGTCGGTTTTGACGGACCGTATCTCAGAGCATTAAAAGATCTTTCTTTTAGTGTTTAGCCCCTCGTGCCCCCCTTCTAAGGTGGAACGGGAGGGGGGACACCCTTTGGGTGTGCTGGCCTCTGAGACCAGTCCGTCAACCCCTCTTTCGTTCTGCCACCATAATTCTCTAATGCTTTGGCAGAACTCCCAAAATAAAGGAGTTGGCTATGCATATTCTTTTTATACCGCCTGATTAGTTTTAATAGGGTTTGATGAACGTCTAGTTCCTTAAGCTTTAGTTTTTTCGTCTAAAAATTTAACTTTAAAAAATGTCATGTGAGATACACCGTGGCAGGGCTTTGTATTGCCTAAAAAAGCCTAAGCTCCATGACCTTGTCACTGGATATAACGATGAAAAATAAAATTTTGATGGGTGTGGTGGGTGTCAGTGTCCTAATTTTAAATGGCTGTTCTTCCCAGTTTGAAAAGGGTGTCAAGCAAGGCTGTTACAACATGGGTGGCAGTCGTAGCTATTGTTCCTGTGTCTACGACAAGTTCGAAGAACACTATGGTCGCAAAGTCATGCGCCAGATTGAACGTATGAGCTATCTCCCGAATGACCTAGACCGTGTGATGTATCAGTCAGGTCAGCAGTGCGTACATAAACTTTAATAATAGATATTTAAAGCCTTAAGCAAATCATTGAAGCACTCATTTCCTGTTGCCTGTTCGGGCAACGGGAAGGGTTTATGCAACTCAATTTAGGAATATTGATCATGAAACATCCATTTTTTACATTCTATTTCACTATCGTGATTGGTTACTGGCTGTATTGCATTTGGGAATATCCGGGGCAATCCGGAGCTTATTTACTTGGTGGAGCTTTAGTGTGGCCCGCTGCACTTATACGCTGGTTCTTCTAGGGGAAAAGTATCATGTCGACACGTATAAATGACCTGATCCAGCAAAGTCAGTGGGTGCCTTTATTAAGAAGTAATGACAACATTTATTTTGCCCCAGTCATTCCTAATAAGAAGCTGCAAGGTGCCATGACCTACCTACCTCATAGTGTAAATCCTGATGAAGTTTTGATGCTGATTGATGACACGGTATTCGGCAGTGCCAAGGTCGGGATGTGCCTCACCGTAAAGGGGCTCTTCTATAAAGCCAGTTTTGAAGATGAGCAGGTTTATCTGTTTGAACACATGCAGCGGGTGGATGCAGATATTGGAATGATCACGAGTTCTATTTTGATCAACGGTCAGGATGAGCTGAACTTTACCCAATTGGATAAAGGTGTTGTAAAAACCCTAGTCGCATTCCTAAATGAATGTTGTCAGGGCAGACAAGGAACTCATCAGACGACTGTAAATATTGATAAAGGTATGCAAATCATGATTGATCTATTTGCTTACTTTATTACCTTCAGTGCAGGACAATGGAATGCCCGATCAAAAGAAGCGGTATCCGATCATTTTACCAAGTTGAATGATGAGGCAGTGAATCAGTATGTTGAGAAACTACTGAATGCACAGATGCGCTTCGATTATGAAGACCTGTTGCATCGTCTGGCAGACCTGAAGGATAAGCTGGCTTATAACTTCCGTAGGGACATGATTGAACAACTAGTCTATGCCATGGCACTGGGTCAAGTTGAACAGGACCAAGCTGACCTTTTCATGACCCATCTGTGCCGTTTATCCAACGTCTCTCGGGTAGTCTTTCCAGACCTCGTCAAAATTATCTATCAATGTCTGGCCGGGGAAATGAATCAGAAAAAAGTTTCTGATTTGAGTCACGAACAATTACAGGCATGTCAACTTCTTGAGATTCAGCCCGAACTATTGAATGAGCAAACCCTTCAAGATGCCTACCGGAAAAAGATGGCAGACTTTCACCCCGATAAATACCAGACCTTACCTGAGTCAGTACAGCAGCTCATTGAACAACAGGCACAGCAGATCAATCAGGCCAGAACTGTATTAAAAGCCTATTTGGGAGTGTAGCTGATGAAGATCAATACCCAACGGTTGAAACGGCGCTGGAAATGGTACACGGCTTATGCAGTGATTTTTATGCTGTCATTTGCATTGTTTTATGCCTATGACCATGCTCAGGATGAACAAACCGAACAGATGCTTGAATCGGTTCGCAGCCATTCGGTCAGTCCTGATAATACAGCAGTGACAAGCATTAATGCAGGAGATGAAGTCCCTGCTTTTAATCAAGCTGATCTCAATCAGGAAAATCATAAATAAAGAAATTTTAAATACATATTACCCAAATGAGAGAACTACCGAATTGCTCTCATTAATGAAGCAAATTCATGAAACCGAAAGGGGGAAGCATGATGACAACACAACCTAAGAACATCCAGACTTTTATGATTGGCGTTTTATCTACACTCGTTGTGGTACTTGCAGGATGGGTTGGCTATGACAAGTTTTTAAAGCCTCAATCAGAAACAACGGTTACGGCATCTGTTTCTGAACCTGCTACCTCTGAAGCTGTGATTCAGGCAAGCAGTGAGCCTGTATTAGAAATGCAGGCAAAAGAAGCAAATTCTACTAAGAAATCAATTGAAAATACTAAAGGTAAAGCCCTTGGTCATGGGTTATATACAACCAATATGGATAGTGGTAAATGCATCACTTCAGATAAAGTATCTTGTGGCTTATTTGAAGTGAATCAGCTTCCTAAAGAATGGGAAGATACTCTTGAGGAGACATGGGAAAGTAACACTGACTATTGGTTCTCTATTACTGATGGCAATAAGGTAACTTCACTTCCATCAAATTGGACAGGCTGGCAAGTGATGAAATATGGCCCAGAACAGAAATATGTTTTAGCAATATTCTACAGTGCGAACACGAATACTGGTGAATGTCTACTCATGCAAACGATATTTGACATTAAAACCAAACAAACCATCGACAGTGCTGAACTGACCTGTACTTTGTAATCCATTAAGAAATAGAAAGTGATCAAATGAAAAAACTATTTCTAGGATTTGGGTTAGCAGTAATCAGTATTTCAGCATATGCAGTGGATCTTAAGTCCCATGAAATACCTGCATATTTAGTAGAACAGGCAGGATATTCCGGCCCAGTAACTTGTACTTATAAGACTGTTTTAGTTAATGGAACCCGAAGAACATTTAAAGCATCAATGTTTAATGAGTGTGAACAGGTTTTAGCACTGAGTAGTGTTGGCCCAAGTGCTTATACCACCGTGGCACGGATTCCTTATACAACCAATAGCACGTTTATCAATTTCATTGGTGTAAAGCCTCGAAAATATGGAGGTATTTATGTCCCGGGGCGAAGTGATCCTTGTCACCCAAGTTTAAGTTACATACCCCGAGCTGTTGCTGACTGTAAAAACAAACGGCGTGGTCAGTAAACAATAAAATTTAACTAAGACAAAAAGAGCCTGCGAATCCGCAGGCTCTTTTATTTTGTCCAGTATTTAAGGAAGAAGTACATGCACCAGTGTCCTTACTGTCATTCACTACACATCACATTACTGCGCCAGACGGAGCCCAGTTCAGGCGTATTTACAAAGCTTTCATCATTCTCACCGATGTCTCTGGCGGCAGCCTGTATGCAGTTATCAAAACGTAGTCCCGTTCATCCTTTGGTGGGTGGTTTTGTGGGCTTAGTTATCGGTGGCATGTTTCTGCTCTACGTGCAGCACCAAGACAATATGGTCACATTGTTTTACCAGTGTGAGCAATGTCTGGAGCATTTTGAAATCCAGCAATCAGGCTTCGCGTAATTCTCATCCTTCACCGTATTTAAATTACTTAATAGGAAAAACAATCATGGCACATCAAATAGAAGCAATGGCATTCGTTGGTCAAACCCCTTGGCATGGTCTGGGCAATCAACTCCCACCAAATCAGCCGATAGAAGTGTGGGCACAACAAGCAGGTATGGACTGGCGAATAGAATCATCTAATGTCAGTTATATGGCAAAAAATGAACGGGGACAAAACATTTTGATGCCTTATGAAGAGCAACGGGTGCTTTATCGCTCAGATACGCATGCACCGTTATCGGTAGTGAGCCAACGCTATCAGGAGGTACAACCCAAAGAGATTCTAGAGTTCTACCGAGACCTGACCGAACAATCTAGTTTTGAGCTGGAAACAGCAGGAGTACTTAAGGGTGGGCGTAAGTTTTGGGCATTGGCAAGAACAGGACAGTCGGCAGCATTAAAAAGTAAGGATGTCAGTAATGGCTACATCTTGTTGGCAACAGCATGTGATGGAACACTAGCCACCACGGCACAATTTACCTCGATTCGTGTGGTGTGTAACAACACTCTGGCGATTGCTCTACGTGGTCAGAATAGTAGTGCAGGTGTGGTGAAGGTGCCACACAGTACTAAGTTTGATGCCGAGAAAATCAAGCAGCAATTGGGTATTTCGGTTCGTGCATGGGATGAACACATGTATGAAATGAAGCAACTCAGCCAACGTAAAGTCACCCAGCAGGAAGCAGCAGCTTACTTCGATGCCGTGTTTAATAATACAACTTTGAGTGTCACAGACCAAGAAGAAAGTATTATTCAGTATTATCTTAAAGCAGCATCAATGGACAAAAAATCAAACTCTAAATCTGAACCAAATGGACGAGCAATGTCTAAAGCTATGGAAATGTTCAATGGGCATGGACGTGGGGCCGAATTAGTATCAGCCAAAGATACAGCTTATGGATTACTTTGTAGTATTACTGAATTTGTAGATCATGAACGCCGTGCCATGAGTCGAGATCATCGATTGAATTCAGCTTGGTTTGGGATGGGGGCTACGATTAAGCAGAGAGGACTGGAACAGGCATTAAGAATAATAGCTTAAGTTATTAGCTTAAGCAGTATGAATATGCTGAGACTATTGGATGTTTACCTTTGCTCTTTTCCCTCTGAGGTGGCTTTTTATTCCCTTAAAAAAATATAGAGATAAATTTTAGTAATAAGGTTTATATATTATTAAAATTTTAATTGGAGGATTGAAAAACATTTATTTGTCTTCATTTATAAGTTTGAATAGATAACGATTAAGGAAGGCGATATGCCATATTAAATCGAACAACTGGGCGAACAACATTTTCGGTTAAAAATGAATAATCAGATAGCTTTTGACCATCTGGTTAGTAGAGTGAAAGATGATTTTGGATATTCATTTACTCAGGGGCTTGGATTACATGAACCTACAACAGAAAAT
>NZ_JABVBF010000209.1 GCF_013344765.1 Acinetobacter lactucae
TTCTTATGTCACTCCCTAATCTTGTTTGTCTCGCTTTTAAAAGTATATAAATTCTTTATAAACATTAGGATAGAATGTGATTTGTATCTTTTTGACTCTACTTTATTAATGTGTCGGAATCGTTTTTACAAAAAAATAATGTGATGTAGTTTGCATTTTGTTTGAAAAGTGTTAGCATTGTTACATTACTTTTCAAGATGTCAAACACTGGAAAAGTAAGGAAATAAACTTTTGTCCAGACTTTTGAGAAAACACTATGAAAAAACTTGCTTTGATCGCTGCTCTTTCGGTTGTAGGGATTGCGAATGTTCAAGCTGCTGATGGTACAATTACAATTAATGGTTTAGTTACAGACAAAACTTGTGACATCG
This sequence comes from Acinetobacter lactucae, assembly GCF_013344765.1. Taxonomy (GTDB): domain Bacteria; phylum Pseudomonadota; class Gammaproteobacteria; order Pseudomonadales; family Moraxellaceae; genus Acinetobacter; species Acinetobacter lactucae_A. Next base: position 372 of record NZ_JABVBF010000209.1, read on the forward strand.
TTACCCCTGCTGGTAAAGACTTCACAGTTACTCTTCCAACTGTTTCTAAACAAACTTTAGCTGTTGCTGGGGATGTTGCTGGTCGTACACCTTTCCAAATCAACTTAGCTAACTGTTCACAAGGTAAAGTAGCTACTTACTTTGAACCAGGTGCAACTGTTGACTTCAATACTGGTCGTTTACTTAACCAAGACGCTACTGGTGCTAAAAACGTTAACGTTCAACTTTTAGGTAGCAACAACAACTTCATTCCAGTTCTTGCTGCTGGTGCAAACGGTGCTCAAGCTAACTCTCAATGGGTTGACGTAGCTGAAGGCGCAAGCGCTGATCTAAACTACTATGCTGAATACTATGCAACTGGTGCTTCTACTGCTGGTAAAGTAACTACTTCTGTTCAATACACAATTATCTATCAATAATTAATTGATAGCGGGGTTTCTATGTCCGCATGGAAACCCTGTTTTGTGTAACACTTTCCTGAATCTTTCTTGGTTGAGAACTCGAAAAATGAAATTGAACAGTTATAATTTTTTGTTAGGTTTGGCATTTGCTTCAACAGTTGTTGCACCTGCTACTCAAGCAGAAATTGTAATTCATGGCACCCGTGTAATTTATCCATCGGATGCTCGCGAGGTTACGCTACAAGTTAGCAATAACGGTTCAAAGCCAGCACTTGTCCAAGCTTGGATTGATGAAGGTGACCCAAAGAGTACACCGGACCAATCAAAAGTTCCTTTTATGATTGCTCCTCCAATCTCCCGTGTTGAAGCAACGAAAAGTCAGACTCTCCGTATTACCGCTCTCCCAAATGCTTCTCAATTAAATCAGAAGCAAGAAACGGTTTTGTGGTTGAATGTTTTGGATATTCCACCAAGACCTACTTCAAAAAGTGAAGATACGACACCTGATAACTTCTTACAACTTGCAATTCGCTCGCGGATTAAATTCTTCTATCGTCCTTCATCGATTAAAGAAGACGCGAATTTAGCATCAGATAAGCTTCAATGGATTAAATCTGGTCAAAATTTAACGGTAAAAAATCCTACCCCTTTTCATATCACAATGACTTCTGTTTACCAAAAGGCAGGTGATAAAAAAGTTGATTTATTACCTCAAGGTTTAATGATTAAGCCTTTTTCTGAAGCGTCAGTTCAGCTTAAGAATGGCAATCTTCAAGATATGAGTTTTATTAACGTCAATGACTATGGTGGTCGCATTGAGCACCCGATAAAACTTCAGTAATCAGATTTATCTTTTTAATAAATTTAAGCACCTATATGTGTAGGCGGACTTAGCTATGCCAAAAAAAAGGCAAGAATCTTATAAATTATTAAAACGCCATATTTGTTACTACTTGGCTTCTGGTGTTGTCACAATGACAATGCCGGTATTCGTGCATGCTGAAGAAACAACTACGAGTGCTCCAGTAGAGGCTGAATTTGATTCTGCTTTTTTAATTGGAGATGCTCAAAAAGTTGACATTTCTCGTTTTAAATATGGTAACCCTGTTTTACCTGGCGAATACAACGTTGACGTATATGTAAATGGTCAATGGTTTGGTAAACGTCGTATGGTCTTTAAAGCATTAGACCCTAATAAAAATGCAGAAACCTGTTTTTCAGGAATGAACCTGCTTGAGTACGGCGTTAAACAAGATGTTTTATCTAAACGCACTACCCTTCAAAAAGAAAATAATAGTTGTTATAAAATTGAAGAGTGGGTTGAAAATGCATTTTATGAATTTGATACCTCTCGTTTACGTGTAGATATTTCTATTCCACAAGTTGCTTTGCAAAAAAATGCGCAAGGTTATGTCGACCCAAGTGTATGGGATCGTGGTATTAATGCTGGTTTTCTATCTTATAGTGGTAGTGCCTATAAAACATTTAATCAGTCTGGTGACCGAAGCGAAACAACAAACGCATTTATGGGTGTTACAGCTGGTCTAAATATTGCTGGCTGGCAATTACGTCACAATGGTCAGTGGCAGTGGCAAGATACGCCTGCTGAAAATCAATCTAAATCAGACTATCAAGAAACAAGTACATACCTACAAAGAGCCTTCCCGAAATACCGTGGTGTTTTAACACTAGGTGATAGTTTTACTAACGGCGAAGTATTTGATTCTATTGGTTATCGTGGTATTGATTTCTCAAGTGACGACCGCATGTTACCGAATAGTATGTTGGGTTATGCTCCTCGTATTCGTGGTAATGCAAAAACCAATGCAAAAGTTGAAGTTCGTCAACAGGGCCAACTTATTTATCAAACAACTGTTGCACCAGGTAACTTTGAGATTAATGACCTTTACCCTACTGGTTTTGGTGGGGAAATTGAAGTTTCTATTATAGAAGCAAATGGCCAAGTACAAAAATTTTCGGTTCCATATGCTTCAGTTGTACAAATGTTGCGTCCAGGCGTAAACCGTTATTCTTTAACTGTAGGTCAGTTCCGCGATCAGGATATTGATCTTAATCCGTGGGTGGTTCAAGGTAAGTATCAGCAAGGTATTAATAACTATCTAACAGGTTATACGGGCCTACAAGCTACAGAAAATTATGCTGCTGTATTGTTGGGTGCTGCTTTTGCTACGCCTATTGGCGCTGTTGCATTAGATGTTACCCATTCAGAAGCTGACTTTGAAAAACAGTCTTCACAATCTGGGCAAAGTTTCCGTTTAAGTTATAGTAAGTTAATTACTCCGACTAACACAAACTTAACTCTTGCTGCATATCGTTACTCAACCGAAAACTTCTATAAATTACGTGATGCCCTGCTTATTCGTGATTTAGAAGAAAAAGGCGTAAATACCTATGCTGCTGCTGGTCACCAGCGTAGTGAATTCCAAATTACTTTAAACCAAGGACTTCCTGAAGGTTGGGGTAATTTTTATGTGGTTGGTTCATGGGTTGATTATTGGAACCGTAGCGAAAGTACTAAACAGTACCAGATTGGTTATAGCAATAACTACCATGGTTTAACTTATGGTTTATCTGCAATTAACCGTAAGGTTGAGTATGGTTCAAATGATGCAACGAATGATACTGAATATTTAATGACGCTTTCATTCCCGATTAACTTTAAGAAGAATTCAGTCAATGTCAACGTGACTGCTTCTGAAGACAGCCGTACTGTTGGTGCAAGTGGAATGGTTGGTGATCGCTTTAGTTATGGTGCCTCTGTATCGCATCAGGACTATGCGAATCCTACATTTAACGCAAATGGTCGTTATCGTACTAACTATGCAACTGTTGGCGGCTCTTATAGTATTGCTGATTCTTACCAACAAGCAATGGTTAGCTTAAGTGGTAGTGTGGTTGCACATTCAGATGGTATTTTATTTGGACCTGAGCAAGGTCAAACAATGGTACTTGTACATGCACCTGATGCAGCTGGAGCAAAAGTTAATAATACCGTTGGTTTAAGTGTGAACAAGGCTGGTTATGCTGTTATTCCGTATGTAACGCCTTATCGTCTTAATGACATTACTCTTGACCCTCAAGAGATGTCGAGCCAAGTAGAACTTGAAGAAACAAGTCAACGTATTGCACCTTTTGCTGGCGCTATTGCTAAAGTAGATTTTACGACCAAGACAGGTTATGCAGTCTACATTAATAGTAAAACTGCTGATGGCAACAGTTTACCGTTTGGAGCTCAAGTCTTTAATCAGAAAGATGAAGCTGTAGGTATTGTTGCACAAGGTAGTATGATTTACTTACGTACCCCAGTTGCGCAAGATCGTCTCTATGTAAAATGGGGCGACGAAAGCAATGAGCGTTGTTCGGTTGAGTACAACATCAGTAATCAGTTGCAAAATAAGCAACAAAGCATGGTAATGACTGAGGCTGTCTGCAAATGAAAAGAATATTATTAACAGGTTTCTTATTTACTGCTGGTCTTGGTGTATATGGCGAAGCTAATGCTGCATGCCGCATATATAACTATGTAGCAAATGATGTTCGGATGGCTGTAGGACGTGTTGTTGTACGCCCTAGTGATCAAGTCGGTGCTATTTTAAGAAAGGCAACTTTCCCTATTGATCGTACTTCTACAGAAGCACGTTCTTGTGATAGCAGAGACACAGTAATTGCTGCATTAACCCAAGGGTACCCTTTAAGCTCTCTGGGCAATAGCATCTATACGACTAATATTCCAGGGATTGGTATTCGTTTATACCGTGAAGCTGAGAATAATGCCAATTTCTCGGGTTATTACCCGTATGAACGTGGTGGAATCTCAGGTACCCGTTATTTGGGGGCTGGTTATTTTGTAGTTGAAATCATTAAGATTGCTCCACAAACAGGTTCTGGAACGTTAGTGCCAGGTAGATATAGTAGCTATTATGTCCGTGGCTTTCCTAATCAACCTTTCTTAACAAGTACTGTTGATGCTAATGCAATTACCATTGCATCATCTTCATGTGAAATCCAAGGTAACATCAACAAAGTTGTACAGCTCCCAACAGTTACAAAGGCTGGTTTCAAAGGTGTTGGTTCTACTCAAGGTGAACAAACCTTTGATATGAACATCCTATGTAATGGTGGTATCAACCCAACGGGTTATGAAGAGAAAAACCTGATTAGCTTAACTTACGACTTTACACAAGACGGCACAAATAATCAGGTACTGGCAAATACTGCTGCCACATCTGAAAAAGCAAACGGCGTAGGTGTACAGTTACTCTGGAATTATCAAAATAAAAATCAGGTCATCAAAAAAGGTGACAAATTAGCATTAGGTACATTGTCTTCTAACCAGACAATTCAATATAACGTACCGATGACTGCCCGCTACTATCAAACAGCAACAAATGTAACGGCTGGTAAAGTGCGTGCAATGGCTACTGTAACTATTGAATATGATTAATCATATTCAATAGTTTTTTTAAACCTAATAATTTTAAATATTAATAATAAATTTTGCTTTATCGCTACTTTAAAAG
>NZ_JABVBF010000020.1 GCF_013344765.1 Acinetobacter lactucae
CTTCTATGTTGCTTTAACTTTGCTTTTCATTAACCACTACAATTTTGCCAATTGTCTTATTAGATTCAACCAACTGGTGTGCTTGCTTAATTTTTTCAGCATTAATAGGAGCTAGAGATGTAAGTCTTGGTGAAATAATAATATTTTGATCAATTAGCTTTGCAATATGATCTAAAATTTCAGATTGTTTTGTCATATCTGTAGTTTGAAAACTAGAGCGTGTAAACATAAGTTCCCAATGGAATGAGAGGCTTTTTTTCATCAATAGATTGAAATCTTGCAAATGAGAAAAAGGCACAATATTACAAATCTTTCCAAATGGCTTAGTAATACTTGGCAGAATATTAAAATATGAATCTGGTGAATTGCAGATCAAAACATAGTCGACCTCAGAGTAACCCAATTTGGATAATTGAGTTGGAATGTCTTGAGTGTGATCTATAATATGGTCGGCACCTAATTTCCGACACCAATTACTCGTTTCTTGCCGTGAAGCTGTAGCGATAACTGTCAACTGTGGAACAAGTTTAGCAAGTTGAATTGCCATTGAGCCTACGCCACCAGCACCTCCAATCACTAATAAAGATCTTGATTTATTGGTATGTTGAAGCTGGCTGTTTGAATGAGTAGAGCTAATCTGAAGTGATAGTCTTTCAGCTAATGCTTCCCATGCAGTTAATGATACTAAGGGAAGAGCTGCCGCATCTTCTATAGAAATAGTGGTAGGCGCATGAGCAATTAATCTTGAGTCAATTGCATGGTAAGTACAATTACCTCCGGAACGGCTAATATCACCTGCATAATAGACCGTATCTCCAATTTTAAATTTTTCAGAAACATGTGAACCCATTTCACTAATAGTTCCAACAACATCCCATCCTAAAACTGTAGTTTGGTTATCTTTAGTTTTTCTACGTCGCGCACGCGTATCGGCAGGGTTAATTGAAATTGCTTGAACTTTTACAATAACATCGTGAGGCAGTGCTTGTGGGTAAGGAATCTGAACATCCAGAAATGAATCTGGATGTTCAAGTTCTAATGGCTCACAAATAGCAACTGCATAATTTATTTTGCTATTCATAGGAATTAAGAAATATGAGGGAGTTGATGAGTAACACTACAAATAATTTTTGTATTACCAAGAATTGAATAGATATCGGCTTTTCGCCAATCATGGTCGCCCGCTTTATAGCGTCTCACATTATCTAAACGAGTAAAGATAGGGTGAGAAGCATCCATATTTGGTCGATCTGATAGAAAGTGAATTTCTGTCTTTTTCATCCATAAGGTATTACTTTCAGCCCGACTAATTGAATCTAATTGGTAAAGCAAAATTTGCCCAAGCTGTAAACCGACTGAAAATAAACAAGATGTTGACCAAGGTTCAACATTCTCATTTAAAATTCGTTTGTTATTTACCAATGCAGAAGCTTTAAGTTCATCCACATTAATCATAACGTCGTTAATTTCTAGTGGAGTTTTGAGGTATTCCTCAAATTCACTCGGTTCCATTTTGCTTGCGTCATTTTTATAAAGAATCTCAATACTCATATTTGAAATATTTAGATTCATTACATTGTTATCACGACCTGCTTTAGACACGCTTCCACTAATCGCAATCTTATCAAAGTCAGATTCAATCGGGCTTTTACCTGCACGAATCACCATCTTATGGATTAGCTTTTTATAACAAATTGTACGGTTGTGGATTGTCTGAATTAGTTGATCAAACGTGAGCAAAGCAAGCTCAATAATATCGATTGTACTTAAATGCGGTTTTTGGCTTCCATTGTTTTTGATAGACCATGTTTGAGGCAAAACAACCTTGCCTAAACAACTGAATTTATTAGTTTCTATATCATCGGATTCATACTGAAAATTATAGATGTCATGAGAACTGTTAATATATCCTGCGCCAAAATAACGCGTATTTTTATCACCTAAAAATTCATCAACTTCTTTGAAAAATGATAGGTTCACTTCACACCTCTATGATGTTTGGATGTTGAATGGCTGTTTTATTTAAAATGAAATTTACATAATTAATGTTTTGTATTTTTCATTAGCCGAAGCGATTGATTCCTCAATTGTTTTCACAGGTTTAATATTTAAAATTTCTGAAATAGTATTTGCGCGTTGCTCCAAAGTACCACCGACAATGTAGTATTTGATTCCCAACTCATCAAATGTTTCTTTTAAAAGATCATCTGATGCTGAACGGAATAATTCATTGACTGGTCGATGCCCATCTTTTGCTAAAGGAAGTTCATTTGGTAAATGAATGAAGGCGTCAAATGATTCTTTTACATGGCGCTTAAATACTTTACCTAATTCGCTCATGATACTTTCGAAATAAGCGAGTTCAGCAGTTTTAGAGACTGTTTCACCCTGTTTTAAATCGATTGATTGATTTGGATTCATGCCATATTTGACTCGAACACTTCCATAAATCCACTCTTGTAAAGAACAACCATCAGAAATAAAGCGCTCTTTATGCTTATATTCATGAATCACACGATCCATGTGCCTAGTGATAATCATTTGAATTAGTTCGGGAGAGCTGACTTCTTCAAGTGTTTTACCAGGTGCCGCATGAGGCAAGATTTCACGCATTGTTCTTGCTTCTGTACGAGGGAGATTTAGATAATCACTGATGATTAATGAAGTTAAAGTTTTACCAGATGAATAGGTGCCTGTTAAGCCAATACGCATTATTATTACCTTCTTCTTAGAATTTATTATTAAGCTAAGTTGTCGAGGTTTATTAGAAAGTTAATAAACCTCTTTATGTGTGATTAAGCGATTAATTTCTCAATATCACTCATCACTTCTTTCTTTGTTTTTTCATAGTCTGTATTAAGTACAGTTGGTGAAATACGGATATTTTCAATATCGCTTACACCAATGAATTTTAACCAGTCATTGAGGTAAGGTGTTGCAAAGTCAGAGCCAAAGTTATTAGAAATTCCTTCGTAGTAAACACCACTTGCCACTACTAAATACGCTTTTTTACCAGTTAACAAACCTGTGTAACCTGTAGAAGGGTCAAAGCCAAAAGACCAACCTGGTTGAGTTACAACGTCGATAAGCTGTTTTAGGATATAAGGAATATTGTTGTTCCAAAGAGGAACATTAAATACATAGATGTCGGCAGATGCAAAACGGTCATAAACCTCTTTGATTTTTGTCCATGCTTCTTTTTCTTTAGAGTTTGAATCTTGTCCAGTAAATAATGCCATTTTGGCCCCCACAGCATTTTTATCGAACGCAGGTAGATCATCTTCAAAAAGATTGAACTCATCGATAACTAAATCACTATGCTTCGCTTTAAGCTTAGCAATTACTTGTTCAGCAATAAGTAGTGATTGGCTATTCTCACCACGAGTTGATGAGTTGATATGAAGTACTTTCATAATTTCCTCTATATTAGAGATGTTGTTAAGATATTGTTATTTAATAAATATTTTATCTATTAAATGTCTTTTTGATAATGAATTCTAAAATTTAAGCGACTTTAATCGTTTTACCGCACAATACAGAGGTTTCTTTCTTATGTTGTTGTAGGGTCCAAAACTGCTCTGCAATCGCTTCTGGATGTACTGTATAAGCTTTATCTTCTGATCCTAGTGTTCCATCTACAAAGCCATTCACAATTACTTGGCTCACGTAAACATTTGAGTCAGCGAGACTATGAGCAAGCAAGTTGGTGGTTTTATATTGGGCTGCGGCAGCAATTGCCAAAGATGAGTATTCTTTGGCAACTAAGTCTACACCGACTGAATCGAGCGCAAATATTCCATTTGTCGACAATATACTTCCTTGATTTATTTTTAAATCATTTAAACAAGCTTGTACGGTCGCAATATAGCTTGAAACTCGAATGTGAAAACTTTTAGTCAGATCGAGTGGATTGGCTTCTAATAAATTTCCTTCGATTTCATGGAAAGCATTCCAGTGAATATTTTTAATCTCTCCAAATTGATTTTTAATTTTTTTGATGAGTTCCGGAATATTTTCAATATCACTTAGATCACTTGAAAATGCATAAGCTTCAATATTATGTGTATTGAGTTCCAGAACAGCCTGTTTAAGTTTCACAGCATTTCGTGCAACTAAACCAACTGAGTAACCCTCTCTACCAAAGCGATATGCAACGGCTCTAGAAATTCCTGTTCCATAACCAAAAATTATAATATTGTTGCGCATTATGATGTTCCAAAAATCCAACTAATTGGTTGGAAGTACCTTATAATATTTTTTTATAATATATGCAAGAGGAAAATTATGTCTTGGGATACGGAAGGGACGAAACAAAAGATTCTAGAGGCGGCAGTCGGTGAATTTGCTTTGCAAGGCCCCGATGGCACGACGATTGATAAAATTGCAAAGATTGCAGGTGTTAATAAGGAGCGTGTCTACAATTATTTTGGTCCTAAAAAAGAACTATTTGCCGTTGTTTTAAGTAATGAATTAATTAAAGTTGCTAAAGCTGTACCGCTTAAATCCTTTGAAGAAGAAGATATTGCTGAGTACGCAGGCCGTGCTTATGACTATCATTGTGAGCATCCGGAACTTAGTCGTTTATTACTTTGGGAAGGGTTGATTTATTCTTCACAAGAAGTACCAAATGAAAGTAGTCGTCGTGAGAACTATAATTATAAAATTCAAGCAATTAAAAAAGAACAAGATGAAGGCAGGGTGACGGATGACATTGAAGCTAGTTATTTAACTTTCCTGATTTTAGCTCTTGCGAATAGTTGGTTTATGCTGCCTCAAGTCGCCAGAATGTTAACTCCTGTAGAAGATGCTGATAATCATGAAAAACGTAGAGCGATTATTATTGAATCGGCTAAGAAATTGTTAGCTAAATAATCTCTAAGTTGATTATACAAGTCTTTTGATTGGTAAAATAAACCGAAAAACACAAATAAAGTGGAATTTAAAATTAACTAATTATCATGAAATGGGAATATATTCTTTTTAATTTGAATTTTTGAGTAAAAATTACCAAAAATATTTAAAATTAGCTGTTCTTAGAAAAACAATCCCACAGGGTGCTGGCTAAACTATATCTCAAGGGTGTGATAGGGATCGAAAAGAGTAGCATGCACCAAAACGTATAACGTTAGTGTGTACTCACCCAAAAGGTCTCGATTCGGCTTAGGACGCTATAGATCAAAAGTTTATAGGCATAAGGTTCTAACTTACAAAGTTATAATTGTTGAAGTAAACCATAGACGGTTTCCCTTGACACCCTAAAAAATTCTCTATAATAAAAACGATACTTTACAAGAATATAATTCATGAATAAGCCTTATCTTTCTACCTTGCCGCATGACAGCCAAATCTCATCTCAATTGAACAATGCTTACTTCCACGACTCGTGGAGTATTGTGCTGGGTCAGCCCGACCTGAATGTATTTGAGCAGCTTATTAAATTGTTCCAGCATACTCCGCAGTGGATAGAGTGGAGTATGAATCTACGCAATAAAATTACTTCAAAGATTGGACTTAAAGATTTAGGAAGTTTTAAGCAGATTGATTCGAATAAAAAAGAAAATGAATATATTGCAGGTGATCGGATTGGAATTTTTACCTTGTTACAACGTACCGAAAATGAGTTAGTCATTGGAGATGATGATAAGCATTTAAATGTGACTTTATCTATTTATAAAAATGAAGATACCCAAGTGCTTACAGTGACCACAGTGGTACATATTAAAAATCTGCTTGGGCGATTGTACATGGTGCCTGTAATTCCTGCCCATCGAAAAATAGTACCAGCGACTTTACAGATTTTAGGCTAGATTACTATTCTTATTTACGATGTGATCAGCCAAAATTGTTTATATAATAATCTTATTATCATAATAACGAGCTGAATAATATGGAGAATAAAAATCAGTTTCGGCAGTGCGCCGTTTGTGGAAAGAGCTTTCCCTTAAAAGATCTTGTGTCTGGTGAAGTCATTCGTAATGTCATCAGTGATGAAATTATAAAAGATCATCCAGACTGGACTTACTCAAGCTTTATTTGTCGAGCAGATCTGGCAGATTATCGAATTAAATATGTTCAGTCGCTATTACGCTCGGAGAAAGGCGAATTATCTAATTTAGAAAATGAAGTGATTGGCAGTATGCAACGGCATGAGCTGATTAGCCGAAATACAGAAACAGATTTTGATCAAAAATGGACCCTTGGAGAAAAACTAGCAGATAAAATAGCCACTTTTGGGGGAAGTTGGGCATTTTTAATTTGTTTTGCTCTATTTTTAATAGGCTGGATTATTCTAAATACAGTTGTGATGGTAGTACGTCCTGTTGACCCTTATCCTTTTATCCTGCTGAATCTAGTGTTGTCATGTTTAGCTGCAATTCAGGCGCCGATTATTATGATGAGTCAAAATCGCCAAGAAGCCAAAGACCGCTTACGTTCTCAACATGACTATCAGATTAATTTAAAAGCCGAGCTTGAGATTCGTCATTTGCATGAAAAAATGGACCATCTTTTATCGCATCAGTGGGAAAGACTTGCGCATATTCAAGAAATTCAGCTCGATCTTTTAGCTGAAATGAATAAAAAACGATAAAGATTTTTCCGAGTTTCACGTGGAACATGAGTAAAGCGTTATAGATTGTTTTTGCGGTAGATCCGAAATTTCTTTATGATTTGCCGCCATGCTCCATTGCTGTTTCTACGACCATGCCTTTAAACGACAATTTTTTTTACACTCCACCACAAGATCCGCTTTCAATTCTATTTGAAGATGATGATTTGATTGTGGTTGATAAACCTGCGGGCTTGTTGTCGGTGATGGGTCGTTTACCTGAGCATCATGATAGCGCGTATTTAAGGGTACTGGAAAAGTTTCCTTTAGCAAAGGTCACGCATCGTTTAGATATGGCGACATCGGGCTTACTTATGTTTGCTAAACATCGTGATGCAGAAGTTGCAGTAAGTAAAATGTTTCAGGCCAGAACAGTTAAAAAACACTATATTGCATTAGTTCAAGGTCAAGTTGCAGAAGAGGGTAGTGTTGAAGTTCCACTCATTACTGACTGGGAAAATCGCCCAAGACAAATCGTGCATTTTGAATTAGGCAAACATGCTAAAACCTTATTTGAACCTCTCATCTATGATGAAAAAACAGATCAAAGTCGAGTATTACTTGAACCAGTAACAGGGCGTTCGCATCAGCTACGTGTGCACATGATGCATATTGGACATCCGATTATGGGTGACAAGCTTTATCATCCTGAGCCTAAACGCTTTCATTTAAACCGCATGGCATTACATGCTGCATATTTGGCTTTTCAACATCCATTAAATGGAACGGATGTAGTGATTGAATCGCAAGTGCCTTTTTAAAATTTATATACAATTAAAAATTTAATTTGATGCAATTGGGAACGGAATATATACCCAAACTGCAATAAAAGTCGGGTATTCTTGATGTCGAATAATATTAATACGGCAACAACAACAAGGATCACTTTATGACTCGTGACTACGAACAATTTCCAGATGACGATAATGGCAATGTACTTTGGCAAATGGCTGAAGATGGGGATGATTTAACAGAGTTGCATGAAATTGAATTTTCTATTGCTTTTCAAGATCAGAAAAACGCAGAGCAATGTGCACTCTATTTATTGTACCAAGAACAAAAAGTTTCACTTTTCCAAGATGACTCTGTTGAGCCAAATGAATGGGTGATTACGATCTTTGTCAACATGGAACCTGAGTACTCAGATATTGTTGACTTGGAACAATGGTTTGTCAGCATCGCTGAGAAATTTCAGGGCGAATATGATGGATGGGGCTGCATGGCTTATGTCTTCGAGGAAGACGAAGAAGATGACCTGTTGCAGTAAGGTCTAAAATAAAGAGTCGGGGATAAATATGAACTTATCTCAAAAACAAATTGCAGTACGGTTTTTAGAGCTTGCCGCAGCTGGAGAAGTTGATGAAGCTTACAGCAATTACACAGCCCCGGACTTCAAGCATCACAACCCTTATTTTGCGGGTGATGCGACTTCTTTGAAGGAAGGAATGCGTGAAAGTGCAATTGAAACTCCTAACAAAGTTTTTGATGTTCAACATGTCATTGAAGAGGGAGATTTGGTTGCTGTGCATTCAAAACTTGAAATGCAAATGAACGGCTTAACCACCTTGGCCGTGGTTCATATTTGTCGTTTTGAAAAGGGCAAAATTGCTGAGTTTTGGGATATTGGGCAAGTACAGCCCGCCCCACTCGTCAATGAAAATGGTATGTTCTAATAAAAAAGCCCGAAAGTTTTCGGGCTTTTTTATGTATGGATGAATTAAAATTTCCACTGTGCCGAAATTGAAGCATTCAGTGGTTCTCCGGGTTGAACCCATAAATCGCTATAGCTTGAGACATAGTAGGTTTTATCGAATAGGTTATTCACATTCAGCTGATAGCGTAAGCGGTCAGAGGGGGCATAGTAGCCATTTAAATTGACCAGCGTATAGCTTGGTAAATTAAAGCCATTATCAAGGTTATGTCCGCTGCGCTCGCCCACATAGGTAAGATTAGCACCTACACCTGCTTTTCTTGCGCCTTCTTGTAGAAATTCATAATTGGTGCTTACTGAGCCTTGGTGTTTTGGAACATTGCTTAGACGTGCACCTTTTGCCAAGTCTTGGTCTTTTTCAATTTGAGCATCGGTATAGCTATAATTGGCATTAACGAACCAGCGGTCATTGATCTGACTATTTAAGTCAAACTCAAGTCCTTTACTGCTGACTTCGCCTGCTGCAGTTTGAAAATTACTGTCGATAGGGTCTGTCGTCAGTACATTTCGTTTTTTCATTTTAAACAAAGCGAGACTCAGCACACTTTGGTCGTTTATTTTATATTTAGTGCCGACCTCGTAGCTTTCACCTTTTTCAGGAGCAAAGGTCTGACCAGTTCGATTCATACCACTATTCATGGCGAATGAGCGGCCATAGTTGGTATAAAAAGCCCATTGGTCAGAGGCTTTAAAATTTACTCCGAAACGTGGACTATTCTGGTGAAGTGTCTGGTTGTCATCGGTCTGTTTTATATGATTTTTAAAGTCTTGCTCGACCTGATCAAAACGATTGCCGAATAGCACACTCCATTGATCATTGAAAAAGATCTGGTCTTGTACATTCAGTGCAAAGTAACGCTGGCGCTCTTTGGTGTCGGTAAACGGAGCTAAGCTAGGTAAATATTTGCCATATTCAGGTTGGTAAATATCAATTGTGTTTGGTGACTCTGTGCTGTGGTTGCGACGAAGCTGGTTTTGCTTATAGTCGAGTTGACCAAGCTCGGTTGAAAATAAAATTTCATGACGAGCCCAAGACGTATCAAATTTACCAAGCAATTCTGTCTGAGCCAGCACATCCTCACTTTGATAATCACGATAGCGGCGTTGGCGCTCTAACGTACGTCCATCGACTTGTATACGTCGTGGTTCGGTTGCAAAGCCGACCATTTGAGCGTCTTTATAACTAACAGCACTATTTAGTTTCCAGTCAGGGTTAAACTCGTGACTAAGACGTACTTGGTAAAAGTAATCTTTTATTTTCAAATCGCCGTCATCAGGTTCACCTGTAAAGGTTTCTGGGTCCATCACAAACTGGTGATTGACTGTGCTTACCCCGCGGTCAAAGGTTCCTTTGTGCTCTGTAAATTCACTGTCAAAGTCGAGTTGCGTTTGGTCTGAAATTTTCCATGTGAGCTGGGGTGAAAAGAACCAGCGTTCACTGCTAACATGATCACGAAAGCTTTGATTATCTTCATGAGCCACTGCTAAACGATAGGCCAGTTCATCGTTAATAGGGGCAGTATGCTCCAGACTTATTCGATATTGTTCTTGGGTATTGGCACGTAGGTTAAGTTCACTTTCGCTTTCCCACTGTGGTTTTTTACTATTTAAATTGAGTAAACCACCTGTTTCGCCGCGGCCATATAAAGCTGCCATTGGCCCTTTTAAGAACTCTAAAGATTCAATATTGACGACATCTTTTGGAGCACTAATCCCTCGGTTGACACTCAAACCGTTACGGATCATAGAGGCACCTAAATTGGGGTCGGTACTAAAACCACGGAAAGAGTAATTATCCCAAAAGCCGCCACCAAAACTATTTTGATGAAAAACACCGCTGACCAAAGTCAATGCATCATCAATCCGTTGAACGTCTTGCTGTTCTATCATTTGTTTAGAAACAAAAGCACGGTTAAAGGGGACATCTAAAACATCGTGAGTAAATTTAGTCACCGAGCTATTTTGACTCACATCTTCTAGGGTGCTTTCAGCCTGAACACGTATGGTCTCCAGTACCGTTGATGTTTCTTCTGCCCAAGTGAGTGTAGATATAAACGATAGTCCTAACGAAGACAACAATCCTAATTTGTGTTGCATAAGTGGTCAGCCATAAAAGACAAAATGAATTAAATGTAATACTATAACGTTACAGTATTTTGTTGATTATTACTATGCCCTTAGAAAAGAATATTGAGCGTTTACAGTCGATTGATGCCTTGCGTGGTCTGGTCATCCTGATTATGTTACTCGACCATGTGAGAGAAACCTTCTATTTACATAAGCAGGTTATCGACCCAATGGACGTAACAGTAACAGAACCTGCCTTATTTGGTAGTCGGTTGTTGGCACATATTTGCGCTCCGGTTTTTGTGCTGTTAACCGGAATTTCTGCATTTTTATTTCATTCAAAAAAACAAGATTTACAGCAAACTCGGGCTTTTTTATTAAAACGCGGCTTATTTTTGATTATGCTAGAACTTACGCTTGTGAATTTTGCATGGACAGCGACTTTTCCGCCTGAAGTCATTTATTTACAGGTAATTTGGGCAATTGGTATTAGCATGGTGGTTTT
Organism: Acinetobacter lactucae; assembly: GCF_013344765.1. Classification (GTDB taxonomy): domain Bacteria; phylum Pseudomonadota; class Gammaproteobacteria; order Pseudomonadales; family Moraxellaceae; genus Acinetobacter; species Acinetobacter lactucae_A. The sequence continues at coordinate 10,891 of NZ_JABVBF010000020.1, forward strand.
GGCTTGCTGTGTAAGTTTGCCGTTACCAGTCATTGCGGGCGCAGGGTTGGTGATTGTTTTTGGGCACAACTTATTAGATTCAGTACACTTCTCACAAGGCGTCTTACAAAATATATGGTTCGTTTTACATGATCGTGGCTGGCTTGAGTTTGCGGGTATCAAGCTTCGTACAAGTTATCCGGTTTTACCTTGGATTGGCGTGATTTTATTGGGCTATGCGCTAGGTCAGTTCTTTAGTTCAAAATATTCAGCAAAGCAAAGAAGTCGCACTTTACTCAGCCTTGGTTTAGCAAGTATTGGGTTATTTGTTTTACTACGGTTTATCAACGTCTATGGTGACCAGCCGTGGCAGCATTTTGAGTCATTACAACTGACGGTAATGAGCTTTTTTAACCTCACCAAGTATCCACCGTCTTTGTTATTTATTTTGCTGAATGTTGGAATTGGCTTGCTTGTGCTTGTTGCTTTTGAGCGCATGCAGCAATATTCATTTCTAAAACCATTGGTCGTGTTTGGTTCGGTTCCGATGTTCTTTTATTTATTACACTTATATGTGTTGAAATTGATGTATGTGTTCGCACTCAGTGTGTGGGGAACCAACTACGGAAATTATTTGTCGGTGGGCCATGTGTGGATGTTGTGGTTAATCACAATTGTGTTGTCTTTTGCGCTTTATCCAGCAGTTAAGTGGTTCTCGAAGTTTAAGCATCAAAACAAACATATTCCGATTTTAAAATACTTCTAATTTTCAAAAGGTGAGTAAAGCGAGTTCAAGAATGCTCGTTTTACTTGCTTACATCTAAATACAGAGTTTCTTTGACTTCTTCCATGACCACATAACTGTGTGACGATGCCGAAGCGGGGAGTTTCTTTAACAGATCTCCCAATAAGCGGCGGTATGCGCTCATTTCTTTTAAACGTGCTTTTACAAGGTAGTCAAATTCACCTGAAATAAGATGACATTCGAGCACTTCAGGAATCTCAACTAAGTCTCTGGCTACCTGATCAAATACATCACCAGATTTAGCAGATAACTTAATTTCTAAAAAGACCAGCAGATTACGGTCCACATAGGCTGGGTTTAGCCGGGCGTAATAACCCATGATAATACCATCGCGTTCAAGACGTTTTACACGCTCTGAACAGGGGGTAGTCGATAGGTTGACTCTCGATGCCAATTCACTAATCGCAATTCGTCCTTCACGCTGCAAAATGTCCAGAATCATGCGATCGATACGATCTAAAGGGCGCATAGATATTTCCTCTTTTTTTTAAATTCTCGCGAGAAAAACATAAATTTACCTAGATTATACCCTGAAAAACAGTGAAATAAACTATTGAAGCAGAAATATACTAGTTAAATAAACTGGTGTGCGTGAGGGAATGGAAATGCGCGTAATTGTATTAGGTAGCGGCGTTATTGGAGTGGCAAGTGCCTATTATCTAGCTCAACAAGGAGCTGAGGTCACTGTTCTTGACCGTCAGGCAGGTCCTGCTGAAGAAACAAGCTTTGGTAATGCAGGTCAAATTTCGCCAGGGTATTCGACCCCTTGGGCAGCACCAGGAATCCCTTTTAAAGCTGTGAAGTGGATGTTCCAACACCACGCACCGCTTGCGATTAATTTAGATGGCAGCATGTGGCAGTTACAGTGGATGGCGCAAATGCTAAAAAACTGTAATCCACAAAGTTATGCTGTGAACAAAGAACGTATGATGCGTGTGGCTGAATACAGCCGTGACTGCTTACGTGAACTCAGAAAAGATACAGGCATTAATTACGAAAACCGTGCGAAGGGCACTTTGCAGTTATTCCGTAAAGAAGCGCAAATGGAAGCGGTTCAACGCGATATTAGCGTGCTACAAGAATGCGGCGTAAGCTACGAATTATTAAATGGCAATGAACTTGGTCGTGTAGAGCCAGCGTTGGCAAATGCGCAAGATAAACTCGTGGGTGGTTTGCACTTACCAAATGATGAAACAGGTGACTGTTATTTATTTACCAATGCTTTAGCTCAAATTGCTAAAGAGTTGGGTGTTAACTTCCAGTTCAACCAGAACGTAGAAAAATTGATTGTTGAAGGCGATGAAATTAAGGGCGTTCAGGTCAATGGTAAAGTTTTAACTGCTGACCGTTATGTTTTAGCGTTTGGTAGCTATTCACGTGATTTCTTGAAACCACTTGATCTACAGTTACCTGTATATCCTGTGAAAGGTTACTCGTTGACAATTCCTATTGTTGACCCTGCTTTTGCTCCGCAATCTACAGTGCTTGATGAAACCTATAAAATTGCGATTACTCGTTTCGACCAACGTATTCGCGTAGGCGGTATGGCAGAGCTAAGCGGTTTCAATTTAGGTTTAAATGAAGACCGCCGTGCAACCTTGCAAATGGTGACTCAGGACTTGTTCCCGGGTGGCGATATGGCACAGGCGTCTTTCTGGACTGGTTTACGTCCAATGACTCCAGACAGTACCCCAATTATTGGTGCAACTCGCTTCAAAAATCTGTTCTTGAATACAGGTCACGGTACTTTAGGTTGGACCATGGCGTGTGGTTCAGGAAAATTAATCAGTGACATCGTATTGAATCATAAGACTGATATCAGTACCGATGGCCTTTCAATTCAGCGTTATTCACACGCGCACGCGGCATAACGGACGTTAGGAAAGTAATCATGCCTCGTCCTATTACCGCAGTCATCCACCGTCAAGCCTTACAAAATAACTTGGCGGTGGTACGCAAGGCTATGCCAAACAGTAAGGTCTTTGCCGTTGTAAAAGCCAATGCTTATGGACACGGAATTGAACGCGTTTATGAAGCATTTAAAGCAGCAGATGGCTTTGCCTTACTTGATCTTGATGAAGCAAAACGCATTCGTGCTCTAGGTTGGACAGGTCCAATTTTGTTGCTCGAAGGAGTTTTCTCTCCTCAAGACTTATTTGATTGTGTGCAGTATCAACTCAGTTTCACCATTCATAGTGAAGCGCAAATTGAGTGGGTAGAAAAGCATCCTTATGCGGCTCAATTTGATGTTTTCTTGAAAATGAACAGCGGTATGAACCGTCTTGGTTTTAAACCACAGCATTATGTGCAGGCTTGGGAACGTTTAAATAATTTGGCAAATGTCTCCAAGATTACGCACATGATGCATTTTTCGGATGCAGATGGCGATCGTTTTGGTCAGCAGGGTATTGATTATCAAATCAATGCTTTTGAAGAAATTGTTAAGGATTTACCGGGTGAAAGATCGGTAAGTAATAGTGCGGCAATTTTGCGTTATCAAAACCAGCTTAAATCAGATTATGCACGTAGCGGCATCATGCTCTATGGTAGCTCGCCAGACTATCCAACGCATAGTATTGCGGATTGGGGCTTACAACCGACCATGAGCTTACGCAGTGAAATTATTTCCGTTCAGCATTTAGATGCGAATGAAAGCGTAGGTTATGGCTCAAACTTTGTCGCAGAGCGACCCATGACGATTGGGATTGTAGCGTGTGGCTATGCCGATGGTTATCAGCGTATTTCACCGACAGGTACGCCTGTTTTAGTGGACTCTGTCCGCACTCGTACAGTCGGCCGTGTCAGCATGGATATGTTGGCAGTCGATTTAACCGGCATTGAAAGTACCAAAGTCGGCAGTGAAGTGGTGCTTTGGGGCCAATCAAGTACAGGCGTCGTTTTACCTATTGACGATGTCGCAGTTTCATCCGGTACGGTGGGTTATGAACTGATGTGTGCCGTCACCGCCCGTGTTCAATTTATTAATCAGGTATAAGGAAATCCGAATGTCGAATTCAGATATACAAAAGATTAACACTAACGAAGTCATGAGCGCCGTGACTGTTTTTAACAAAGTGGTTTATCTGTCAGGTCAGGTACCTAAAAATACCGAACAAGATGTGGCAGGCCAAACTCGTGAAATTCTTGCAACGATTGATGAACTTTTGGCATTAGCCAATACAGATAAATCTCGTTTGCTCTCTGCACAGCTCTATCTAAAAAATCTTTCTGACTTTTCAACCGTAAATGCAATTTGGGTTGATTGGTTAAAAGGGTGTGTTGCTCCATCGCGTGCCACAATTCAGGCCGATTTGGTTAATCCAGACTGGCTCATTGAAATTGCCGTGACGGCAGCACAAAAGTAATTCGTTTTTACTCCAAAAATGATGATGTATCTAACAGAAGGAAGATAGATACGGTTTAACCAGTCATTTTTTGGTGAACAGATTCAGTGACCTATGGCATACGGTTCGATTTTCGCCATAGGTTGCTGATCTTAACAAAGGAATTCAAAAAGGAATTTTAATATGACAACGGCTCGTCATTCAGATACAGAAAATTCTCCTGATCATCTGCAACGAAAACTGTCTAACCGTCATTTACAACTGATTGCAATTGGCGGTGCGATTGGAACCGGCCTATTTATGGGCTCAGGTAAAACTATCTCCCTCGCAGGTCCTTCAATCCTTTTGATCTATATGATCATTGGAGGAATGTTCTTTTTCTTAATGCGTGCAATGGGCGAGTTGCTCCTTGCAAATCTGCATTACAAATCTTTTGTTGATATGGCTCATGACTTGATCGGTCCTTGGGCTGGTTATTATTTGGGCTGGACCTATTGGTTAGGTTGGGTGTTGGTGGGTATTGCGGACCTTTCAGCGGTCATCAACTATTTAGGTTTCTGGCTGCCCGATGGCGCGAGCTTTTCTCCAACACAACAAGCCATGATTAGTGCTGGCTGTGTATTGTTTGTGATGGGTCTTAACCTCCTAACAGTACGCCTATTTGGTGAAATTGAATTCTGGTTTGCTCTTATTAAGATCTTGGCGATTATTGGTCTGATCGGAGTTGGCGGCTACATGATTTTCAGCCATTTCCAAGCTCCGCAAGGCGCTGATGCCAGCATTAGTAATGTCTGGTCGCATGGCGGTTTATTCCCGAAAGGTACAGAAGGCTTCTTGGCAGGATTCCAGATTGCCGTATTTGCTTTTGTTGGGGTGGAACTCGTAGGTACAACAGCTGCTGAAACCAAAGATCCGCAAAAGAACTTGCCGAAAGCAATTAACGCGATTCCGGTACGTATTATTTTGTTCTATGTATTGGCACTTTTTATTGTGATGTCGGTAACACCGTGGGATCATATTCGTGCAGACAAGAGTCCGTTTGTTGAGTTGTTCTTAAATGCAGGTATTCCTGTTTCAGCCATCATCATGAACTTGGTGGTGCTATCTTCAGTGATGTCATCAATGAACAGCGGTGTATTTTCAACCAGTCGTATGCTATTCGGTTTATCAAAAGATGGTCAGGCACCGGGTGCATTTGGCCGTTTATCAAAACGTGCAGTACCTTCAAATGGTTTGATTTTCTCTTGTACGTTTATCATGGGTGGGGCGGTACTTCAGTACTTTGTTCCAAACACCATGGAAGCATTTACTTTAGCAAGTTCACTCTGTGTGATTCTATTCATTAGTGTCTGGAGTCTCATCATGGTGTGCTATTTACGCTATCGTAAATTACGTCCTGAATTACATGAAAAATCAACTTTTAAAATGCCGGGCGGCGTTTGGATGAGCTATATTGTTTTGGCATTTATGCTTTTCACTTTAGTCATCTTGGCGCTAGAGCCAGATACTTTAAAGGCTTTATATGTCAGTCCAGTATGGTTAATAATTTTGGGTGTTACCTATCATGTGTTGTATAAACCACGCATGAAAAAGCTAGGACGTGAACTCGTCAACGATCATTAAGTTTTATTAAAAAGCCAATCAATCATGATTGGCTTTTTTTATTTTTATTGGATTTTTTATCGGAATAATATTGTTTATTTTTGGATCAATAGAGCAATTTGGAGGGTGTTGGCAAAGTACATCTAGCAGGATCACATGCTACACTTCGGCTAATCTGGAACCCCAGATTGATTAATTAAAATTGCCGTGAAGGCAGTACATAAATAATGTGACTTAAAAAAATCAGGACAAACGATTTATCAATTAAGGAAAAAATATACTTGAACATCTTGTCCTGAGGTATAGACTCAGCAACCCTCGATATACGGTTCGTTTTTCTCCCTATAGGTTGCTGATTTTAAGTTAAGCAAAATATAAAAAGGACTTCTAATATGACAATTGTTCATCATCCAGATGAGGCAAATTCCCCTGATCATTTACAACGGAAATTAAATAATCGCCATCTACAAATGATTGCAATTGGCGGTGCAATTGGAACGGGTCTATTTATGGGCTCGGGCAAAACCATCTCCCTCGCAGGTCCTTCAATTCTTGTGATTTATATGTTAATTGGTGGCATGTTCTTTTTTCTGATGCGTGCATTGGGCGAACTACTGCTTGCCAATTTACAGTACAAATCTTTTGTTGATATGGCATATGACTTAATCGGGCCATGGGCCGGTTATTATTTGGGCTGGACCTATTGGTTAGGCTGGGTGTTAGTGGGTATTGCGGATCTTTCTGCCGTCATTAACTATTTAAGTTTCTGGCTGCCCGAAGGCGCCAGTTTCTCACCCATACAACAGGCCATGATTAGTGCAGGCTGTGTACTATTCATTTTAGGGCTTAACCTTCTTACGGTGAAGTTGTTTGGTGAAGTTGAATTCTGGTTCGCACTCATTAAGATTTTGGCCATTATTGGCCTGGTTGGAGTCGGTGGTTACATGATTATCACTCATTTTCAAGCTCCACATGGAGAGGTTGTGAGTGTAAGTAATGTGTGGTCGCATGGCGGCATATTTCCAAAAGGCGTAAGCGGATTTTTGGCAGGCTTCCAGATTGCCGTGTTTGCCTTTATTGGCGTTGAGCTGATAGGTACAACAGCGGCTGAAACGAAAGATCCAGAGAAAAATCTACCGAAAGCAATTAATGCGATTCCAATTCGTATTATTTTATTCTATGTATTAGCACTCTTTGTGGTGATGTCAGTGACACCATGGGATCACATTCGCGCAGATAAAAGCCCGTTTGTTGAGTTGTTCTTAAATGCGGGTATTCCAGTTTCTGCCATCATCATGAACTTAGTTGTGCTGTCTTCGGTGATGTCTTCTATGAACAGTGGTGTGTTTTCAACCAGTCGTATGCTGTTCGGTTTATCGAAAGATGGTCAGGCGCCAAGTGCTTTGGGGCGTTTATCAAAACGTGCCGTACCTTCAAATGGTTTAATCTTCTCATGTATTTTCATTATGGGCGGGGCGGTGCTTCAGTACTTTGTTCCCAACACCATGGAAGCATTTACTTTGGCAAGTTCACTCTGTGTGATTCTCTTTATTAGCGTATGGCTTTTGATCATGGCGTGCTATTTACGTTACCGTAAGTTGAGTCCAGAGTTACATGTCAAATCGACCTTTAAAATGCCGGGCGGGGTGTTGATGGTGTATGTCGTTATTGCATTTTTCTTATTCACTTTAGTGATTCTGGCATTAGAACCAGATACCTTAAAAGCATTATATGTCAGTCCATTATGGCTAGTTGTTTTAAGCGTAACTTATTTTGTGTTCTATAAGCCACGTATAAGAAAATTGGGTCAAGAAACTTTTGATTAATTATTCATAGTTTCAAAAAAGCCAATCATCAGTGATTGGCTTTTTTATTTGTTATTTAATCAACCAACAAATGTTGGTATTTATCGGCTTGTTTGCGTAAATAATCCCAAACTAACTTAATGCGCGGTTCATGCTGTAAATCAACAAAGGTCAGCATCCAAAACGTGTGGGTAAAGCGAACTTGTTCAGCTAAAACGGTTTCAAGCTCAGATTTATCCTCTGCTAGAAATTTGGGCAAAATCGCAAGTCCTGCACCAGCGCTCACTGCAATTTGTTGGGCCAAAATACTGCTGCTACGGAAGTTGGCGTTAAGCTTTAATGGTAAACGTTCTAGACAATACAACTCAGGGCTATATACCAGATCATCAATATAATTCACAAAACGGTGTTGGGTTAAATCTTCTAAACCGCGAATGGGTGGGTTTTGCGCTAGATAGTTTTGGCTACCATAAATCTTTAAACAATAGTCTGATAACCGCGTAATGATATATGGCCCAGAAGTTGGGCGGTCAATTGACACCACAATGTCGGCCTCACGGTGCGAGAGCTTAATCATTTTCGGCACTGGAATCAGGTCGATGGTGAGCAGTGGATATTGAATAGAGAACTCAGCCAGTAAGCGGGCTAAAAACGCAGTGCCAAAACCTTCAGGTGTGCCAATTCGCACACGGCCTTGCAAAGGTTGATGTGGTTTTTCAATTTGTAAGAAAGCTTGTTCCATTTGCTCAACTCGAGGAACCAGTGCCATACCTTCGAGTGTCAACTCATAACCCGTCGCTTCACGCTTAAACAGTGTGGTACCCAAAGCAAGTTCTAGAGCCTGAATCCGTCTAGCCACCGTACTGTGCTCGACACCAATAATCCGCGCAGCATTGGTTAGGGTTTTAGTCCGAGCTAAAACCAGAAAAAAATGTAGATGATCCCAATCCACTTTCATTTTTGTTGTCATCCTTGTGCATATTTGCACAACAATCGTGCATGAATTTCCGTTGGTGGTCAAAGTTTTCTTTGCTAGTCTCAATTGAAACTGAAATAAAGAAAATACGCAGCAAAAGTATTTTCTAATAATTGAACACAATAAAAATATCGCCTACGGAGAGGTTATGAACACAATCCAAAAAATCGAATTGGAAACCGCTAAATTACTCATTAACGGAAATTTTATCGAATCTGAAACACAGGAATGGCAAGACATTGTTAACCCTGCGACTCAGGAAGTGATTGGTCGTGTACCATTTGCAACGGTTAAAGAAGTTGACGCTGCTATTCAAGCTGCACAAGATGCTTTTGCTTCTTGGCGTCAGACCCCAATTCAGGCACGTATGCGCATCATGCTCAAGCTACAAGACTTGATTCGTGCCAACATGAAAGAAATTGCACAGGTATTGACGGCTGAACAGGGTAAAACCTTGGCAGACGCTGAAGGAGATATTCAACGTGGTCTAGAAGTGGTTGAACATGCGTGTTCGATCGGCACTTTGCAAATGGGTGAATATGTTGAAGGTGTTGCGCGTGGTGTAGACACGTATACCTTGCAACAACCTTTGGGTGTCTGTGCGGGTATTACGCCGTTTAACTTCCCTGCCATGATTCCACTTTGGATGTTCCCAATGGCAATCGTATGCGGCAACACCTTCGTTTTAAAACCATCAGAACAAGATCCGTTATCCACCATGATGCTGGTTGAGCTTGCGATTCAAGCAGGTGTTCCAGCAGGTGTGCTCAACGTTGTGCATGGCGGCAAAGAAGTGGTTGATCGTTTGTGTACACATAAAGACATTAAAGCGATTTCATTTGTAGGTTCAACAGCGGTTGGAACACATGTTTATAACCTTGCAGGACAACATGGCAAACGTGTGCAGTCGATGATGGGTGCAAAAAACCATGTAGTTGTTATGCCTGATGCCAATAAAGAGCAAACTTTAAATGCTCTAGTCGGCGCAGCGTTTGGTGCAGCTGGGCAACGTTGTATGGCATTGTCTGTTGCAGTCATGGTCGGTGACAGCAAACAGTGGATTCAAGAGTTAGTTGAAAAAGCGAAAACCTTAAAAGTAAACGCAGGTCATGAGCCAAATACTGACATTGGCCCAGTCATTTCAAAACGTGCTAAAGCACGAGTGCTGGACTTAATTAATAGCGGTGTTGAGCAAGGCGCAGAGTTACTACTCGATGGTCGTGATGTTCAAGTACAAGGTTATGAGTCAGGTAACTTTGTCGGCGCGACGATTTTTAGTGGCGTAAATATCGACATGCGTATTTATAAAGAAGAAATCTTTGGCCCTGTTCTTTCCATTATTTGTGTAGATACCCTTGAGGAAGCGATTGCTCTTATCAATGCCAATCCATTTGGTAACGGTGTAGGTCTATTTACCCAAAGTGGTGCGATTGCACGCACTTTCCAAAACCTCATTGATATTGGTCAAGTCGGTATCAACATTCCAATTCCTGTACCAGTCCCATTCTTTAGTTTTACCGGTTCAAGAGGCTCAAAACTGGGTGATTTGGGACCATACGGCAAACAGGCTGTGCAGTTCTATACCCAAACTAAAACCATTACCAGTCGCTGGTTTGAAGATAGCCATGAAGTTGGCGGTGTAAATACAACAATTAGTTTACGTTAAGGGGATCACGGATGAATATCGCCTTTATCGGTCTAGGGAATATGGGCGGAAGAATGGCCCATAACCTACTCAAAGCCGGACTCAATGTTTATGGTTATGACCTCAGCGAAGTTGCTATTCAGCACTTTGCCGAGGCAGGTGGTGTGGTATGCGACAGCCCACAGGCGGCAGCCAAACAAGCTGATGTGGTCATTACTATGTTGCCTGCTGCAAAGCATGTTAAGGAAGTTTACTTGGGTGAAAATGGTGTATTGGAAGTGCTAAAAGCAGGTAGCTTATGCATTGATAGCAGCACCATTGACCCGCAAACCATTAAAGACATTGCCGCTGTTGCACATAGCAAAAATATTAAAATCTGTGATGCACCAGTTTCAGGTGGAACCATTGGAGCGCAAGCAGGAACCTTAACCTTTATGGTGGGTGCCGATGATCAAACCTTTAACGAAGTAAAACCTGTACTTAGCCACATGGGCAAAAACATAGTTCATTGTGGTGATGTTGGAGCAGGCCAAATTGCCAAAATCTGCAATAACCTGATTTTGGGTATTTCAATGGCAGCGGTGGCCGAAGGTATGGCACTTGGTGTGAAACTCGGCATCGACCCACAAGCATTGGCCGGCGTCATTAACACCTCAAGCGGTCGTTGCTGGAGCTCAGATGTGTGTAACCCATGGCCGCATATTAATGAAAATGCCCCAGCATCTCGAGGTTACCAAGACGGCTTTGCGACTCAGCTGATGCTGAAAGATTTAGGACTCGCTGTAGAGGCCGCGGGCCAAGTCAAACAGCCAGTTGTATTAGGTGGCATGGTACAGCAGCTCTATCAGCAAATGTGCATGCGCGGGAATGCCAATCTCGATTTTTCGAGCATTATTCAGCAGTACCTGCCCCAAGAGGCATAACGATAAAGCCAAAGGATGGCTTTAAACACATTAAACCCTGTCGTGAATAACAACAAATCCGGACTAAGGGAAAAGATATGATGGATTATCAAAATACTGCACAGACTTTCGATTTGGAAAGCACTGCAAAACAGATGTTATCAGGTTCACTTGATGCCTTAAATGCTTGTTATGAATGCTGTGATCGACATGCAGATGGCGACAAAATTGCGCTTTATTGGCAAGGAAAAGATGGACGAAAAGAGCAATATACCTTCCGTGAATTAAAAGAGTGGTCGAGTCAGTTTGCTAACTTTTTAAAATCACAAGGTGTGAAAGCTGGCGACCGTATTTCAGGGCTATTACCAAGAACACCTGAATTGATCGTGACCATTTTTGCAGCTTGGCGGATTGGTGCAGTCTATCAACCACTCTTTACTGCGTTTGGTCCAAAGGCGATTGAGCACCGTATTCAGCTTGCACAAAGTAAGCTAGTAGTAACCGACATGGGCAACCGTAGCAAGCTTGATGAAATTGAAAATTGCCCTGCAATTGTGACAGTTGCCGATGTACAAGGTACTCCGCTCAAAGCAGGTGATTTTAATTTCTGGAATGAAGTGAAGCAGCAGTCCGATCAATGCGATCTGGTCATGCGTAGCATCCAAGATCCTTTCTTGCTCATGTTTACTTCAGGCACTACAGGTCCTGCTAAACCCTTGGAAGTGCCATTAAAAGCACTAATTGCCTTTGGTCGATATATGCAAGATGCCATTGGTTTAACCGAAGAAGACTCGTTTTGGAATATTGCCGATCCGGGGTGGGCGTATGGTCTGTACTATGCGATTACTGGGCCATTATTCTTGGGTCACTCTACTTTGTTCTATGAGGGTGGTTTCAGCACAGATAGCCTATGCCAAATTGTGAAGGATTATAAAATTAACAATTTGGCAGGTGCACCGACTGCCTACCGCATGATGATGGCAGCTGACCCTGCTCAAATGGCGCCGTTAAAAGGCCTGTTCCGTGTCGTTAGCAGTGCAGGCGAACCGCTTAACCCAGAAGTAATTCGCTGGTTTAAACAAGTGCTTGACGCTCCAATTTATGACCACTATGGACAAACTGAAGTGGGCATGGTGGTGTGTAATCATCATGGTTTAAAACATGAAATTCATGCTGGTTCAGCAGGTTTCTCAAGTCCGGGCTACCGTGTTGCGATTGTCAATGAGCAAGGTGAAGAACTTCCGCCAGACACTCCGGGAATTTTAGCAGTCGACATTAGCCAGTCTCCAATGATGTGGTTCGGCGGCTATAAAGAAAGCCGAAAATCGCCATTTGTTGGTCATTACTACTTAACGGGCGACACTGCCGAGTTGCATGCCGATGGCAGCATGAGCTTTGTTGGCCGTAGTGATGATGTGATCACCACATCGGGTTATAGGATTGGGCCATTCGATGTAGAAAGTGCTTTACTCGAACATGATGCAGTGGTTGAGGCCGCAGTGATTGGTGTGCCTGACCCAGACCGTACCGAAGTGGTTAAGGCATTTGTAATTTTAGCTACGGATGCTCAACCTTCAGATGCACTTGCTGAACAACTCAGCCAATTTGTTAAAAGACGACTTTCTGCACATGCGTACCCACGTTTAGTTGAATTTGTGAGTGAATTACCTAAAACTCCAAGTGGCAAAATTCAGCGCTTTTTATTGCGTAATCAAGAAATTGCTAAACAACAAGCTAAAGCAGGGTAAAGGAAATAACAATGCAATTTACCGAAGAACAATTACTCATTCGTGATATGGCGAAAAGTTTCGCCCAAGAACAAATCAAACCCAATGCCAGTGATTGGGATCGAGACGGAACATTCCCGAAAAACACATTGGTTCAAATGGGGCAACTCGGTTTTATGGGTATGCTTGTTTCAGAGCAATGGGGTGGTTCAGACACGGGTAACTTAGCCTATGTACTGGCACTCGAGGAAGTTGCAGCAGCCGATGGCGCAACCTCGACCATCATGAGTGTACATAACTCGGTTGGCTGTGTACCTATTTTAAAATTTGGTACCGATGAGCAAAAAGAGCGGTTTTTAAAACCTTTGGCGCAAGGTGAAATGATTGGTGCTTTCGCCCTAACTGAACCGCATACAGGCTCAGATGCGGGAGCCATTAAAACCCGTGCGGTTAAAGATGGTGATGATTACATTTTAAATGGTGCCAAGCAATTTATTACCTCGGGTGATAATGCAGGTGTGATTATTGTGTTTGCAGTGACTGATCCGAGCGCGGGTAAAAAAGGCATTAGTGCATTTTTAGTCCCACGTGAAACTCCGGGTTATGAAGTGATTCGTGTTGAAGAAAAATTGGGTCTGCATGCTTCAGATACCTGCCAAATTGCGCTGACAGATGTACGCATCCATAAAAGCCTCATGCTAGGTAAAGAAGGCGAAGGCTTGAAAATCGCACTTGCCAATTTAGAAGGTGGACGTATTGGTATTGCTGCACAAGCAGTCGGTCTAGCACGTGCGGCGCTCGAAGAAGCGACCCGTTATGCCAAAGAGCGTATTACTTTTGGAAAACCAATTTTTGAGCATCAAACCATCGCTTTTCGCCTTGCTAGCATGGCAACTGAAATTGAAGCAGCAAGACAATTGGTTCACTACGCTGCGCGTTTAAAAGAAGCAGGTCAGCCGTGTTTGAATGAAGCTTCAATGGCCAAGCTATTTGCTTCAGAAATGACTGAGCGCGTGTGCTCGAGTGCGCTACAAGTGTTTGGTGGCTATGGTTACCTCAGAGATTTCCCAATTGAGCGTATTTATCGTGATGCGCGTATTTGTCAAATTTACGAAGGCACCAGTGATATTCAACGTTTAGTCATCGCACGTAGTCTATAAAACTAGAACAAGGAATAAATAATGCAGTGGCAAAGTATTTTATTAGAAAAGCGTAATGGGGTTGGACTGATTACACTAAATCGCCCTCAAGCGCTCAATGCTTTAAATAGTGAATTAATTAGTGAAATTAATCAGGCATTAGATCAGCTCGAAAAAGACCGCGAAATTGGTTGCATCGTATTGGCAGGTTCTGAAAAAGCTTTTGCCGCAGGTGCAGACATTAAAGAAATGGCTGATTTAGCATTTCCTGATATTTATTTTGATGACTTTTTCCATCTTGCAGACCGTATTGCACAGCGCCGTAAACCTCTAATTGCAGCGGTCAGCGGCTATGCGTTAGGTGGTGGCTGTGAATTGGCGCTTATGTGTGACTTTATTTATTGTGCTGACAACGCTAAGTTTGGTTTGCCTGAAGTGACCTTAGGTGTAATTCCGGGTATTGGTGGCACACAACGCTTAACCCATGCCATTGGTAAAGCCAAAGCAATGGAAATGTGTTTTACCGCTCGTCAAATGGGCGCTGTAGAAGCAGAACAAAGTGGTTTAGTTGCACGTGTGTTTAGCAAAGAAGAATTACTTGAACAAACCTTGCAAGCAGCAGAAAAAATTGCAGCACGATCTTTAACTGCAAACATGATGCTTAAAGAAACCATTAACCGCGCTTTTGAAGTGAATCTGACTGAAGGTTTACGTTTCGAAAGACGTATGTTCCATTCAATATTTGCAACATCTGACCAAAAAGAAGGAATGCAGGCTTTCGTTGAAAAACGGCAGGCAAATTTTAAAAATCAATAAGAGATCAATAAAATGAATACAGAAAATCACTTAATGATTGAGCAACAAGGTAAGTTGGGCATTATTACCTTAGACCGTGTGACTCATCTCAATGCACTGTCGCTAGATATGATTAAAAGTATTGGTGCCCAATTAGAACTTTGGCGAAATGATGCGGATGTTCAGGCAATCTTAATCAAATCAAATAGCCCAAAAGCCTTTTGTGCAGGTGGAGATATTCGCTATCTCTACGACAGCTATAAAAATGGCACAGCCGATTATAAAGGCTACTTTAGCGCCGAATATAAAATGCTAAATACACTGCGTGAATATACAAAGCCAATCATCGTTGTACTTGATGGCTATGTCTTAGGTGGTGGTTTTGGTTTGGCTCAGGCGTGTCACATTGTGGTGAGCAGTGAAAAATCCAGATTTGCCATGCCTGAAACAGCGATTGGTTTTTTCCCAGACGTCGGGGCAACTCATTTCTTGTCTCGCCTTGATGATATTGGTGTTTATATGGCAATTACGGGAGAGCAGATTAGCAGTAGCGATGCGCTCTACCTTGATTTAATTGACTACCATGTGCCAAGCGAGCAGTTACAAGCTTTACAAGACGCTCTCGTCGAAGCGCCAAGCTTAAGCAAAGAGGGAATTGAACACATCATTACCCGATTTATTACTCGTCCTGCTGAAAGTGAGCTCAAACAATTGGCGGAAGGTATTCGTAAACATTTCGGATATCAGCATTTAGATGAAATCGAGCAAAGTCTTGAAAATGAAAAAGATGAAAGCTTAAAAACTTGGGCAAGTAAGATGCTTAGTATTTTGCAGCAGCGCTCATTTATAGCCAAACAAACCAGTTTGAAACTGCAACATTTAGGCCGTGGGCTTTCTTTACCGCAGTGTATGCAGCTTGAACGTGATTTACAGGATATCTGGTTTGAGCATGGTGACTTTATTGAAGGTGTCCGCGCTCTCATTGTCGATAAAGACAAACAACCGCAGTGGCAAGAACGTAATCCGGAGCTTGAACAGATTTTAGAAAAATTGAGCTAAGCCGTATTACGTAATCCTAAAAAGCTTAAAGAGATAAAGCGACACCTGAAAATGCTTATGGTCAGGGTTGGTCATAAGCATAAAAAAGATAAAACAAGAAAATCTAAAAAGGATATTACGATGCAATCAATACATGGAAACGGTTCAAATACTAAAAAGTCGTCACATCGATTAGCAGGCATCTCTAGCATGGTCGGCACTACCATTGAGTGGTATGACTTTTTTATTTACGGTGCGGCAGCAGCGCTCATTTTTAATAAGCTATTTTTCCCAAATCTGGATGCACTTACGGGTGTGCTTGCTGCATTTGCAACTTATGCCGTTGGATTTATTGGAAGACCGTTAGGCGGCTTGGTCTTTGGTCATTTTGGTGACAAGATTGGCCGTAAATCGATGTTGCTGCTGACTTTGATGCTCATGGGTATCCCAACTGTACTGATTGGCTTATTACCGACTTACGAATCAATTGGTTATTGGGCTGCGATTGGTTTGGTTGTCTTACGATTCATTCAAGGTATGGCAATGGGCGGTGAATGGGGCGGTGCAGTACTCATGGCTGTTGAACATGCACCCGAAGGCGGTAAAGGGTTCTGGGGAAGCTTGCCTCAAGCTAGTACAGGTGGTGGCTTAATGCTAGCCTCAATCGCGTTGGGTCTGGTGTCGTTATTACCTGAACAAGCACTGTTTAGTTGGGGTTGGCGTTTACCATTTCTTGCTAGCATTATTTTACTGGCAGTGGGCTGGTATATTCGTGTAAAAGTGCCTGAGTCACCAGATTTTGAAAAAGTAAAACAGCAGTCTGAAGAAGTCAAAGTTCCTGCTTTACAGGTTTTTAAAAACCATCCAAAGCAACTCATCACCATTATTCTGGCTCGCGCTGCCGAGAATGCTTGGTTCTATATTGCCTCAACATTTACACTGGCTTATACCACTGCACAACTTGGAATCCCACGCCAAGACATTTTATTTGCCACCATTTGCGGTGCAGCCGTCATTTTATTTATGACGCCGTTATGTGGACATTTGTCGGATAAAGTCGGCCAACGCAATATGTTTATGTTTGGCCTATGCATACTGGCACTTTACTGCTATCCATTTTTTACCATGCTCAACACAAAAGATCCTGTATTAGTTTGGACAGCAATTGTATTGGCTATTGGTGTTGTATTCCCAATTATGTATGCCCCCCAAGCACAGCTTTTTGCTCGTCAATTTCCTGCGGAAATTCGCTATAGTGGAATTTCAATTTCGGTACAGTTGGCTGGCGTACTAGGTGGTGGTTTAGCCCCGTTAATTGCGACGAAACTTTTAAGTGTTGGGCAGGGTAATCCTTACTTAATTATGATTTATATTGGATTTATGGCTATCGTTGCGATTATATCGACCTCATTTATGCCACGTGATTGGCAGACTAAAACTGATGAGGCTTACCATAAGAAATCAGAATTAAATTTAAAAACCAAAATTACTGAGCAGTCTTAATATTAAGTTTGAATCTTCAAATAAAGAAAAGCCCTAATCTTTTGATTCGGGCTTAAGACCTTAATCTTTGCGATGTCACTAATTTTTTAGACTTTGATTTTACAAACTACACTTCAATCAAGCATGCAAACATGGCATATCCGTCGATAACCATGGGTGGGCCTGCTCGATGAGCATGAAAACCTGCTGCACGTAATAAACGCTCTACACCTAGAGGAGAGGTTGTAATTAACTGCTTTGCACCTTGTTCTCTCGCGAAGTTGATCGCTTCTTGCAGAATGGCAATGGAAACTGGTGATGATACTGCTTGACTCGCTGTGGTAGGTGGATTCGAGAAATCTATGGCAGAAAACCTTGAGAGTTCCCAAATTTCTGGTGAGCAGGGAATAGGCATTCCATTCATTAATTGAGGAAATATTTCACCCAGTAAATACGGTTGAGTTGTAGGTAGTAATCTGGCACAACCAATAATATTGGACTCTCTGTCTTGAGCGACGACGTAAGCTGTATCGACTTTATCAAATTGATCTAGTTCTTCATTGTTTGGACAGTTCAACTCCCAACCCAGATGTTCAACAAATACCCTGTAGCGGTAACTTTTAAATTTAGTATATAAGCCTTCTGAAAAATTGTTTTGAAATCCAGCAATAATATTCATTACAAGTGCTTCCACTTATTTTTGATGTGACTTTACTGAACAGCTGGAAAGGCGGTAACTGTAAAAACTTACAGGTTCCTAAGAGAAATTCGGACTTAATTTAGACTTTATTAATCTTGTGTTGATTTGAGCATAAATGAACTGTTCCCAGAACAAAGTATCTATTTTCTTTTCGATCAATGATTCAGTAACCTCAAATCCGATATCCGTACCAGATACATCAACAATCATAATATTACTTCTAGGTATGCCGATTCGTTTTAAGCTAGCAAAACCATTTTCCTCAATAAACTCCCAGTCCCATCCTGTACTTAAGGCTGGGGTCTTTAAAGTTGCCCATTCCGTAAAACCGCAATAAGCAATTTGTGAATCTTCAATTTGTGTTGATTCAACAATAGATAGGACGTGTTGGAGAGAGTAGTTCATCAGTTGGTTTTCATTCATTCGAATGAAACCATCTGCTGAGATTGGAAAATGAGTGGGTATGCTGACCATGCTACCTATTTAAGTAACCTGAAATGGGATCCTATGGATAAATAACATAAATTATTGCCAATGAAATACTGTCATATTT
>NZ_JABVBF010000210.1 GCF_013344765.1 Acinetobacter lactucae
AAAAAACTAAGAAAAAATAATTTAAACTTCATATATCCGCCTTATTTTTATGGCTTCAAATTAATTAGAGAATCTTATTAATAAAAAAGAAATAGTGACTTGATCACTATTTCTTTTAAAGGTTTTTATGCTGGATTAATCACATAAAAATAAATAACAAGCCCCACTAAAACGGTTGAAGCAATCGTTAAGTATGTACCAACTGTGTTAAAACTCTGTAAGAACTTTAAGATCTCCATATCCAAATCCCCAAACTATCACTTATCAAGACAGAAGAAAATTTACCACAACTTAATAATGCCAATCAATTCACATTTATCTGATTTTTTGAGATTAAAAACAATATAACTTATTGATTACATCTAATCGCATAAGCATCCTTATAGTAATCAGTCGCACTTTTCAGATCAGATAATAATTTTTCTTCGGTATAAGGTTTTGGAGAAATTTTTATCAAAGCAGGCATGTATTGAGTTTTATAAACCTCAGGATAGTCATGGCATAAGATTTTGACTTTAACATCTTGAGGTGTATTTGGGTTATCTAGTTGATCTAAAAACTCTCCAATTTTACGATCCGACTCTTCAAATTGAGATTTATAATCAACTTCTGCCACTTCAGGTTCTGCTTGTTTTGTGCAGCCACCAAGTAGCATTAAAGTACTGATAGTCAGGGTTAGAATTTTTAACTTCATAGGCTTATTAATGCTGCATCAATCTTTTTAAATATACTTAACCTTATTAAAGGTAAAGAAATACTGGTAATACGTAAAGAAATAGAAATTTTTAGTGTTAAATAAAATTGATCAGATCATTTGATAGCCATTAGTCTAATAAATTTAAGGTTCTTTTCTAATTACTGTTCTATTTCCATAAAGCCGAAGAAAAATAGGTATAATTTTGCTCGACTGATCTCTAATCTTTGTTAGATTTATCCCCATGAATGAACTCAGCTTAATTAGAAAACATTTAAGATCTAAAAGACGTTCTCTAAGTTCATTTGAGCAAAAACAAGCTCAGCTTAATGTTCTCCATCATCTAAATACTTTCCCTATTTTCCAATCTTCCAAAAAAATTGGTTTATATTTGCATGCTTTTGGAGAAGTTCATACAGATCTGATCATAAAGTTATGTTTTCAAAAAAATAAGCAAGTTTATCTACCGATGATTTGTTCTATGAATCAACGTTTAGTTTGGGTAAAAATATCTAGAAACCAATATTTAAATCGACGTTTTTCTCATCATCCATTGGGTATGAAGGAACCCATGGCTACTAGAGGAAAACATGTATCAAAACTTGATTTATTGTTAATGCCACTTCTAGCATGTGATCACTACGGTACGCGTATTGGGATGGGAGGTGGTTATTATGACCGTACATTAGCTAGTGCAAAATATAAGCCTTATCGTTTGGGAATGGCTCATCAATTTCAATTTATTGAACATACTTTAAAACGTCAAAGCTGGGATCAACCCTTAGATGCTTTACTCACCCCTCAACATATTTATTATTTTAAAAGATAATATTTATATGAAAATTAAAATCAGTCTTAATTTTTCTTGTCTCTAAAATCATAAAAGTAACCATCCTAAGGATGATTACTTTTACGTGACAGACCGTTTTACCAACTTATATTAACACGCCTATTTGGTGCTAAACATTGAATGAGTTGTGAACTATTGTTACCTGAACATTGTTGGTATAAATCAGTCTGGCTATTAGCTTGTATTTGAATACGGTTCGGATCGATACCCTGTTGAACAAGTAATTTTGCAACCGTATTTGCACGTTGTGATGACAATTGATGATTGTAGCTAAATTTGCCTAGCGGATCAGCAAAACCAGAAACAACAATTGGCTTCATTGAGGGACTCTGTTTGATCTGCGCAGCAATGTTCTCAAGATTATTCGCGCCTTGATCAATCGCTCTAGCGTCAAAACGGTCAAATGCAAATAATACACTTGCTGTATGTTCGCTTATTAAACTAGTCTGCACTGGCGTTTGATTATTTTCACCCAACGCAACTAATCCTTCACATTCTTCACCCTTCCAAGATAAACGTTCTGCTAAATATTGTTTATCAAAATCAATACGCAACTGACAGCGTTGATATTGATTACTTTTAGGGATACGAATATCCAATACATAGTTCCAGACCTTTACCGCGAAAAGCCCCTCACTAAATTGTGGATTTCCCAATAAAGCTCGAATCTGGTCTTTGTTTAGCCCTATATCCAAACGAGCAACATCATCGTATTCATAACGTTTTACTTGTTTAAGATAGCTATCTGACACTTTTGGGAAGGTCACTTCTTCTTGCTGAGATTCTGCTTCCTCTTGCGCGTAACTAACCATTGCCAGGCCAGAAAGAACAGCAATAAATAATGCTTTAACTGTATTTTTCATATTTTTACTCTCGAAATGGAGAATGAGGAAGGCTCACGCCCTCCTCGCCTAGTCCAATTAGTCAATTACACCACTAATACCGATACGAACGCTTGGATCACCTTGAGAAGCTGCTGCAACACCACCAGTAAGTGACCAACGTCCATTATCAGCGGTTTTACGCAGAGTAACGCCTACAGCATTTTCACCACTATGATATGCAGCGCCGACAGCATAAGTATATTTACCGGCAACAAATGGTGCATTTTCTAAAGCCATCGCAGCTGCAATACCTGCATTCGCTCTTTTCTCAACGTCATCAATACGTTGATTGGTAGCATAGAATGCTTGTTCAAGCTTATTACTTACATTGTCAATTTTACTATTTAATGTTTGGTCAGCCTGATTTAACGCTCCAATCGCATCACCCACATTGTGATATGACTGATCACCTACGTTATATGTAGGATTAGAGAAGCTTTGGGTAATATTGTTATAACCAGCTCCACCACCTAAATAGTTTACAAGTGCTTGGTTTGTAGTATTGAGCTGAGAACCATTAACTGCATCTTTCGAAGTTGCTGTAACTGTACCAGCTTTAACGCCAGTCACTGTACGGTCACCTGCTGTTCCTGCAACATTAACTTGTGTTCCACCAGTATCTTTACCAACAGTGATAGGCTCATCTTTATTAGCTTGTTGAACTAAACCAGATTTACCATTGTTAATATTACTGATGTTAGTTTGAAGGTTTGAAATATCGCCTGTATTTTTGTCAACTTGTTGTTGTACATTCCAAAGCTGACCACCATTTACAGCTTCTTTCGAACCTTGCTCAACTTTACCATTCGCAACATTTTTAATGGTTGTACCATTCGTTCCGCCAGCTAAGGTAACCGAGTCTTTGTTCACAGTTCCATCACTATTTTTGTCATACTGAACTGCACTATCAGCAAGCGCACCAACATTGTTATTCACATTGTTAATTGCACTATCTAATTGTCCTTTATTTACAGCATCTGTTGCTGCTGTACCTGCCGCTACATTAGTAATCGTTTTATTACCAGCACTAATACCAGCAGTTGTTACACTTGGACCACCGGTAATTACTAAACCTGTGTTACCTAGCTGTACATAATCACCAACTGCAACACCAGTATTATTAATAACAGTATTACCAGTAGTTACACTATCAACTTTTAAGTTCTTGCTTAAAGAAACTTTAATGTTCCCTTCATTATCAGTTTCGCTAGTCTGAGCAACAGTTAAATTATCATCACCTGTAAAGTTAACTTTACCATTTGGCTTGATTTGTTTACTTGTTGCAGCATCACCATTTGCAGAAACTGTCCAACCCGCATTGGCAGCTGTATCTGCATCTGAAACAGCTTTATCAAGAGCAGTTAAAGCATCTCCAACATTATTTGTTGTTGAACCAGCTACATTGTAAGTTGGATTAGAAATTGATCCATCCGTATTAGCCTTAGCCCCACCACCTAGGATATTCGCAATAGAATTTCCTGTTTGGGTCACTTTACTGTCAACACTATCTAATTGACCTTTGTTCACTGCGTCAGTTGCATCTGTACCTGCTGCTACATTAATTACTTTGGTATTCGCCGCATCAATGCCTGACTTGGTCACACTCGGGCCACCTGTAACGGTTAAACCGTTGCTGTCTAGCTTGCTGTCACCTGTGGTTACGCTATCGAGATCCAGATCTCGCTTCAAGCCATACTGAATCGTATTACCTGTCTTGCTGACCGTTAAGTTGCTTTCGCCTGTCACCGTACCAATGTCAACCACGTCGCCCGCTTTCACTGCGCCTGCCGTTGCACCATTGCTTTGTAACGTCCAGCCTTTGTCCAGCTCACTGATCGCGGCACCCACGTTATTTACGTCCGTACCGTTCACGGTATACGTTGGCGCACTCACCGCACCGGTTGTGCTGTCGTAGCTTGACCCACCGCCCAGATTGTTCGCTGTACTGTTACCCAAGGCATCTGTCTTGTTGTTGCTTGATGTACTTAATGCATCTAGCTGACCTTTGTTTACTGCGTCAGTTGCTGCTGTCCCCGCACCGACATTGGTAACTTTCTCACCATTTGCATCAAGTCCGTTCGCTGTCAGTTTCCCTGCAAAGACCGGAGCATCTGCAAGTTGAATGTCAACTGTATTGCCAGTGATGACTGTCTTCACATTCGAGTTCGAACCTGAAGCCGTCAGGCCACCCGTAATATTAAGGGTTTCGCCTAATTTACGGTCAACGCTACCACTGTTACCTGCAAAGGTAATCGGCTTAACCACTTCATTGTTCAGATTGGTTAAGGCATCACCCACATTGCTTGCATTAACTGTCGTACCATCGGTTTTCGTGGTGACATAGGTTGGCGCACTCACCGCACCGGTTGTGCTGTCGTAGCTTGACCCACCACCCAGATTGTTCGCTGTACTGTTACCCAAGGCATCTGTCTTGTTGTTGCTTGATGTACTTAATGCATCCAGCTGACCTTTATTCACTGCGTCAGTTGCATCTGTACCTGCTGCTACATTAATTACTTTGGTATTCGCCGCATCAATGCCTGACTTAGTCACACTCGGGCCACCTGTAACGGTTAAACCGTTGCTGTCCAGCTTGCTGTCACCTGTGGTTACGCTATCGAGATCCAGATCTCGCTTCAAGCCATACT
>NZ_JABVBF010000211.1 GCF_013344765.1 Acinetobacter lactucae
AAGTGATATATTTCCTTCGCCTTACTTAATCAGAATAAACTTACTGAAAAGTAATGGATTTTATTTTAAAAGGCTATGATGGGGATTTTATGAAAAAATTTATTTTTGTGGCGGCGGTTTCTCTCTTAAATATAGCAAATGTACAAGCAGCAGATGGCACAATTACTATTAATGGTCTTGTCACGGATAATACTTGTACTATTGATACTGGAGATAAAAATTTAACAATTAATTTGCCTACAGTTTCATCTCAAACCTTAAAAAATGCAGGTGATGTGGCTGGTCGCACGCCTTTTCAAATTAATTTAACGAACTGCGCTGCTGCAGGTAAAGTCGCAACTTATTTTGAACCAGGTGCTACCGTTGATTTCAATACGGGTCGCTTATTAAACCAAGCAACTTCTGGTGCAGCGACAAATGTCAATATTCAGTTACTTGGCAGCAATAACGCTATGATTCCTGTACTTGCTACAAGCACAAATGAAACTCAAACGAATTCACAATGGGTAAATGTTTCAGCTGGCGGTAGTGCTGATCTTAACTACTATGCTGAATATTATGCTACAGGTGCTTCTACTGCTGGTACGGTAACATCACAAGTAAAATACACGATTATTTATCAATAAAACTAAATTAGAAGCTTCTATTCATGAATAGAAGCAATCTACTTCCTATTATTTATTATTGAGAATATGACTGATGCTTTTTCGTGGTCGTAAATTTTTCTGGGGATTAGCTTGCCTACAGGTAGCACTCACTACTACAGGTCATGCTGAAATTGTTTTACATGGTACTCGTGTCATTTATCCTTCAGATGCACGTGAGATCACATTACAGCTGAGTAATAACGGTACGGCCCCATCTCTTGTTCAAGCATGGATCGATGATGGAAATGCAAAATTGACACCCGATGAAGCAAATGTGCCTTTCGTTATTACACCACCGATTTCACGCGTAGAAGCAGCTAAGGGACAAACCCTAAGAATTACAGCTTTACCCACTACCTCTCAACTAAATCAACAACAGGAATCGATTTTTTGGCTCAATGTTTTAGATATTCCTCCTAAACCAGAAGGAAGAACTCAACAAAAAGACCAAGCCACTTCTACCTCTAATAATTTTTTGCAACTCGCTATTCGCTCACGAATTAAATTCTTTTATCGCCCTATCGATCTAAAAGACAATATTGACCAAATAAGTGAGAAAGCTCAGTGGAAAGTAAATGATCAATATCTAGTGATAAAAAACCCGACACCTTTTTTTCTTACTATCACTTCTATTTTTCAAGGAAGTGACGGCCATAAAACAGACTTATTACAGCAAGGTCTAATGATTTCCCCTTTTTCAGAGGATAAAATAAAACTAAAAAATAAAAACTTAGCAGATATGAGCTTCGTATATATCAATGATTACGGTGGACGAGTAGAGCACCCAATAAAGTTCTAACCTCCTTGTATTACTTAGGAAAACTTAAATACCTATCATGAATAGGCTCTAAAACTATGTCTAAATGGTTTATACCTTATATATGTTTAAAAAGCCCTTTTACTTTTTACGTCGTATCAAGTACTACGCTATTCATGCCTGTAGCTATATATGCTGAAAATAATACTGACGTTCCACATTTTACAAAGGCTGAATTTGATAGCAACTTCTTAGTAGGTAATGCACAAAAAATTGATATAGCTCGCTTCAAATACGGGAACCCGATCTTGCCTGGTGAATATAGCTTAGATGTTTATATTAATGGTCAATGGCTGGGTAAACGGCGTATGCGATTTACTGCCTTAATTCCTAACACAAATGCTGAAACATGTTTTACAGAGGCCATGTTGCTTGAATATGGGGTAAAAGCTGATGTTCTAAGTCAACATGACTCCACTTCATCTCTTTCATGTAAAGCTCTTGCTTCATGGATAGACAATGCCTTTTACGTATTTGATAGTTCCCATTTAAGAATTGATATTTCGATACCACAAGCCATCTTAGAAAAAAATGTACAAGGTTATATTGATCCACATTTGTGGGATCGCGGTATTAATGCAGCTTTTTTAAGCTATAACGCAACAGCATATCGAATAGTGAATGAACAGCGTGAAAATACATATGCTTTTATGGGAACCAATCTTGGAGCAAATTTAGCAAGTTGGCAGTTTCGCCATAATGGACAATGGAAATGGCAAAGTCACTCTAACTCTCAATCTAATAATTCTTCTTATACCCCGACAAATACATATGTACAAAAGGCTTTTCCCAATATCCATGGGGTTTTGACCTTAGGAGATTATTTTACCAATAGCGATTTTATTGACTCTTTGCCCTATCGTGGAATGAATATTTCAAGTGATGACCGAATGCTTCCAAATAGTATGCTCGGTTATGCTCCAAGAGTTCGAGGTTATGCCAAAACCAATGCAAAAGTCGAAGTTAGACAACAAGGTAATTTAATTTACCAGACCACAGTCCCACCCGGAAACTTTGAAATTAATGATCTCTATCCCACAGGATTTGGAGGTGAGTTACAAGTTTCGATATTTGAATCCAATGGACTAATTCAAAAATTTTCTATTCCATATGCTTCTGTCATTGAAATGCTACGTCCTCAAATGAGTCGATATTCACTCACCTTAGGACAATTTCGAGACTCAAACATTAAGTTAAATCCATGGCTAATACAGGGTAAATATCAACGTGGAATCAATAATTACCTTACAACTTATAGTGCAATTCAAGGAACGCAGCAGTATTTCTCTGTATTGTTAGGTACAGCTTTCTCAACACCGATTGGTGCTATTTCTTTTGACGCAACTCAGTCAAATGCCAATTTTTCTGATCAATCTAAAATGACAGGGCAAAGTTATCGTCTAAGTTACAATAAATTGTTTTCTCCAACGCATACCAACTTAACATTAGCAACTTATCGTTATTCAACACAAAACTATCTCAAACTGCGCGACGCAATTTTAATTCAAGACTTACAAGAGCAAAATATTGATAGTTTTTCGATAGGTAAACAAAAAAGTGAATTTCAGATTAATTTAAATCAAGCTCTTCCAAACCAATGGGGAAATTTCTATTTAGTAGGTTCGTGGACGAACTATTGGAACCAGCCTACTACTAATAAACAATTCCAATTAGGTTATAGCAACCAATTTAAAGATTTAACTTATAGTTTCTCTGCAATTAATAGTGAAACTATTCAAGCTGGCGGGCGAGCTGACCAAGATACTCAATACCTAGCGTCCCTATCCTTTCCATTAGATTTTAAGAAAACCTCTTTAAATTTGAATAGTCTTCTAAGTGAAGATAGCCAAATTTTAAGTTTAAGCGGGTTTACAGGAAGTCGTTTGAACTACGGCGCATCAATTTCTAGTCAAGATCAGGGTCAAACGAATCTCAATATTAATGGTAACTATAGAACAAACTACACAACCATAGGCACTTCAATAAGTTATGCTGATTCCTATCAACAAGAAATGCTTAACTTAAGTGGCAATATCGTTGCACATTCCCAAGGACTACTATTTGGACCAGACCAAGCCCAAACAATGGTAGTAGTCTACGCACCAGATGCGACAGGAGCACAAGTCAGCAATACACCAGGGCTCAGCATTAATAAAAACGGATATGCCATTATTCCCTATGTTACGCCTTACCGTATGAATGACATTAGCCTTGACCCACAAAATATGTCTACACGAGTTGAGCTAGCTGAAAGTAGCTTACGTATTGCTCCCTATGCAGGCTCAATCACTAAAGTTCAATTCACAACAAAAAAAGGTTATGCACTTTTTATCGCCGCGACAACTTTAGATGGCTCACATTTACCTTTTGCCGCACAGGCATATAACCAGAATAACGAAGCAATAGGTATTGTTGCGCAAGGCAGTCGTATTTATTTACGAACTCCCTTAAGCCATGACCGTTTATATGTGAAATGGGGAGCGAAGAATACTGAAAAATGCGAACTTGAATACGATATCACGGATCAAATAAAGCATAACAACCAACCAATTATTATGACAAAGGCAGTCTGTAAATGAATAAGATTTTAAAAAAAATTGGATTTTTGGCAGTGAGTCTATTTGCTTATAGCCATACAAATGCAAATTGTAATTTAAGTAAGGGTTTTACCACCGTCGATATTCCGATGAACATTGGTAAAATCGTCGTAAAGCCGACAGATCCAATAGGAACTATATTACAAAAGAATACTTTTACGATCTCTCCCAATAATTCTACTGCAACATGCAATCGTGCTAGTGATCAAATTATTGCAGCTCTCCCCTTAAATTATCCTGTTAGTCCAATAGGCAATAATGTGTATGCAACCAATATTCCCGGCATTGGTATTCGCCTTTATCGTGAAGCAGCAGATGCATCAGACTTTTCTGGATATTATCCATATAGACGTACATTAACACCTAATACAGCATATACCCTTTCACCAGGATATTTTGTTATGGAGGTGATTAAAACCGCGATGACAACAGGCTCAGGTGCATTGGTAGCAGGCCGTTACAGCACTTATTATGTATCGGGGCAACAAAATCGCCCATTTCTAACTACGACCATGTTAAGTAGTGCTCCTGTCCTGATCGCTTCCTCATCATGTGAAATTCAAAATGGTGTAGATATACCCATTCAACTCCCGACTGTTACAAAGTCAGGTTTCAAAGCGATTGGTTCAACCCAAGGAGAACAGAGCTTTAACCTATCCATTTTATGTAATGGCGGCGAAAATAACTCTGGTATAGCGACAAGCAACACGATCAGCTTAAGTTTTGATTATAATTCTGATCCCGCAAATAATCAGGTCATTAATAATAGTGCAGCAAACTCAAACAAAGCCAATGGTGTGGGTGTGGAACTGCTTTGGAATATGAATGGCGCTAACAGTCCCATTCAAAAAACAACCAAACAAAATATAGGCACTGTCAGTTCAAACCAGACTGTAGAATATGATATTCCCTTAACTGCTCGTTACTATCAAACAGCGACCAATGTAACCGCAGGCGAGGTTAAGGCAACAGCAACCG
>NZ_JABVBF010000212.1 GCF_013344765.1 Acinetobacter lactucae
ATTTGGGGCTTACTCATATATTGATGAAAAAAACCAACCTTATAAAAATTATTGGGAGCTTGGTTTAAGCTATAAAATTAATCAAGGTAAAAATCATTTAGGTGTGAAATTTGGTCAATCGCAACTCAATGATGACTATGTTTTAATGACCCAAAAAATTAATGGTAATGATAATAAAACAACCTCATTTCTTTCTTTAGATACCGATATTAATTACAAACGTCTAACTTTAAGCCCATTCGTACAATACATCTGGAATCCAGATAATTACTACCGTTCTACAGGAAAAACCTTCAACAGCAATGTGATTGTCGGTTTAGTCACTCAAATTAAGCTCTACTAAGGGAAAAAAGAGATGAAGATTACAAAAATTAGCTTACTATTCACAGGTCTATTCGTCAGTAGTGTCGCTTGTGCTGAATATAGCTGTCAGCAGTTAGAACTAAAAGACTGTCCAACCACCGTAGATAAAAAATTACCTGATCCACACGATATGTTGACATGGACACAACAGCAAAGAGTAATTGGCTTTCGAAATACTTTCCGTAGTTACGACGGTAGTGTTTTTCACCCTGACAAGAAGAATGTACTTGCACTACCAAAGCTTAACAACAGTATAAAAAATAAGGATATCCATTACTCGGTAGATGGGAAAAACTATAATTTAAATGATTACTTAAAAAGCCAAAGTGTGGCAGGTCTAATTGTATTAAAAGACGGCAAAATCGCTTATGAATACTATGGTCAAGGCAACAATGAGACAACGTTGTGGACTTCACGTTCAGTCGCTAAGTCGATTGTAGCAACGCTGATTGGGGTCGCTATTCAACAAGGTAAAATCAAATCGGTAGATGATCCAATCATTCAATATTTACCTGATTTGAAAGGAACTGCTTGGGAAAAAGTGTCTTTAAAACAACTTTTACAACACACCTCTGGTGTTGAGTGGAATGAAAATTATAAAGATCCAACTTCAGATTTTGCAAAAATGACTTATTGTGAGGCAGCTAAAGATCCAGATGCTTGTGTCTATAAAAATGTAAAAAATTTGAAAGCTAAATATGAACCAGGAACAGTATGGTCATATAGCACCGGTGGTGCATATCTAGTGGGTAAAGTATTAGAAGCTGCGACACATGAAAATATTGCTAAATATCTTGAAGACACTATCTGGAAACGAGTAGGCATGGAGCGAGAGGGTGTTTGGCAATCTTATACCCGCAATCAAGTTGACATGGGTGGTCACGGGTTTAATGCAACTTTGCGTGATTACGCACGTTTCGGACAATTTATATTGAATGACGGGCGCATTTCTAATGGAGACAAAATGCTACCCGAAGGTTGGACAGCGCAAGCAACCGAATGGAATCAAGCTAAAGGTTCTGTTTCTGAAAACTATCCGAACGGGATATATGGTTTTCAATGGTGGAATTCACATGCAAAAAAAGGATCGCCATTAACGACTCAAAATTCTGATGCAACTTTTTGGGGGCTAGGCATTTTTGGGCAAATGTTAGCTATTAACCCTAAAGACAAGATTGTAATGATGCAATGGAGTACATGGGAAACTGCAATGCCATCTGCTCAACTTGATAATGAAAAAAGCTTATTTTTTAATGCTGTAACTCAGCATCTTACTCAGCAAAAATAGGCATTTTTTATGTGGTTTAGATTGTCATTAAATTTTAACTTGATATTTGTCTAAGGCAGTTTTAGAATCCGCCCAACGAATTTTTCAGGAGCTTCATTGTGAGTACTTGCTCGAGTGACACTAGTCGATCGGTAATAGTTTAAGTATCCCCTGAAGTCCTTACAGGCCTCTTCTTGTGGATACAAGAAGAGGTTTTTTTATATTTCCTCTCTTTTAATTTCTATTATCAACCCATGATTTCATCATGATTGGTTGCAAGTTCTTGCATGTGCTCTTTTTTTATGGGAGTGATGCCAGTGTTATATATCTTAAAGAAACGCTCACTTATCTCTAGTTTTTGTTTATTGGCTTTTTCTAGTTCTAGTCATAGTGGACGGCCTATGGCTGTTGATGATGCAGCTCTTGTTTCTCCAAAAACCTGCCAACTAGAAACATGGGCGCAACATAATCCTGACAGTAAAGAATATTGGGCAGTACCTGCTTGTAATTTTGGTGGAAATTTTGAGTTTGCTGTAGGTTTGGGAAGAGTAAACGATGACACTGAACATGCCAGCTATGCAACTTTACAGGGTAAAACCTTATTAAAACCCCTACAAACCAGTGATTGGGGAATTGGATTTTCATTTGGAACTCAAATGAATACTAAAGATTCTTCACAGAAAGATTGGTCCGTAAACGTACCTTTGAGTATTTCAACACTCGAAGACAAATTCTTAGTCCACCTTAATCTCGGCTGGTTACGAGAAAATACCACCCATAAAAACCAAACCACATGGGGAGTTGGAACAGAAACACAACTTACCCATCCATTCACACTCACTGCCGAAGTCTATGGTAATGACCGAAATGAGTCTTTTTACCAAGCTGGCTTTAAATACATGCTTTATAAGGACTTTGTCCAACTAGATGCAAGCTACGGGAATCAAATTTCGAGCCATGACGATGCATTTTTTTCGGTTGGATTTGTATTCCTTACAAATACCTTTTTACCTTAAATTTCTTGGAGTGCTAAATGAAAAAACAGCGTAAAAAACCTGCATTTCTCAATAGTATGGAAAATGAGATTATTTTAGCGGTATCAATGCTTTATGCCATTATTGTGACGATTATGATCATTGTTCACTATATCCAACCAAGTGAACAAGAAACTCGCTCATCTTCCACTTCTGTTTCACATACCAGCAAATAGATTTATTTAGCTCATTCATTACTCAGGAGCAAACATGATCACTAGTTACGTAAAATCAGGTAATACATTGGCTATGCTACAAGGATTACCACTAGATATTGATCAAAATCTAGTCTGGGTCCAAGTGCATCTACCCACGGCAGATGAGCTGAAACTATTAACAGAAACCTTTTCCATAGACATTGCTAATAGCAATACGGGCGAAGTTGAAATTGATGATTATCATTATATTAGATCCGAATTATTAACCCTAAGTGCAGAATGCCATCCTACTTTTGGGAAAGTATTGTTTATTTTGGGTGATAAGGTATTAATAACGATTAACTCTACTGAAAATTTCAGACCTTTTGAAAGTGCTTTACGTCGTTTAAACAGAAAAGCTTCTCATCATGAGACACCTCGATCAACATTACGTGTATTACTCCAAATCGCAAACGATAATACTGATAATGTAATTGATTGTATTGCCGAAGGATTAAAGGAAACATCAGACGAAATTTTTCAGATTTCGGAAGGTCGTGGAGAAGATGGTAAAGAGTTAGGTGTACAGGATCTATTAGAAACAATTTTTAATTTAAATCAGAGAGAAGAACTTATCTCTAGATGTTTGGAGTCACAACTTTCTTTAATGCGTGTAGTGCGATATCTAAATGGCGAAGTAGATAACATCAGTGAAGTAGAACTTCAGATTTTAGTATCTGAACTGGCTGGTGATGTTGCCGAAGTTAAGGAATATGCCTCATTTGAGTATGAAAAGGTTAGATATCTGCAAAATGCGGTCACCAACATTATGAATATTAAACAAAACCAAATTGTTAAGGTCTTTACGATTATTACTGCTGTGTTTTTACCACCAACATTGGTAGGTACATTTTATGGAATGAACTTTGCTGTAATGCCTGAATTATCTTGGGAACATGGTTTTTTATATTCTATGATTCTTACTTTAGCTGCGGCAATTCTTCCTTTAGCTTATATAAAACATAAAGGCTGGTTGCGGTAATTTATATTTCAAATGTGCTCTTTTTGATGATGAAAGGGCACAATAAAAATGAATTGTTAAACGTTATAAAGATAAGCTACAAGATCAGACGATGATGTTATCTACAAACTGCTATAATCATGATCATCACAATATCTAACTTAAGCTTGCTACAACAGCAGGCTTTTAGTATGCGCACATAAACCTGCTAGGAAATATGAAACATTATCTAAAACAAACACAAACAACCACTTCTAACTGGACCACAGAGCAAGACTGTTTCTTGATAGAAAATAATTCCCTCTCAGTTTACGAACTCATCAAACACTTGCCTTTTTCTGAAGAAGAAATAAGAGTACGTAGATCTGTTTTGGGTTTAGTGCGAAGGGATAAGCAAATGAAAAGATATAATTTTACCAAATGGTAAAATTAAAATGAAAGTAAATATTTCAAAATATCTCTTTTTAAGCGCTCATTTTGTGGATGAGTTATCAAAACCATAATTTTTTTAGGTGTTTTTATTGGGTGTCTTACAAAAGAAGCTAATTACTTACAAACCACACCAATAAGATTACCTTTACTTACAATTCTTTAAGCATAATCAAATACATAAGATATTCATAGATCAGCACTTTATAACAATAGGATGGAGAGAGGTTAATGCCAAAGTATTTAGCTGTAGCCGAAAAGGTTTATAAAAATATTAAAAAAGATAGCTTATTCACTGATGACATTACTCAGAACCTAAACTGTTTAATTAGTCAGATTCGAAAAGCTATTAAAGGAACGGAGTTTAAGCTCAAGTTCAACTATATAGATTTTGAAGAAAACTTAACCAAGCCGTTAAGTGAATGCAAAGTTCAAATTGACTTAAGTGTTATGCCGAAGTTTGCAAATGAAGGTGAATATCTTCTTTGGTTAGCGGGTTTTATCGAGCGAATCACAGATGGGGGAAAACCTAAATTGCCACCAATTTCACAATTCCTTCCACCTGGTTTTAAGATGTCGAAAGATACATTTGCTGTTTCTGTAGTTCCTCAAAAAGAAGAGCATGCAGACATGATAATCAATTATTTCAAATCTGAGGATTTTATTAAAACCAATAAAACTCCTTCATAAAAGAATATAGAAGTGAACGTCCACCTTGCTTCTATATACTGCTGGTTTAAACTCAGCGACCGCCTTCTGGGGCGGTTTTT
>NZ_JABVBF010000213.1 GCF_013344765.1 Acinetobacter lactucae
ACGTAAGTCTATAAAAATGTGAAAAAAATGTGAAAAAAAATTCAGAACAAAATGAGATGAATTTATCATAATAATTTTCTCTTTCACGTTTCATCACATAAATAATCAAGATTATTTTGTCAGATATTGCCACTCGTTTCCTTTCATTGGCATAGATAATGTATACATCTGTATATTAACCCAGTCGTATTAACGAGATATTTTATGTCCAGCACAAGTCAAGTCGAAGGTCTACAATTTCCGGTACACGCCTCAACAAAAAAACAAAGTACATCTCTTACAGGCCAAGAGATTTTGTCAGAGGCTTTATCTATTGTAGATAATAAAACCGCACAACAAGTGTTGAATGAAAAAAACTGGCGAAAAAACTATCCTGAATATTTTAAAGCACTTGTTAAACAAGGAATTTCTAACAGTAACAACCCAATTACTATTGCAAAGCAAGGTTTGCATAAAGCGCACCATATTTTTGATTATTATCGTGATAATAAACACTACCTTTTAAAAGATGCTGTTCATATTGCTTCATCTACTCCTATTCATACAGTAAAACTTAAAGGTGAGAGTGACACAGCGCCTGAATGGTATGTTCCTTATAAAGGACAAAAATTAAGTGGGCAAAGCTTATTAGACCAAATTCAACGTTGGGAAGAAGCTGGGATTATTGAACCGAGCCATGCAAAAGCTTTGCGTGAAGCTATTGCTCATCCAGAATGGTTCGATTTATCTGACCGTACAATGGTACTGTTCGGTGCTGCTTCAGAGGCCGGTCCTCTGCCTTGGTTAGCCAAATGGAAAGCAAATATTGTTGCGGTAGATTTACCCAACTCACGAGTCTGGGGAAAAATCTTAAATACAATTCAACAAGGGAATGCCACACTCATTGCTCCATGTTTTGAATCAGTTGATTATTCAGCAAAAGCTTCTGAGTTAAAAGATAAGCTAGGTGCAAATTTACTGACTCAATTACCAGAAATTGCGCAGTGGTTGGTTCAGTTTCCACAAAAGTTAGATTTGGCAGCAATCGCCTATTTAGATGGTGAAAAGCATGTCCGTGTTTCCATGGCCATGGATAGCATCATGCAATATGTAAGCGAGCATAAATCTGATACGAGCCTTATGTTTATGTGTACTCCAACCGATGTTTATGCAGTACCAAAGGAAGTTGCAGAGGCTGCTCAAGAGAAATTTAAATCACGCAAAAAAATACAAAAATTAGCAGTGAAAGGTGTTTCCACACTTTCTCTCAATCGTTTTTTTCAAGCACCATATCAAGACTTGGTTACATGTGAAAATGGAAAAACTTATGGTATTGCTGACTGTTTAGTGGTTGAACAAGGACCAAACTATGCTTTGGCAAAACGTATTCAACAATGGCGTGCAATTTTGGCTCGCCATCAAGGGCAACGTGTCAGCATTAATATTGCACCATCGACAACAACTCACTCAGTGACTAAAAATCCATTGTTGAAAGCAGCTTTTAATGGCGCAGAGCTTTTTGATGTAGAAGCATTTAGCCCTGAAACCACCAATGCCATTATGGCAGCACTCTGGATTCATGACTTAAGGAATGAGTCTTCTGTGGCAAATCCTGAAACTGTATTGGATCATCCGCTTGAACTCATGATGGAAGGCGCTAACCATGGTGGATTATGGCGTGTGGCTTATTTAGCAAGAACTGCCCTGCCTTTCGCTGCAATTTATGGCTTTGCTACCGAAAAGCTACCTTTTAGAAAATCATCTAAAAAATAATTTGATTAAAGCCCAATCCTAGAGTTGGGCTTTTTTCTAATGTGTCTTTATTTACCTTGAAAGTGCGATAGATATTTTTGCATTTCATCAGGTGGCACCATACCGCCTCCAGTCGCCCATATTACGTGATTTGCTTGGTGCAACTGCTCAGCTGTTAACTGATGTAAAGCCAAATAATCAGGGTTAGTCTGGACATAATATGGCCCCATCATGCCTGCTACCGCAGAAGGCTCAAGCTGAATATTCTCAGTTTGATTTAAAAGTGCAATGAGCTCATATAAACGCGCATCATGAATGGTGTAGTAACCGTCGATTAACTGTTGCATCGCACGACCGACAAAACCTGAAGCACGTCCTACAGCAAGCCCGTCTGCTGCAGTAACGTTATCAATACCAATATCATTTACTGAAATCTGTTCATGCAAACCTGTGTGGACACCAAGTAACATACACGGCGAATGGGTTGGTTCTGCAAAGATACAATGTACATGCTCACCAAAAGCCAGTTTGAGTCCAAAACTCACACCACCAGGCCCACCACCTACGCCACACGGCAAATAAACAAATAATGGGTGTTCAGCATCGACTTTAATTTGTTTTTGCTCAAATTGCTGTTTTAAACGTATTCCTGCAACGGTATAACCTAAAAATAATGTTGTTGAGTTTTCATCATCAATAAAAAAGCAGTGAGGATCTTGCTCTGCGGCTTTACGCCCCTCTTCAACAGCTACGCCATAATCACTCGCATATTCCACAACACTAACGCCCAGAGAACGTAGTTTGTCTTTTTTCCACTGTCTAGCATCAGCCGACATATGAACAGTGACTCTAAAACCGAGTTTGGCACTCATAATGCCTATAGAAAGCCCAAGGTTACCTGTAGAACCTACTGCAATTTGGTATTTAGAAAAAAACGTCCGAAATGAATCTTGATCTAACTTACTATAATCATCTTCTGGTTTAAGTAGCCCTGCCTGCATGGCAAGTTTTTCTGCATGTGTGAGCACTTCATAAATACCACCACGTGCTTTGATGGAGCCTGAAATAGGTAAATGACTATCCTTTTTCAGCCAGAATGTTCCATTCAATTGCGCTTGTTCTGTTGAAGAAAGCGCTTGTTGCATATGAGCAATTTCAACAATATCTGATTCAATTTTTCCATGTTGTGCTTGAGTTTCAGGAAATACCTTTGCCAAATAAGGTGCGAAACGCGCTAGTCTTGCTTCTGCTTCACTTACGTCCTTAGCGGTTAGTCCAACTTTTTCTAAAGCTTCTTTTAAAGGATATCGATGAGGTGTAAACCAAAATGTTTCTTGATAGGCTTGAAGTGTTTCAATAAGTGGAAATTGTTGTTTTAACTGATCTATTTGAACCGCATTCATAATATATCCTGATATAAAAGTTTAAGCCCAGCCAATAAGCTGTTTGGTGGCCTATAACAACTTATTAATTTATAGATGAATGTACATGAAAAATAGTCTCAACTTTAAAAACTAAACAAATAAAAAAGCCACTGTAAACAGTGGCTTTAACTTTTCAACTGCTTTTATACAAACTGTAAGAATAACCAGTACAAACCACCTGACAAACAGATTGTTGCAGGAAGAGTAAACACCCATGCAGAGAGAATTGTCTTCACGGTATTAAAGTTTAAACCTGATTTATTCGCGACCATGGTACCCGCAACCGCACTGTTTAAAACGTGTGTTGTTGAAACTGGCATACCTAAACCATCGGCAGCTGCAATTGTACTCATTGCGACAAGCTCAGCAGACATCCCTTGACCATAAGTCATGTGGTGCTTACCAATACGCTCACCTACAGTCACAACAATACGTTTCCAACCCACCATTGTTCCTAGGCCAAGTGCTAAAGCAACCGCGACTTTTACCCAAGTTGGAATGTATTGTAAGAATGAATCTAAGCTACTACGGTATTCTTTCACAAGTTTCTTTTGTGATTGATCCATTTTTGGTAAAGCATCCGCTTTATCCAAACGTTTAAATGTAGTGGTGCTTAAATACATGTCATTACGAATTTCACTAATTGCAGCTTCAGGAATATCTTTTAAGTTGCTATAGCTAGAAACGCGCTCACCCAAATGATCAGTCATACTTGCCAATGCAGGCACAACTTCTGGAGTTTGCTGCTTAGTTTGAATATAGGTAGTCAGAATAACACGTGCTTTTTCATCGGTTAATTCTGGCTGATTTTGATTCAAAAATACGGCAGTTTGAGAAGAAAGCTGATGGAATGATTGAATTTGTTGTGTATCAAGGTTTTTATTTAATGAATAAGCCAACGGTACCAGACCAACCAAAATCAGCATGATGAGTCCCATACCTTTTTGGCCGTCATTAGAACCATGTGCAAAACTTACACCTGTACAGGTAAAGATCAAAATTGCACGAATGAGCGCTGGTGGTGGTTTATTACCTTCAGGTGGTTGGAATAATTCTAACTGGCGTTTCAAAATAGTTTTAACCAACAAGAATACAATCGCTGCAAAAGCAAAACCAATTAAAGGTGAAAATAATAATGCCTTACCGACTTTAATCACCTGATCCATGTCTACACCACTGGTCGTTACGCCAGTCGATGCACTCAATAGATGGTTCATAATGCCCACACCCAAGATTGAACCAATCAAGGTATGAGAACTAGATGCAGGAATTCCCAAGAACCATGTACCTAAGTTCCAAAGAATCGCAGCAATAAGCAGCGCAAACACCATTGCGAAACCTGCACCACTGCCCATGTTCATAATTAGTTCAACAGGCAACAATGCAATAATGCCGTAAGCGACTGCGCCGCTTGCAACCATTACCCCAAGAAAATTACAAAAACCAGCCCACATGACTGCAACTGGTGCAGGTAAAGCATTGGTGTAAATTACTGTTGCTACTGCATTTGCAGTATCGTGGAAGCCATTTACAAACTCAAAGCCTAAAGCAATCAAGAGTGCAGTAGATAAAAGAATAACGGAATAAAGACTCAAAGGTGGTACATGTGCTAAATCAGCACTCACCTGAAATCCGATATAAATAAGTGTTGCAACAATAATCGTCAGAAACACCGGCATAAAAAACTTAGGTGTAGGGACATGTACATTCGTCGATTTGACTTGCAGGTTGGCCGCAAGTTTTGAATCCGAAACAGGGGGTAGATTAGAATTCATGCAGACGGTAAGAGGATAAAAAAATCCTCTGTATTCTTAAATTAAATTATGACAATTATATGACAAAGCAGCGCCTGATG
>NZ_JABVBF010000214.1 GCF_013344765.1 Acinetobacter lactucae
ATACTACATAAAACTTAAATATTTTTTTGATAAAATTACCCCTCTTAATTAAATAGTCATATCAAGGTTATGGCGAAACATAAGTAAAACTATAAATTTTAGGCTTTAGGCGCTGGCTAAATACCAATTTTTCCAAGAACTGGTTCCTCTGGTTCCAATTGCTACTGTAGGAATGAGTTTTTCTTTTAAGACATCGGTTTGTTCAACCGCTTTGGCAAGTCTTGCTTTAACGGAATGAATGCATTCACGGTCACCAAACTCGCAGCGATCCAAAGTTGTACCACCACAAGGTCCATTCGCTAAACCTTTTGGACAAGTTTCAGGGCAGATATATAAAGTATCGCTTAGCCGACACTGACCACAGCTTTCACAGCCCACTAAGCCATGTTTACTCAGCACTTCTGTTTTAAGTAGTACTTTAGCGACCAAAGCATTTTCCCAAAAAGATGCTTTAAAAATAAACCTTCCAACACCTTTAGCAATTTTTGATCCAAACATTGCTTCATGCATAACATGCAGTTGGCGATATTTAATTAACTGTTTAGAGGTCGGCTGACGTGAAAAACGATTAACCTCAGGTGAAAACTCTTTGCCTGTAGTGACTTGCCAAAGTGAATTCCAAAGCTCTTCTAAGGCTTCAAGCTCCAGATGTCTGTACTGCTCAATGTAGCTTTCAAGCAGCATTTGTTCTTCGGGTTTATGGCAGGCAGATAAGTGAATTCCTGCAAACCCTAACTGTTTACATATCAAAATCTGTAAAGCACAACGTAAATAAACGCGATCTGTATGCCCTGCCTGTTTTTCATCTGCCAAAACTTTTAACATGTGCGGAGTAATCACAATACCTGCCACTTTATGCTTCACCATAAAATTGGCACGGCCCAAAGTTAGAGGCATTACACAAGCCAGTATTTGCTTTGAATAATTATTCTTGGTTAAAAATGATTTGGCTTGCTTTAAAGCCTCAATGTCATAGCCCAATTGGGTAATGATAAAGTCAGCGCCTGCTTTAATCTTCTTATGCAGTTTTAAATACTGTGCATCACGCTCAGCTTCGACATATTTAAATGGGTTAAAGGCAACGCCAATACGAAATCCGCCGTGTTGCTTGGCAGCCATTACGGCGTTTACCGACTCTAGGTATCGACTACGAGGCTGTCCATCTCGACCATTATGATGCTCTTTGAGTTTATCGCCAGTAAGCAATAACAAGTTTTGAATATTGGCAGACTTGGCTTGCTCTAAAAAGCGCTCAAAGTCTTGTATGTCTCGGGCCTTACCTGAAAAGTGTAAGACTTTCTCTATTGAGTCTGGGTAACTTTTGCTGGCCTCAATCGGCGCAATATCATGATCTGAATGTACGCGATCTGCCAATGTCATTGCAGCCGGATATCCTGCAAACTCATGTTTCACAGGATAAATCTCATGCAGTGAAGTGAGATATTCCACCAACACAAAAAACTGGTTTTGCTGGAAGCAAGGAGAAACGTGTGACATAGGCAAAGTGCTGATCAAAACATGACATCAATCATAAGCGCGGCATTATAAATCAAAAGTGCATCAAGATGCGCTAGTCAGAAAGCTCATTGTTTTGCTTATCTTCACCCTCTTTATTTCTTGGTAATTCGAGTGAACGAGGAAATATAAAATCAAAAGAATCGAGTGCATAGCGGTAAAGCTGAGCTGGTCGTTTGCCCACAATTTTACTTTGGTTAGTTTCTTCAACTGCGCCCGCTTCTATCATACGGCGTCTAAACGCTTTTTTATCTAAGGATTGCCCAAGAATAATTTCATAAATGGTTTGTAACTCGGTCAGCGTAAATAATTCAGGCATCAGACTAGCTGGCAATGCAGTATAGCGAGTTTTATTGGTTAAACGCTCTAAAGCTAAGCTGAGCAATTCATTATGATCAAAAGCCAATGCTAAATCTTGAGCTTTTGCTACAGGCACCCATTCGCTGTATTCAGCCAATGCTTGTTGTTGATAGGCATTAAAATCAATTAAAGCAAAATACAAAATGGTTACTGCCCAGCCACGCGGGTCACGTTTGGCATTACCCACAGAGGCAACTTGTTCTAAGTAAGGTGAAGCAATGCCAGTTTTTTCGACCAGCTTACGATATGCCGTGGCCATCAAGTCTTGATCATGCCTTAAATCGGCAAAGCCACCGGGTAAAGCCCATTGGTCTTTGGCTGGAAAGTTGGGTCGCTTAATGAGTAATACCTGCAACTGACCATTAAATACCGAGAAAATAGCCATATCTACAGTGAGTAAAGGTGCGTCATAATCTCGGCGATCATAACTGGCAAGGAATTCTTGTTCAGTTTGAATAGTCACGTTCAGCCTCTTAATAAAAATGATGAGCCGATACACACGCAACGGCTCATCTAAATTCAGTTATACGATAGATAAACGCTCACGAATTTGATCTAGAGTACACTCATATTGAAGTTTACCATTTTCAAAGACTGTTTTTAGTGCTCCGCCTTGTTCTTGTTTGGCTGTTTGCTCATCAAATAAGGTAAAACCATTTTCACTTTCTTCGATACGTAATAGACCTTTCGCAGATTTTTTTACACCTGAGTCAGTAATTGGGTCTTTAAACAGCTCACGACCTACACCATTCACCTGACCCCAGGTTGCTTTTACAGCAAACCCAAAGGTATCGCGAGTTAAGTAGTTATAGGTAAAGCTGCCGATCCCAAACACCAAGTTATTTGAAGCAAAACCTTTGGCTTCTAGCCCTTCCAAAATACGCTGTGCACGGTCTAAAGTAATTGAGTCGCCGTAAATTAAACCAACACGTTCATTCAGTACTTTATAGCCTTGGTCAGTTGTTGTACCGCCAAACACTTCCCATAAACATTCAACTGCACCTTTGTAGGCTGGGCTACCGACTTCGGCATCTAGGTCACCACAAATAATTTTGACAGGGTCGCCAGAGTCTGGACGGAAAACCAATTTGGCCAAGCCTAAAGCATTCGGTTGTCTCGCCAAAATTTCAGATTTTAAAGCTACCGTAAACTCGGTAATCACTCGCCAAAAATCCCATGTATCAGACACAACACTAACCACACCAGATGGATAAAGCTCGCAGATTAAACGCTTAAATGTGTCTAGCTCACTGTTTTCTGTGCCCATACACATCACACTGTGTTCAGTTGCAGGTACAGATACCCCAATCACACCAGTTGCATTGTAATATTCTTCTGCGTAGTCGATTGAAGCAACCGAGTCTGTTCCAATAAAACTGGTTAAGTGGCCTACTCCTGATTGTGCGGCGTCATAAATTCCGCTCATACCACGGCTACTAAAATCGTGTCCTTGCACAGGTACAAAATCGAGTGGTGCGCCAGTTTTTATAGCATATTGAGTTAATAAACGTTTGTACTCGTAGGCAATTGTAGCCGTAGTACAGCTTTTCCAAAGTTCAGCACTTAACACAGTTTCAATATAGTTGGTTAGCCAAAAGAAACGCGAGTCAGTATTAATTACGGTAAGCACAGGTACACGCATATTGACGCGGCTGCCTTCTGGCAATGCTTTAATGCGTAATGGTAAATAGCCCAAGTCGTGTAACGCTTCAATGTGATCAACAGGTACAGCACCTTCACCTAATGAACTATCCATACGGCGTTTATATGCAGCCACCACTTTGTCTTTAGGTTGCTTGAAAAAGCCTTCATCCCATGTATCAATTAAAAAGTGTTTGATAAAACCCTGAAGCCCAAAGAACACAACTTTATCGTCAAAGTCAGGCAACATTTTAGCGAGGCGAGATGAACGCGGCGTAAAGTTGGCGTACACGTACTCTGTGCCTGCCGGATACTGACGTCTGTGATCAGCTTTATAAAAATCGATAGCATTTAATGGATTAAGCTTAATAGTCATCTTTATTCTCTTTATTTTGCTGCAAAAGCAATTACTGAAATTTTGTCTGTTGGTTGTTGTGGAAAGCTGTCTGAGGTAAACAGTTGATCTAGCAATCCATCAAAAACCTCTGTTCCTTTACTGAAAATACCGTGGGTCACATATAGAACGACCTTATTGCAATTGAGGCGACGGAGTTCTTTGGCAATGCCAATAAAGGTTGCACCACCGTCACAAATGTCATCAGTAATGACCGCTGTTAGACCTGATAAATCAGTCGCATGTACATGTGTACCCAAAATTTTGCCAGTCACTGGGTCACGTTTTTTATCACACTGAACAATAGTGATGGGTTGTTTGCGCTCAAGATTAAAAACGTCTGCGACCATTTGTGTACGTGCTTTTGCGCCTTTGTCTGGGCAAATCAATACTGTTTTTTCATCTTTTAACGATGTGCTTAGCGCTTCACTCTTTGCGATGATGTCGACTGAACTGACATTTACAACTCCGTTAAAAGAAGTATTGGCAGCAAGCAAGGCTGTTGTTACTTCACTATGGCAGTCCCAAACAGTGATTTTGCCTTGTTTGCCTGCTTTTTTGTCCGCATTGATGCTAAGTAATTTGGTCATTACATCGAGTGAAAACGCTTGGCCCACTGCACAAATACGGTCCTGACGTGCGTATGGAAAATACGGAATTTCTAGGTCAACGGTTAAACCCTGATTCAGCAATATATTTTCAAGTAGTAAATAGTCCATCACATCGTGACTTGTGGTCATTTGTGCACGAACCAATACTGTGCCAGATAGTAAACCTAAGGTTGTCTCATCAATTTGAACATGACGCTCGCCACCAGAAAACTGCGTGAATTTCACTGGAATTTCATTTCTTGCCGCATCTAAAAGCTGGATAGCCATATCATCCTCTTTTTGTCTGATGACCTTCGATGAATATATAGTGGCATAAAGCCACTATATATTTCAAGTCTATTTTTCAATCTTTTTTCAAAGCTATTTAAGACATAAAATTTGCAATTTTAGAGCATTTAGAGATTCGATATTTAAGAAAAATTATTCTTTAAACAACTGAAATAAAAAGTTAATTTACAAAAAGCATGACTAGTTG
>NZ_JABVBF010000215.1 GCF_013344765.1 Acinetobacter lactucae
TTTTTAAGTTTCCCAATAAGAAATCTAGATTTCTTATTGGGTGTTTATAAAAATTTTCTTAATGACAACTTATGTGTCGCTCAATGACATTTTATGCGTCGCAAATGACAACTTATGTGTCGCTCAATGACATTTTATGCGTCGCAAATGACAACTTATGTGTCGCGTGACGTAGATACTGAAACTTACCAGCTTAACGCACCACCAGTTTGGTAGTCAGTTACGCGAGTTTCAAAGAAGTTCTTCTCTTTACGTAAGTCCATCATCTCAGACATCCACGCAAATGGGTTAGTTACACCAGCAAATTGCTCTGGTAAACCTAACTGAGCTAAACGACGGTTACAGATGAATTTCAAATATTCTTCCATCATGCTTGCGTTCATACCCAATACACCGCGTGGCATTGTGTCACGTGCATATTCGATTTCAAGCATCGTACCTTCAACAATCATTTGAACCACTTCTTGTTGGAACTCAGCAGTCCAAAGGTGAGGGTTCTCAATCTTGATTTGGTTAATCATGTCGATACCAAAGTTCAAGTGCATAGATTCATCACGCAAGATGTATTGGAATTGCTCAGCAACACCGTTCATCTTGTTACGACGACCCATACTCAAAATTTGAGTAAAGCCACAGTAGAAGAAGATCCCTTCAAGTACACAGTAGAATGCGATCAGGTTACGAAGTAAACGCTGGTCGTTTTCAGGTGTGCCCGTGTGGAAATTAGGGTCAGTTAAAGACTGAGTATATTTCAAGCCCCAAGCTGCTTTACGTGCAACAGATGGAACTTCACGGTACATGTTGAAGACTTCGCCTTCGTCCATACCTAAAGATTCGATACAGTATTGGTAAGCGTGAGTGTGAATCGCTTCTTCAAACGCTTGACGCAAGATGTACTGACGGCATTCTGGGTTAGTAATGTGACGATAAATCGCCAATACCAAGTTGTTTGCAACCAAAGAGTCCGCAGTCGAGAAGAA
The DNA here is from genome assembly GCF_013344765.1 of Acinetobacter lactucae. GTDB lineage: Bacteria > Pseudomonadota > Gammaproteobacteria > Pseudomonadales > Moraxellaceae > Acinetobacter > Acinetobacter lactucae_A. The sequence goes on from NZ_JABVBF010000215.1 coordinate 981, forward strand.
ACCTAAAGAACGCATAACAATAGTACGCTCATCTTCGGTCAAGCCATTTTCAGACTTCCAAAGCGCGATGTCATGGTTCATGTTAACTTCTTGAGGCATCCAGTGGTTTGCACACCCGTCAAGATATTTCTGCCAAGCCCACTCATATTTAAATGGTACAAGTTGGTTCAAGTCCGCACGACAGTTAATCATTGCTTTGTCGTCAACTTGAACACGTTGAGCACCCATTTCTAGCTCTTCAAGGCCAGGGGCAACGTCTAAGTGTTCTAAGGCTTGAGCGGCTCTAGCCACTGTATCGGAGGCAACTGTTGGTCGCACGGAATGGGTTCCAGCGGATTGTGGAGCTGCCACGCTCGGCGATGATGGCTGCGCAGTAGATACATTCTGCGAATCTGACGCTTTTTCCGATTGGACGGGCGCAGACTTGTGTTCAGGTGTAGTCGGTTTTTGCGAATCATCTTCAAAATCGTCCCAACTAAGGATAGACATTTTTGTTCTCTCTTCGTTGTATATATCTATATTTGACATCTCTTAAACGAAGATGTCCCTACTATACGCTTTTAATGTGTAAACAAAATTAAGTTTTATTGATGCATGACCAAATTTTGGGCCTTTGGTCTCTACTCCCTACAACTTATTTTGTTTACGCTGCTGCTTACGTATTGTGATAAATGCGTAAACCATGGGCATATAAAAGAAAATAAAGGCAAAGATTAAAACTCCAACACCAAGCATATAGTTATGGCTGAGATGAGAAAGCATAATCTTTACCTCTTTTAAAATTGCTCTTTAGTGAAAAAGAGCAATTTTATTGAATGTTATTGGCAAGCTTCACAATCAGGGTTGTCGATTGAACAAGCCATTGGTACTGGAGCTGCTTGAGTAAAGCCTTCTTCTTCAACCGCTGCTTCTGGTTTCTTCGCGTCTACAACAGGGACAGCAACAGCCGCTGCTTCAACAGTCGCAGGTTTAACTGCGTTTAAAGCACCTGTGTTAATTGTAGATTTTTCAGCAGAAGTTGCACCTAAAGCTCGGAGGTAATAAGTCGTCTTAAGACCACGTAACCATGCCATCTTGTAAGTGATGTCAAGTTTCTTACCATTTGCACCAGAGATGTAAAGGTTAAGCGATTGAGCTTGATCAATCCATTTTTGACGGCGTGATGCAGCATCAACGATCCAACGTGTATCCACTTCAAACGCAGTAGCAAAGATTGCTTTTAATTCTTCAGGAATACGAGCAATTTTTTGTACTGAACCTTCAAAGTGTTTAAGGTCGTTAACCATTACTGTGTCCCAAAGACCGCGATCTTTTAATGCACGAACGAGGTATGGGTTAATAACAGTGAATTCACCAGACAAGTTAGATTTCACATATAAGTTCTGGAATGTTGGCTCAATAGACTGAGAAACACCACAAATGTTAGAGATGGTTGCAGTTGGAGCAATTGCCATCACGTTTGAGTTACGCATACCGTCTTTTTGAACTTTGGCACGTAAAGTGTCCCAGTCTAAACGTTGAGTACGGTCAACTTCGAACATGCGCTCTGGACGAGATTTCGCAACAATTTCTAAAGAGTCGATTGGAAGGATACCTTGATCCCACAATGAACCTTTGAATGTTGAGTAAGCACCACGTTCAACAGCCAAGTTGCTTGAAGTTTCAATCGCGTAGTAGCTAATTACTTCCATTGATTCATCTGCAAAATCAACAGCAGCGTCTGAACCGTAAGCAATACCCATTTCATATAGAGCATCTTGGAAGCCCATGATACCCATACCCACAGGGCGGTGTTTCAAGTTAGAGTTTTTCGCTTGTGGTACAGCGTAGTAGTTAATGTCGATCACGTTATCGAGCATACGTACAGCTGTTTTAATGGTGCGAGCTAATTTCTCACGATCTAACACACCACCTTGAACGTGTTGTACAAGGTTGATCGAACCCAAGTTACATACTGCAATTTCGTCTTGATTTGTGTTCAAGGTAATTTCAGTACATAAGTTAGATGAGTGAACTACGCCAACATGTTGTTGTGGTGAACGTAAGTTACATACATCTTTGAATGTGATCCACGGATGACCAGTTTCAAACAACATAGAAAGCATTTTGCGCCATAAATCTTTAGCACGTACTTTCTTGTGTAGCATGTTGGTTTCTTTCGCTACAGACTCATAGTAAGCATAACGCTCAGCAAATTCAGCACCAGTTAAATCGTGCAAGTCTGGAGTTTCAGAAGGAGTAAATAATGTCCATTCACCATCTTCAAATACACGTTGCATAAACAAGTCTGGAACCCAGTTCGCAGTGTTCATGTCGTGAGTACGGCGACGGTCATCACCCGTGTTTTTACGAAGCTCTAAGAATTCTTCGATGTCTAAGTGCCAAGTTTCTAGGTATGCACACACAGCACCCTTACGCTTACCACCTTGGTTTACTGCAACAGCTGTATCGTTCGCAACTTTCAAGAATGGAACAACACCCTGAGACTTACCGTTTGTACCTTTAATATAAGAGTTCAAGGCACGTACAGGTGTCCAGTCATTACCTAAACCACCAGCCCATTTAGAAAGCATTGCGTTGTCACGCATTGCGCCATAAATGTCATAAAGGTCATCGCCAATTGTTGTTAAGTAACAACTTGAAAGCTGTGGACGTAATGTACCTGAGTTAAACAGGGTAGGCGTAGATGCCATGTAGTCGAAGCTAGACAATAAGTTATAGAACTCAATGGCACGTTCTTCTTTGTCTTGCTCATTGAGTGCAAGGCCCATTGACACACGCATGAAGAATAATTGTGGTAATTCGAAGCGAACGCCGTTTGAGTGAATGAAGTAACGGTCAAATAAAGTCTGTAAACCTAAATAGGTAAATTGATTAGAACGTTCTGGCTGAATTGCTGCTGATAATTTTTCTAAGTCGAAGTCAAGCAAGTCAGGTGAAAGCAAATCAAGCTCAACACCTTTTTTCAAGAATGCTTCAAGTGCATTGTTTTCTGGTGTGTCTGTTGATAAACCTAAGAATGCTAAACCTGTACCTACTAATTCGTTACAAAGCAAACGTGCAGTCACGTAAGTGTAGTTAGGTTCTTGTTCAATACGGGTACGTGTTGCCATCATCATTGTCGTGGCAATATCACTTTCTTTTACGCCGTTATATAAGTTTTTAACGGTTTCATCGACAATGGCTTGAACGTCAATACCTTCCAAACCTTCAGCTGCCTTAGAAACAGTTGCTTGCAATGCACTTAAATCAAGTGGCTGAAGCTGACCGTTTGCGTCGGTAACTTGTAAAGTAGGGTGGTGGTTTGAGTTCGTTTGCTGACGAGCGCTAGCACGTTGTTCACGGTAAATCACATAAGCGCGGGCAACTTTTTGTTCCCCAGTACGCATTAAAGCAAGTTCTACTTGATCTTGAATTTCTTCAATATGGATCGTACCACCCGATGGTAAACGGCGAGTGAAAGTATTTAATACCATTTCCGTCAACTGGGTAATACGGTCATGAATACGGCTAGAATCCGAACTCTGTTGACCTTCCACAGCAAGAAAAGCTTTACCAATCGCAACTGAAATTTTCTCTGCATCAAATGCAGCAACATCTCCAGTGCGCTTAATCACCTGAATTTGACCGGGAGTCGAAGTAATTACGCTCATGCCAGCATAGCTCCATTGTCACTTTTGTTATGTTCATAGACCGTTTGAACCGAGCAAAAAACATGCCACGATATTTGAGGGATAAACACAAGACTTAGTAGTTAAAGTTTATTTTCAACACAAGATACGGGATTTTTCATAGCAGATCAATCTTGACTTTTTAGTAATTTTTTATCTGTATGATTTGATGGGAGATAGCATAGCAAAGCTGTTAAAAATCACTTATAGATAACTTTGTGG
>NZ_JABVBF010000216.1 GCF_013344765.1 Acinetobacter lactucae
ATGTTATATCTACCCATATAATAATATTCGAGTAATTTTTCATGCTAGATCTTTCTCAAATTTTAGCATTCGGATTAATCTGCTTGGCGATGGTGCTTACCCCTGGCCCAAACATGATTTACCTTATTTCTCGTTCAATTTGCCAAGGAAAAACGGCGGGATTTATTTCACTCGCTGGTGTTGGCGTTGGCTTCATATTTTATATGCTTTGCGCTTCTTTCGGGATTACAGCACTTATTGTTGCAGTTCCTTATGCTTACGACACCATCCGTATTGCTGGAGCCATTTATTTACTCTGGTTAGCATGGAAAGCTCTCCGTCCTAATGCATCCCCTATTTTTGATGTAAAGCAGTTATCAGTAGATTCTCCAGCTAAACTATTTTTAATGGGTTTTGCTACAAATCTACTTAATCCTAAAATTGCGATTATGTATTTATCGTTATTGCCACAGTTTATTCACCCACAACAAGGCAGTATTTTATGGCAATCTATTCAACTCGGCACTATTCAAATTTTTGTCAGCGTTTCAGTAAATGCACTGATTGTGCTTTCTGCGGGTAGCATTGCTCTTTTTCTTCAACAGAAACCTCTTTGGGCAAATATACAACGCTGGCTTATGGGAACAGTGTTAGCTGGACTTGCAGTTCGCATTCTTCTAGAAAATCGTCGATAACCGCGCTTTACTTCCTCATCTTAATCACTCAATTCAACAGTGTATTACGACGATAAATTCAGTTCGTGATACACTTTTGCCAGTTTTAATTTTGAATTCTTTATATCGCTATGAGCCAAAAGCAGACTTATACGCCCGGTGAATTTCAATGGTCCTTTTTATTGCCTAAATATTGGGGTATTTGGATTGCCATTGTTTTTTTAATGCTTTTGGCTATTTTACCGTGGGCAATCCAGTGGCGTCTGGCTCATGGCTTAGCAAATCTTGCTTGGAAATATTTAAAATCTCGCCGAAAAACGACTATTCGTAATTTAGAAGTCTGCTTTCCCGAATGGTCAGCCGAAAAAGTACAGCAACAGGCTAAGCAAGTTTTTGTGGATATGATGCTTGGTATTTTTGAGACATTAAACGCATGGTACAAACCTTACTGGTTTAAAAACCGTGTCACCATTGAAGGCTTAGAACACATTACCAATGCTCAAGCTCAGGGTAAAGGCGTTTTATTATTAGGGACTCATAGCACGCTTCTTGATGCCGGTGGCTATGTTTGTGCTCAATATTTCGAACCAGATGTCGTTTATCGACCTCAAAATAACCCATTGCTCGATATGCTGATATATCGTTGCCGTGGCACCATTTATAAAGCACAAATCGATCATGATGATATGCGTGGTTTAATTCGTCACCTTAAAGATGGCGATGCCATTTGGTATAGCCCCGATCAAGACTTCGGGCTCAAGCAAGGCGTGATGGCACCATTCTTTGGCGTGCCGGCGGCCACAGTAACTGCTCATCGTCGTTTACTAAAAATCTCTAAGGCAGTTGCCGTTCCTTTATATTTCTATCGCCATGGAGATATTAAGAACCCGAAATATCATGTTCTAATTGAACCTGCGGTCAACAATATGCCAAGTGAAGATGAAGTCGATGATGCAACACGCGTCAATAAAATTATCGAAAATCAACTTCGAATCGCACCAACTCAATATATGTGGTTTCACCGTCGCTTTAAAACACGTCCTGAGGGATATGAGGAAATTTATTAAGATAAGGCTGTAATAATTTTAGATTAGTAATAGGTAGAGCCTCGATTTATAGTGATATTCAAATAATTTCGAATAGGCAGACCTTACTTTTTAGGGATAAAAAGTAAGCAAAAATTCTTTGTTCCGCGAATGTTACATCCTTGTAACACAGCGCAACAGCGACATCCATGTCGCTATCACGATAGTAAACTCTGGATAATGATTTAGTTTTAGATGATGTATCTGTAGATGATCCATCTTTTATGAACGTATAAGGCAAAAACAATGAAAGTGATGCAACTTCTCCCAGAACTCAATAGCGGTGGCGTTGAACGCGGCACACTAGAAATTGCACGTGCACTGGTTGCACAAGGCCATCAATCGTTAGTTGTTTCAAATGGCGGACGACTAGTGTCCCAGCTCGAAGCTGAAGGTTCTACTCACTTAACGCTACCTATTCATAAAAAATCATTGTCGAGCTTGTGGCAAATCCGTCCTTTACGCCAACTTATTGAACAACATCAACCCGATATTGTTCATGTACGCTCGCGTGTCCCTGCTTGGCTTACGCACTTTGCCTTAAGAAAAATACCTGCAAACAAACGCCCTCACCTCATTAGTACAGTCCATGGTTTCTATTCAGTTAATCGTTATAGTGCGATTATGACTCAGGCTGAAAAAGTGATTGCTGTTTCTGACAGCGTGGTTAAATACATCACAGACTATTACAAAAACTGTCCCCCACAAGATATTGTTCGCATTTATCGAGGGATTGACCCAGCTGCTTTTCCACATAATTACCAGCCATCAGCACAATGGTTTAATCAAGTTTTTAATGACTTTCCTGAACTCGAAAATAAGTTTTTACTTTGCTTGCCTGGCCGTATTACACGCTTAAAGGGACATGAAAGTTTAATTGAACTGATGCAAAAACTAGGTGAACAATATCCTCAGCTACATGCTGTAGTTGTTGGTGGTGCCGATGCAAAAAAACAGGCCTATCTAAGCGAGTTGCAGAGTACCATTCAAAGCAAAGGACTCGCAGATAAAATTACCTTCGTAGGCCATCGCTCAGATATTCGCGAATGGCTCGCTTTTAGCGATATTGTGCTCTCTCTATCCAATCAGGCAGAAACATTCGGTAGAACAGCCTTAGAAGCCCTTTCAGTGGGTACACCAGTAATTGGCTGGAACCGTGGCGGTGTTGCTGAGATTTTATCGAATGTCTATCCGCAAGGTCTTGTTGAAGCAGAAAATGAAAAAGCTTTACTGGAAACAGTTAGACAGCATATTGAACAGCCTCATGTCGTTGCTCCTGTCACGATGTTTAGCTTAAAAGATATGTGTGATCAAACACTAGAACTCTACCAACGCGTTTTGAAATAGCCCAATAAAAAACCCGCGATTTTCGCGGGTTCTTTTTCGACTAAAAACTTCTCTCTTATTTAAGAGATGCTTCATAAGCAGCAGCTTTTTCAGAGTCGTATTGTTTTTCCCATTTACTGATTACAAGTACAGCAAGCGCGTTACCCACAACGTTCAACGCAGTTCGGGCCATATCCATAATACGGTCAACACCAGCAATAAATGCTAAGCCTTCTACAGGAATACCCACACTACCTAATGTCGCTAATAACACAACAAATGATACGCCAGGAACACCAGCAATACCCTTAGAAGTAATCATTAATGTTACAACTAAAATAACTTGTTGGCTGATTGACATTTCAATACCGTAAAGCTGTGCAATAAAGATTGCTGCGATACTTTGGTAAAGCGTAGAACCATCAAGGTTAAATGAATAACCAGTTGGAATTACAAAGCTGGAAATGGCTTTTGGCGCACCGTAAGCTTCCATTTTTTGCATAATACGCGGTAAAACTGTTTCCGAGCTTGCAGTTGAAAATGCCAAGATCAATTCATCTTTCAAAATCTTAAATAAGATAAAGATGTTAATTCCAAACATTTTTGCAGTCAGACCAAGTACAACGAATGCAAAGAAGAAGATGGCAGCATAAACAAGAACAACCAACTTGCCTAATGGAATAAGTGAAGCGAAACCGAAGTTTGCAACAGTTACTGCAATTAGACCAAATACACCCACTGGTGCATACTTCATGATGATATGCGTTACACGGAACATTGTTTCAGAAACAGCATGAAACACATTCAACAACGGGTCTTTAGTGGTTGCTGGTAATGACGACAGTCCAATACCAAACAACACAGCAAAGAAAATCACAGGTAACATTTCGCCATGCGCCATTGAACTAATAATGTTCGTTGGAATGAGCGATAATATTGTTTGAATTAAACCATGTGACTGAGACTGAACTTCTTCAGTTGTATGTTTATATTGAGAAATATCTGTTTGAACCAGCTGAGACATATCAATGCCTGAACCTGGATGGAAGATATTTGCTGCAAACAAACCAACCAAAATAGCAATCGTCGTAATAATTTCAAAATAGAGAATGGTTTTAAAACCAAGTCGCCCTAAACTTTTGGTACTGCCTACACCTGCAATACCTAAAATCAAGGTAGAGAAAACGATTGGAATAACAATCATTTTAATCAGGCTAATAAAGATCTTACCAAGAGGGGTAAGAACATTATTCACAATACTGTCTCTGATTTCAGGCTGATTATGTAAAACAGCCCCGACAACTATCCCTAGGATTAAAGCAATTAAAATTTGCCAAGCAAGGCTAAATTTAAAATTCTTCATAAGACAATCCTTATGCACCGCAAAGTATCAAATATGAGAGGGAGAAGACCACTAACTAAGAGTGAAACCTCAATATGTACACTAATTCCCAAACAGAAATTTAAATGTACAAACAAATCACAACCCGCCGATCCGGCGAAGTAAAAAACAATGCCTGTTGACGATCCAACATGTCAACGATCGGCACATTCTATTGAGATTTATTAATTAAACAAGTCCAATTTATCTTTAAATAGATTAAAGCTGATACTTACTCATCAATAATCTATGAAAACAAAAACTTAACGAAAAAAAAATTTGTATCGTCTTTCATGGAAAATTATGCAGATTTATATAAAAAAAGCATGGGTATTTACC
>NZ_JABVBF010000217.1 GCF_013344765.1 Acinetobacter lactucae
CCCCTTAACCATCCACTCTATGAAGGTACTTGCTGTGTGATTTTTAAAAAAGGAATTACAATATGGTGATTATTCTCTAAACCCAAATAACCTGCCTTTTCATAAAAAGAACGATCGGCTTGGTAATATTCCAAAATACAAAATCTGACACATTCTAATTGCATATTCCTTAGATTTCGCTTTTTTAGTCTACTAATGCAATTGCTGGAAAGTTTTCCGATAAGACCGTATTTTTTACTTTTTAAGATAATACTTGGTTCTTGATTGTAATAACGTACGTCAACAGAGAAGTCTTGATTGATACATATTTGGTTGTCATAAGCCAGTTTTTGGATCCTAATTCGTCCACTCTCTGTAATAATTTCTGGATAAGATAAATAAATATCTGCCAAACCAAGAGGTTCATAATAAGTAATCTGATTAATTGATGGTACTGCTGATGGTGTAATTGTATATGAACACTTTTGAAAATAAGATGTTAACTTATTATCTGGAATCATTGCCGTGTCTTGTGATTGTACCAATGTAAGACTCTTTTTTGCTCTAGTGAGCGCAACGTACATTGCTCGAATACTACTTACATCTTCTATTTTTTTGAACTGCGATTTTTGATTAAATATATAAACATGCTCATATTCACAACCTTTTGACGAATGATAGGTTGTCAAAATAATCGAATTTTTCAAACCTGAGTCAGACTTAATTAGCAATAAATCTAAAATTTGTTGACTAGTAAGGTCTCTATTATCAACAGATAAATGCTGTTTAAGACGCTGAAAGCTGAGGTCTGCTGGATTTGAAAAACCTTGTTTTTTAGCCCATTCAATTGCAAAATCTTTTGGACTGCCTTCAATAATATCAAGAACAGGTCGACGCTGTAATTCCTGAATAAACTGCTTAATTAACAAACTCTCATTAAAATCCAAATCACTTTGTTGATTGAGTAGGTGAAATTTTAAGTTACTTTGAATAAGAAAATGTTGAATTAAAAGCAATTCACTCCATTCTCGAGCTAGTATCGCAAAACTTGACCAATCACATTGTGAGGCCTCTTGTTTAGATTGGATATCATTTATCATCCACTGAATACTATCAATATTCATAAATTGGTTAGATAAAACTAGCTGCAAATTACCACTTTCTTGACGTCCCTTTTTAGCAACTGGACGAATTGCATATTTGTCTGTCTTTAAGCGTTCGTGAGCTGGCAACATATTTTGAATATAAGTATTAGCTAATTCGACAATATCTTTAGGACTCCGAAAGTTATCAATTAAATAAAAAATATCTTCTTCTGCTATTTGAAAGTCTTTCTGGAAGTTTCGGATATATTGAATATTGGCCCCTCTAAAACCATATAGATTTTGATCATCATCGCCTACAGCAACCAAGTAACCACGTTGGGTAATGTCATTTTCTTCCTCTTCATCACTTTCTACTTTTAGTCCTGCTAGATGTGAAATGATACTATATTGAACATCATCAATATCCTGAAACTCATCCACTAAAATATATTGAAAAAATTGAGGGTTATCTTGCAAATATTCAACAGCCTGTTTTAAGAGCCATTGGTATTTATAATTATTATCTCTATGAGGAGGGGCTTGATTTTCACTAATATTAGTTAAATGGCGAGCTAAACCATGGAAGGTGAAAATATTTACTTGAGCAGCATATTCATATCCAATGAGTTGAATCAAACGCTGCCTTACTTCAAATACAGCTTGACGGTTATAAGCCAAGATCAGGATCTTTTCTGCAGAAATATTACAACACATGATTAAATTGGCTACACGATGCACAATAATCATAGTTTTACCAGATCCTGGCCCTGCAATTATTAACATTGCTCTCCGTTGGTCATCTGAAATAATTTCTCTTTGCATAGGGCTTAAAAATTCTGGAAAAATCTTTTGTTCGTAATTATCTAAATGTGCTTGTTTAGAAAGGTTTGGATCAGAAAGGTATTTTTCGCATAAATCTTCAATATCTAAGTTAAAATAATCTTCAACTAATTTTTTTTTCACTTCTAAATCACAGCTTAGCCAATGATTTAAGATATGTAGGCGACGATTACGATCTTGATAATGTTTCTCTAAGTATTGATAAGCATCTTTTGATGAGTGAAAGCGTCTACGTGCATGCTCACCAACCGGCCGATCAATAAAGAATATTTTTTGCGCTTCATCATCTAAGCGACTTACATTGAGCCAACCGAAAGACTGCATATATTCTAAGTTCTGTAAGAACTGTTCTGGACAAATACCCTCTCTATCAACTAATACTTCTATTTTTAATAATTGTGTGACAGGATTTGTTTGACTCGCAGTATCTTCAGTATAGTTAAATACTAGATCAAGACTTTCGGCAAGTTCATCCATTTGCTTTTTAGCTGCTTGTATCCAATCACGCCAATGACTTAGTTCTAAATTAATGGGTGACACTCTTAAACTATATTTATTTTCTTTAATTTTTAAAATTTTAAAATACTTAAAGATATGAAAAATTTCGCGTGATTTAATCTGTTTGTTATGTTGCACAAACCATTGGTCTAAAGCTCTCAAATCAATACGCTCGACTTCTTCTGGTTCATACATACTCCAACAATCTTCTAATGCAATTAAAGCATCACGTTTTTGCTTCAATTGACGCTGTAGAAGAGCATGTCTTTTTGACAGTCGAATACGTACCTCACATGACCAACGTGCACAACCAAGTTTTACCAATTGTCGAATACCGCGAAGCAAGCTTTTAACATTCAGCCCTAGCGCTACGGAGACTTCAGGTAAATAAAGTTGACTCTCATTTTGTTGGGTTAAAGGTAATAAACGTCTATATAGCTCTGCTGCTTGACCTTCAGTGGATGCTGGAGCATCTATTAATTTCAAACTAAGAAGAGCTGGTAACTGCTCCTTTTCAACTAAAAGATTATATTTCTCTAGTGCTAATAGGATGACACGAATCTGAGTGACTAGCTCTTCGCCTTCAAACGATAAAAATGTTTGTAATTCTTGTGCAGTAAACCATCTATCAGAAGCTTTTTCACGTTTAAGCACATTAGCAATAACTTGTTGCCAGCATTCTAGAAGGACTTTATGACCACCAATTTGACTATCAATATTCTGCTGTACCAGTTGATCTAAATCAATTTGGCTCCAGTACAGAATTGCATGCCCTTCTTCACCTGTTTTACGTGCAACACGACCAATTTCTTGTAAATATGATTCTAAATTATGTGGTGGTGAATAATGAATGACCGTATGAATGTTAGCCCTATCAATCCCCATGCCAAATGCATTGGTACAAATAACTACATCCAACTGATGCATTTTGAATTGTTCTAGAATACGTTGCTTATCATTAGAAGACATACCAGCATGATAAGCTTGGGCAATAAAACCCTGTTGACGTAACTCTTGTGCAAACTCTTCAGTTTTACTTCGACTACGCACATAAATCAGAACAACAGGATGATCATCTTTGAGTGTTTCTAAATTTGGCTGCTCAAGTGAATTTCTGTCAGGAAATATTTGTGAAAGTACCTTACGAATTTCAGGAAGTCTTTGCGAGCGCTCAATTTGAATAAATTCAGCTTTTATATTATCGCGCCATACATTTTGTGTTTTTTCGACCATCACTGTTTCAAGAGGCAAACCGATCAAGTCATGAAGTGGTTGAACAATTTCTTTATCAATTCCTTCAATCACACGTTGTGCTGCTGTGGCAGTTACCAACATAAGTTGTGGCGTCGTTGCATTTTCATCACGATAACATTGTGCTATCAGCCGTCCGATACGTAAAAAATCTGGTCTAAAATCATTCCCCCATTGAATAATAGTATGCGCTTCATCTACAACCCATAAAGCTGGGCGTCTTCTAGATAGTAAGGTTTGTATGCTATGTGTTCGTAAGCGTTCTGGACTGATGTAAAGTAAGTCAATTGTGCCAGACCAAATCCCTTCTAAAATTTTTGCTTGTTCTTCTTCCGTTTGACCTGAGATTAAACATGCAGCTCGATTTCCCCAATGGCCCGTATTGCCTAATCCTATTACTTGATCCTCCATAAGAGCTTTTAAGGGAGAAATAATCACGGTGAGTTCGCGACGATACTTGCTTAGGATTAATGCAGGAAGTTGAAATGTTAAACTTTTACCACCACCCGTTGGCAATAATCCCATAGGAATACTACGAGCTTGAGCTAGTTGATGGACAATTTTCTTTTGCCCGACCCTGAGTTCAAACCCAAAAAAGTCTTTACTCTCTTGATCAAAATCAATATCACTAAATTGTCGATTGTTCCAAAACACTTTTTCAGCCTGAGTAAATCTTGCTCCAAAATCAGAGATATCTTGAAGCCAGGTGGGACGACGGCAAGTGGGCTCTTCTAAATGTAATAGCCAATGAGCAAAGACAATTGCACCTAAATTATCTATAGATTGATTAGGTAATGCATTCATCCAGTCAACAAACTTTTCATTCTGTCCTTGAGGAATCAATGCACAATAATCTAAAGCTTTCTGATTTACATGGGGTTTCGGAAAGATATTAGAGAAAGGGAGTTTTTTTTCAATCCATTCAACCAATTGTGGATGTATACCTTCGTGATATGTTTTGCAAATTCTTTGATAGTAATGATAGCTTTCTATACAGTCATAGATAGG
>NZ_JABVBF010000218.1 GCF_013344765.1 Acinetobacter lactucae
TTTACTCCAGAAAGAACCAATATCGATATAAAAACAGTTATCTAATTGGACGGGTGCTTTACAATGGTATGCCCTAAGTAGACCTCATCTATATTTTGTATAGTTTCAAAATCTTCACAATAGTGGCAGATACGCTCTCTTCCCCATAATGCTTTTTGATAAGAAGACTGTACGCCAGAGATATGATAATTACCTTGCTCAACATCTTTCTTGAATAATTCCCAGTCATTGCAATCTATATCTGCATGAACAAAACCAATCTTTTTATATCTACCTTTCGAATCAAAGCAATCAAATATTGAGATATAGTTAACAGTAGATTCAATTAAGTGAATTTCAAAAAAAGTTAAGTAACTAATCCCAATTCTTCCATCTACGCACTGCCACCATGACTAGTGATAAACATGTTAACAGCTGAGCGGCAGTAGGATTTGAACATGTTATCGTCCTCTATTTTTGCCTCATCGAAGCGTGCAATAATGCTGAGGTTGGATCCTTTGAAAAGCGCAACAAACAAGTGGGCAGACTGAAGAGGGTACGGCACGTTTAGAATAGCCTTCGTGTGTAACTGACGTAATAGAGCTTCAATTTGTCTGATAACATGAGCGAATACGACTTCGTAATGTAGTTTGCTTAACAATTTGTGGTTTGTCCTATCAGCTATGATCATAGTCTCAAGACAATGGAAGTCCGAGCTCAATAGAGTACAAAGTAGAGATGATCCCACTGACATAAGCTGTTCTTCGGCTGAACCATCGGGGTCTTTTAGAAAAGCATGAGTTGCAAAATATTGGCAGCGGGCTGCCACAACCGCGCTGAAAAGCGCTTCTTTATTCTCGAAGTGTCGATAAATACTCAGCTTAGAAATATTTGCACGTTGGGCGACCATGTTCAATGTCGCTGCTTTAAAACCTAATTCTACAAATAATTCGTATGCTGCATCGATTATGGTTTGCTTAAGTGTTAGATTGGCAGGCCGACCACGCTTGCCTCGATTGTTTTTAGTCACAATAATTACCATCCTTACTTTTATTCTAATTTATAAATTTTGATACCAAAAAATAACGAGTGTGATGAATCATAATCACCGCTTGAATTGACCATGGGTTTAGATAGGGCAATATTTAAAGCTAGGATTAAAGGAAATTTTTAAAATGGACTACAAAAATGTAGTCCATTAATTATTTACGGCACTAACAAATGCTTAGCTCTATGAATCCTTTTTAGCAGCAAGCGCTTTGCGGTCAGTTAGACGATCATAGAATGCTGCTGCTTTGAACCCTGTCTTAAATGCACACCACTGCAGTGGTTCAGGTAGTGTAGAAGGAGTCTTGTGGTATAAGTTCTTCAGAATAGGGTTTTCTACTCCTTTAATTTTCTCGGCAAGGAGCTGTCCCATGAGCGACTGAGTCGCAAGCCCATGTCCCGTACAGCCCGCTGCATAGATAATATTTTGATGTGGTCCAGTTGATCCAACCACAGGCAAAAAGTCATAAGCCACACTAACGTAACCACTCCAGCAGTGCTTAATACCAAGACCTTTTAGTGTGGGATGACGCTCACGTAAGGTCTGTGCGAGTGCAGCATAGGCATCGTGATCTGGTACGTTTGGAGTTTTTGAACCGTAAACATAATTCAACTTCTTAACTGTCAGCACCATTGTATTGTGTGCAGTCAAGCGATGACTTTCCATCATGAGATGCGGTGTAATAATACCTTCTCGGCCAGGCCAACCCAGAGACTCCAATTGCTTTGGAGATAATTGGTGGGTTTCAATTGCCGAAACCCGTATTGGCGCAACTTTATCACGCAGCAATCCCAACTGAGGTGTGAAAGCATTTGTGGTTAACACCATGATGGGTGCGCTGGCACTACCGCGAGCGGTTTTGCATGTAATGATTGGTCCTTCGTTATAAGAGAGCACTGGTGTTTTCTCATAAATCTTAACACCTGCCTGTATGGCTGCACGGCGTAAACCACTCACGTATTTACCAGGGTTTAGCGTGCCGCCGCGCTGTTCGCTACCAAACAAAAAAGCTGGTGGAATCCCACGAGCACGCATTTCAGCTTGATCTACAAAGCGAGTATGGGACCCTAGTTCTTCACCAACTCTCATACTGCGGCGTAGCCATTTTTCCTGCGAAGGATCTATGACAGCGCGTATAATGCCAGAAGGATTGTAATCACAATCAATGCCTAACTCGACCAGACGTTTTTCAACATAGGTCACGCCCTCGTCGTAGAAATTGACAAACTGCCTTGCACGCTCAGCGCCGAGGCGTTTGGCGAACACTTCGAATTCAATTCCCATACTACCAAGCAGATAGCCCGCATTACGTCCGCTGGCACCAAAACCGCCGAACTCTTGCTCAAGCACGACCACCTTTGCACCCCGTGCAGTGAGTTCAAGAGCTGTAGACAACCCGGCAAAACCAGCACCAACCACAATGACATCTGCGCTGACAGAGCCGACCAGCTCAGGTTGAAGGTCGCTAGGCTGTTCTATCCAGCCACCTAAAAGACGAAATGGCATAGCTTCAGGGTTGCCACTCATCACTTGTTCATTTGAATAATTCATTCGCTATCCTTCTGTATCATTTTACAGTGCTAGAGCACTGTCTTTAATCTTTTTAAAAACAATACCCTTAGTGCGTTTTACTGGCGAGCTGGAACAAAAGATTGCATAGAAACATTTTGTGATCGCTCTAAGGCTGTATATGCGTAATACAATTGAATAATAGAAAACCCCCAAGTAATAAAAGCCAAAGTCATAAAAATCATATGGTTGTCATCGCCTGGTATAGGGAAGAAGTCATATACGATAGCTATCGATAGACTGCTTATTACCGTTAATGTAGTAGCCAAAGCATGTACGATCTCTCTGGCACGTACCAAACAGATAATGAAGTAACAAAGGTAAATCACCAGAATTACCCACATAACTATGTAAAAATATGGACGTATTTCGTCAAAGAAATCTGCCAGAAAAACAACAAAAGTGCCGGCGAATGAGAATGCGAATAATAGAAACTCCTTAAGAGGAGAAGGTTTGTAATTATGAGTCAGAGCCATCAGGCCAAGCACGGCAATAATTGGCATACCGAAACTACGTGAGAATGAATCAAGAAACATAGTAATTGAAAGATTAACATTCCAACCAGTCAGCATGTAAGCAACAAAGTTGGTGGCAGAGAAAGCAACGATCCAACATTCTAAGCCGAGCAATATATTCTTTTTCTTGAGGAATTTTGTACCGTACATCCAGCCAATAATTGCTAATACAATACAAGCAACCAGCCCACAGATATTTACTATTTCCAAAATAGCGGCATGTGTCATTTCACTGTTTGTTAGGATTTTTGATGCAGTAGCTTCCGTTTCACTGCCGGCATCTAGACCGAGAATTTTCATAATAGACTTCCTTGTAATTAATTGACTGTCATGTCAGTAAAATAATATGTTATGATTAATTAGTAAACATTTTTATTTATGGCGATAATGGAAAACAAAATAGGAAGGCCGAGTAAAGCTCAAGAAAGGTCTTATGAAATTCTTCAAGCTGCTGTTTCAGTTGTGGCGAGAGAAGGGTTAGAAGGAATTACTTTTGCCAAAGTAGCGGAAGCTTCAGGCATGCAACGTACTCTTGTACATCATTATTTTTCGTCACGTTCAGATTTAATGAACGCTTTCATTGAACATTACATTTCGAAAATGGGGACTGAAATTATTCATCGTTTTAGTGGGAAACCATTGAGCGAACGACTCATAATGATGTTCACACCGGAAGTGTATAGGACTCAAGATGATTTAATCGTTTGGTTCGAGTTGGTGGCTCAAAGCGCGAGAAATCCGTTTATCCAGCAAATGCTCCATACACTTTGGACAAAGCACTGGCTTCCGGATTTTGAAAATCAATTGGCACAAGAATATCCAAAAGCGACCCCAGAGGCGATTAGCTCAGCAACCTATGTCATTGTTTGTTTATTTGAAGCTTATTGGGCGTTCAGTATTCAAGGTGTCACTGATCAACAGAGACAAAAGCAAATGGAGCAAACGGTATTAATGATTTTAAATGGGTTAAGCTAAATTTAAATAATTTAATACTTAATAAAAATGCGAATATAGGGGGTATTAAAGCTCTCTATAAATGGCTAGTCCCTCTAAGGAGTGGTTGCGTAGTGAATAACAAGAGGTAAGATAAAAGATCAGAAAATTTATAAAGTAAGGTATCTATGAAGAAAAATTCAAAACTTGATCAAGATACACTTTTTATTAAATTACTATTTAAGTCATCTGCCAAAGTGACAGAAGATGAAGTTGAGTACTACCGAAAATATCCTGACCAAATTGACCAAGTCACAGCGCCTATTAATATCCACAAAATATTTTTATGGACTGGAGCACTTTTAGGAATTGTTGTAGTAGGAATCGCTAAACTCCTTAAATTTTCTGGTACTTTAGATTTTTTATCAGAAGGCATTTTAGAATTTGTTATTGATATTATTTATGAAAGTGGAATTGCTTTAATTGGTGCAGCAGTGACTGCTTATATGCTCGGTGTCTTGCTGAATAAACAACAAGAAAACGCCGTAAAATGGCGAGAAGAAATTCGTAAACGTATAGAAGAAACTAAACAATAGATAGAAA
>NZ_JABVBF010000219.1 GCF_013344765.1 Acinetobacter lactucae
GGATATAGCTCATCAACTTAAGAAACGTGCTCTTTTAAGCGTCAATATAGATTTTGAAAATTAATAAAAGAGGGTTTAAGAAAACTTCAAGAAATCTAAACGATAATCCAAAATCATCTAAATCAATCTTATTGTAACTATCCCTATCCAAATTTTTATGTGGGTTATTATGTGGGACAAAATTAAGATCATAAAAAAAGCCCTTGCAAAACAAGGGCTTTTTTAGAATTTTGGCGGAAGCGGTGAGATTCGAACTCACGGAGGACTCACACCCTCGTCGGTTTTCAAGACCGGTGCATTAAACCGCTCTGCCACGCTTCCATGTGCGTAAGAATACAAAGCTTATTCATTTTATTCAAGAAAAATATCATCGCTTTGTGTTCAAGTGCATATTGTTTCATCAATTTTACAATCGAGCAGCTAATTCTGCTCCTTCTTTGATCGCACGCTTCGCATCTAGCTCTGCTGCGAGCTTTGCTCCACCAATAATATGGTAGTTAGCGATTGTCGACTCACCTTCTTTTGGCATCAAGTCTTTTACCGACTCTTGCCCTGCACACACTACAATGGTATCTACACGTAAAAGCTGATCTTGACCGTTGTGTTCAATCCAAAGCCCTTCCTCAGTGACTGCTTTATATTGCACACCGCGTAACATACGTACACCATGCTTTTTAAGCTGTGCACGATGTACCCAACCCGAAGTTTTGCCAAGGCCAATACCAAGTGGTGTTGTTTTACGTTGCAATAAATAAATTTCACGGATTGCCGGCTCAACGACTGGCGGTTGCATTCCACCTTCAGAAACATAGTTTGGATCTGGGTCCACACCCCATTCACGTTGCCACTCGGCTAAAGGTTGAGGCTGAGGTTGATGTGGAGGTTTAAGCAAAAACTCAGACACATCGAAACCAATACCACCTGCACCAATCACTGCTACTTTTTGCCCAACTTCTGCCCCTTTTAAAACTTGAGCATAGGAAAGGACTTGCGGTGCATCACTTCCTTCAATTTTTAATGCACGAGGAATTACACCCGTTGCAACAATCACTTCATCAAAACCTTCACGTTCAAGCTGCTCACGGTTCACGCGAGTATTTAAACGTACATCCACCCCTGTTTTTTCTAGTTGAACTTTAAAGTAGCGAATTGTTTCGTGGAATTCTTCTTTACCCGGTACAACCTTGGCAAAGTTAAATTGACCACCAACTTCCGAGGTCGCTTCAAATAAAGTGACCGCATGACCACGGCTTGCCGCAACGGTTGCCGCGGACATACCTGCTACACCACCGCCTACAACAGCAATACGTTTAGGCTGCTTTGTTTTTAAATAAACTAGTTCTGTTTCATGTCCTGCACGCGGGTTCACTAAACATGACACACGCTTATTTTTAAAAGCATGGTCTAAACAAGCTTGGTTACACGCAATACAGGTATTGATTTCATCAACGCGATTAGTCGCAGTTTTATTTACCCAAAATGCGTCGGCCAATAAAGGACGTGCCATTTGAACCATATCTGCTTTGCCAGTTGCCAAAATTTCTTCGGCAGTTTCAGGCATGTTAATTCGGTTTGACGCAATAATCGGAATAGAAATATGTTGTTTTACATGAGCCGTGTAATCGACAAAAGCTGCACGGGGCACAGATGTTACAATGGTCGGAACACGAGCTTCATGCCAACCGATGCCGGTATTTAATAAAGTGACACCCGCCTTTTCTAAAGCTTTTGCAACAGTCACCACTTCTTGCATGGTATTACCATCATGAACTAAATCGAGCAACGACAAGCGGAAACAGATAATAAATTTTTCGCCAACTTTTTCACGAATCGCCTTTACGACTTCGACTGGAAAGCGCATACGGTTTTCAATCTCGCCGCCCCAACGGTCAGTACGCTGGTTCACATGGCTACTTAAAAACTGGTTAATGAGATAACCTTCCGAGCCCATAATTTCAACGCCGTCATAGCCCGCTTTTTTGGCAATATCAGCACAATGTGCATAGTCATCAATCGTACTTAATATATTTTTGTCAGATAGTTCACGCGGTTTAAATGGTGAAATCGGCGATTTGATCGGACTAGAAGATACAGCAAAAGGTTGATAACCATAACGGCCAGCATGCAAAATTTGCATTAAAATTTTTGAACCATGCTTATGCACAGCATGTGTAACCAGACGGTGCTGCGGAATATCGGTTAAACCATTCATGGTTCCACCCATTGGGAGTAGCCAACCTTGACGGTTCGGAGAAATCCCTCCAGTCACAATCAGGCCAACCCCACCTTTGGCACGCTCTTCAAAATAAGCTGCCAGTTTTGGGTAGTTGTAAAAACGGTCTTCAAGCCCCGTATGCATGGAACCCATCACCACACGGTTTTTAATGGTGGTAAAGCCTAAATGTAATGGTTTTAATAAATTGGCGTAACTTGTCATGCTGCGTCCCAATAATTTTTTGCAACTTGTTGCATAGTACTTTAATACTTTTTTGATAATTTTGGATGACCATGCAAAGAAATTTATCGGAGCTTATGGTCAATCCATTTATTTAGTGAACAATACTTCATTCTCCTCTTCGTATTCTATAAATAGCCTTATATTTTTTATCAAATTAAAACTTCAAATCAGAACAAGTGAATTAATGCTTTTTTTGCGAAAAAAAGCACCATGAATAGTGCTACAATAGCCGCCATTCAGAATTCTCAAGACCGCCTATATGGGGTCTTTTTCATAAATGTTAGGATTAGCAATGACTGATAATGCAACTATCTTGCAGCATGTACCAGTAGGCAAAAAAGTTGGGATTGCCTTCTCCGGAGGCCTAGACACTTCAGCTGCCTTATTGTGGATGAAACAAAAAGGCGCAGAACCTTATGCATATACTGCAAACTTAGGTCAGCCTGATGAAGATGACTATGATGCAATTCCAAAGAAAGCAGAACAATACGGCGCTGTAAAAGCTCGCTTAATTGACTGCCGCTTACAACTTGCGCTTGAAGGTATTGCTGCAATTCAGTGTGGTGCATTCCATATCAGTACAGGTGGCGTTCCATATTTCAATACGACTCCATTAGGTCGTGCAGTAACGGGTACAATGTTAGTTACTGCAATGAAAGAAGATGACGTAAACATCTGGGGTGACGGTTCAACTTATAAAGGTAACGATATTGAACGTTTCTATCGTTATGGTTTGTTGACTAACCCGAATCTTAAAATTTATAAGCCTTGGTTAGATCAAAACTTCATCGACGAACTCGGTGGCCGTGCAGAAATGTCACAGTTCCTGATCGACAACGGCTTTGACTATAAAATGTCAAAAGAAAAAGCGTACTCAACTGACTCAAACATGTTGGGCGCGACTCACGAAGCAAAAGATCTTGAATACCTAAACGCTGGTATCAAAATCGTTGACCCAATTATGGGCGTTGCTTTCTGGAAAGAAGAAGTTGAAATTACACCAGAAGAAGTAACTGTACGTTTTGAAGAAGGTGTACCTGTTGCATTAAACGGTCAAACTTTTGACAATCCAGTTGAGCTTATTCTTGAAGCAAACCGTATTGGTGGCCGTCATGGCTTAGGTATGTCTGACCAAATCGAAAACCGTATTATCGAAGCGAAATCTCGTGGTATCTATGAAGCACCAGGTATGGCTCTTCTTCATATTGCTTACGAGCGTTTGGTTACTGGTATTCATAACGAAGACACGATCGAACAATACCGCATTAACGGTTTACGTTTAGGTCGTTTACTTTACCAAGGCCGCTGGTTCGACTCTCAAGCGCTTATGTTGCGTGAAACTGCACAGCGTTGGGTTGCTAAAGCAATTACTGGTGAAGTGACGCTTGAACTTCGTCGTGGTAATGACTACACCATCATGAACACTGAATCTCCAAACTTAACGTATGAAGCTGAACGTTTAACAATGGAAAAAGGTGATTCAATGTTTACGCCAATGGACCGTATTGGTCAGTTGACTATGCGTAACCTCGACATTACCGATACACGTGCAAAACTTGGGATCTATACAGATGCTGGTTTGCTTTCAATCGGTCAAGGTTCTGCTGTGCCACAACTCGATAGCAAGAAAAAATAATTTCTTACTTAATAAAAAGCCACCGACAAAGGTGGCTTTTTTATTTCAAGACTTAAAGTTTAAACAAGTTCTGCCACTTCCAACGGTTGATAATAAATCTGGTTACGTCCAAGTTGTTTAGCCCGATACAAAGCTTGATCCGCAGCGTGAATTAATTTTTCCTGATTTACTCTAAAACCTTCTGTATAAACAGTAAAACCTAAACTAATCGTAACATGCTTAGAAACTAAAGATGCGGCATGAGGAATCGCTTGGCGCTCAATTGCTTTATAAATATTTGCAGCTACTGCATAGGCACCTTGAGCAGATGTTTTCGGCAACAGCACCACAAATTCCTCTCCGCCATAACGCGCAACAAAATCGACATGACGAATCGAATTTTTAATTGCTGCTGCAATGCTAGAGATGACTTTATCCCCCATCTGATGCCCATAAAAGTCGTTATAGTTTTTAAAAAAATCAATATCAATAAATAAAACAGCTAAAGGACGTTTCTCTTGATTTGCACGGTAATAGAA
>NZ_JABVBF010000021.1 GCF_013344765.1 Acinetobacter lactucae
GCATAAAGAATTATTGGAATATTAAATCCCCTCCCCTAAGTCATCGGAAATTTGCTATATTTGACGTTTTTCTGCGACATCTATTTTCGATTGATATGAATACGGCAATACAAGCAGCTCTCGACCATGCAGTGCAAACTCTTCAACAAGAAGGGGTGCTTCCTTCCGACTGGAAAAACACAAGCAACTTAACACGCACCAAAGACCGAAGCCATGGCGACTTTGCTTCTAATATTGCCATGATCGGTTCGAAAGCTGCTGGTATGAAACCACGCGATTTAGCTGAGAAAGTTCTAGCTGCGTTACCAGAAGTGGCCGATATCAGTAAAGCTGAAATCGCAGGTCCCGGATTTATTAACTTCTTTTTAAATGCAGACCAGCGCTTTGCTATTCTTGACCAAATTCAGGCGCAAAAAGAAATTTTTGGTCGTAGCCAAGCAAATGCAGCGAAAAAGATTCAAGTTGAATTTGTTTCTGCAAACCCAACGTCTAGTCTACATGTAGGTCATGGACGTGGTGCGGCATATGGTATGACTGTTGCTAATTTACTTGAAGCAACGGGTGCTAAAGTTGACCGTGAGTACTATGTAAATGATGCTGGCCGTCAAATGGATATTTTGGCGACTTCTACCTATTTACGTTATTTAGAATTACTAGGACAAAACCTTGTATTCCCTAAAAATGCATATCAAGGCGATTACGTTAAAGAAATCGCACAAAGCATTATTGATAAAGATGGCGATGCTTACGTTCGTGAAGTTGCGAATGTTTATAAAGACGTACCAGAAGATGTGCAATATGCTGAAGAGCTAGATAGCGAAGGCAACAAAGTTGTGTTATCTGGTGATAAAGAAAAGCACATTGATGGTCTTATTGCCAATTCACAACAATTGTTAGGTGAAGGCTACCGCGTATTCCACCAAGCTACTCTTCATGCCATTTTAGATGATATTAAAGATGACCTTGCTGACTTTGGTGTAACGTTCAACCAATGGTTTAGTGAAGCGTCTCTTAGTGCAAAAATTGATGAAGCTTTAGAAACACTAGATCAACGCGGCTTCCTTTATGAAAAAGATGGCAACATCTGGTTTAAATCGACTGAATTTGGCGATGAAAAAGACCGTGTTGTTAAGCGTCGTAATGGTCAAACGACTTATTTTGCATCTGACATTGCATACCACTTAAATAAACTACAACGTGGTTATACTGACCTTGTTGATATTTGGGGTTCTGACCACCACGGTTATATTTCCCGTGTAAAAGCGGCGATTGATGCAATGGGTTACGACTCTAAAAAATTGACTGTCCTTTTAGTTCAATTCGTAAGTTTATGGCGCGGTGGCGAGATGGTTCAAATGTCATCTCGTTCAGGTCAGTTCGTGACTTTACGTGACTTGCGTAAAGAAGTGGGCAATGACGCAGCTCGTTTCTACTACGTAATGCGTAAGAGTGAACAACATATTGACTTTGACCTTGATCTTGCTGTTTCACAAAGTAAAGACAATGCTGTGTACTATATTCAATATGCACATGCACGTATTTGCCGTATGTTAGAAAAAGCAGCAAGCACCGACTTACAATTCGATGTAAATACTGCTCGCCCACATGCAGCTCGCTTATCTCTTGATGCAGAAACCGAGATTCTTGCTAAACTGGCAGCTTATCCAGATGCGGTATTACGTGCTGCAAATGCGTATGAACCTCATCAAGTTGGTAACTACTTAAAAGAGTTAGCTGCCCTGTTCCACGGTTGGTACAATGAACATAAAGTATTAAGCGATGATGCAGAGCTTACACAAGCCCGTTTATTGCTTTCAATCAATGTACAACAAGTGCTTCGTAATGGTTTAGAATTACTTGGTGTATCTGCACCAGAATCTATGTAATAAATATATTGCATGACAGCAAATCAAAGGTCATGCAATATATAGTAAGCGGTGGTTTGTATCGTTAAGATAGCGAATACAAACCACTGTTTTTAACATCGTAAGACGAGAATCAAACTCGAATTAAAAAACAATCAAAATACAGAGGAATAATCCACGTGTTTGGCAAAACGCAACGCGGTGTATCTGAAAGACCTAATAAGCCTAAAAAGCCCCTAATTCCTAAATGGTTAGGTACACTTGTCGCTATTTTGGCGGTCTTATGTATCGCTGTAATGCTTATGCTTTGGAAACCTTGGCAACCTGTTCCTGCAAAAAATCAGATTACCTCTGAGCATTACCAAGAAGAAGATACCAATAAAGACTATCGCTTCTACGATCTATTACCTCAGCAACAAGTCACCCCTATTCCTGAACAAGCAATCCCTGAAAGCAAAAATCAAGGCACTGCTATGATTGTTGAGGCACCAAGTACAACTCAACCCGCTGCCTCTGAAAGTGTAGGAATTGATAGTGATCAATCAGCCACTATTCCACAGCAACCTACTTATATTTTACAAGTTCGTAGTTATAACGACCCTGATCAGGCTGATGCCCGCCGTGCAGAAATCATTTTAAATGGCTTATCTGCCGACGTCGTCAAAAGTACTGAAAATGGACAAACATGGTATCGCGTTATTTCAGGACCATATGATACTCAAGACGCAGCATTGGCTGCTCAGCAAACCTTACAACACAGCGGTATTGACTCTATCGTGATCAAACGTAAGTAAATTGAAAATAAAAAAGGAACAAATATTTGTTCCTTTTCTTTTAAATATCAGCGCAATTCCTTTCATTAGAACCAATTCCTTTTTTTTTCGCTTTTTGAAACGCTACCCTTCGCCGAATACGATGTAAAAAAGCCTGAATATGAGGGTACTTACCTTGCAAACGCGTTTGCAAAGCCTCCAAAGGAAAGCTCATTTGAATATCAGCAAATGAAAAATCGCCTGCGAAATATTCATGCTCTGCCAAATAGTTTTCTAAAAAACTAATATGATCTTTCATACGCGGGCGAACAAAATTTGCTTTCACCCCTTCTGTGATTTTTTTTGCTACTGGCTGAATTAACCAAGGCACATGCTTGTTTACATTATTCATGACCAAAGTCATGACCAGTAGTGGCATAAGCGAACCTTCTGCATAGTGCATCCAGTAAATATATTGCTGTAAATCTTGCGGCTCTGTGGGTTTAAATTGTTGCTTCTGATCATAACGTTGCTGCAAATATTCCAATATCACAGCAGATTCTGCGATGACTTGCTCATCATCAGTCAAAATCGGAGCTTTACCTAAAGGATGAATACATTTCAATGTTTCTGGAGCGGAATAGTTAGGTAGACGTTGATAATAATGAATATCATAATCTAAGCCCAACTCTTCTAAAGCCCATAAAATTCGAAACGATCGCGAACATTCCAGGTGGTGTACACTAATCATGTTATTGCCTGCTTTTATTTTTCTTTTTACATAAAAAACAGCATGTGAACATGCTGTTTTATTCCATTCGTGGAATGGATATAAAATCATCCACCTCCACAAAATAGCATTTTTACGCTGTAACAAGCACAGTATGAATGTCTAAACTACGTAACAAAGTTTTAGTGACTGGCGTTTTGCTGCATACCGTTAAGATTTTTTGCTGAAGCTCTTCATCGGGTAAGCCTTTAAAAACAATGCGACGTTCTATGCGTTCTTCATGCTCTCTATTGGTATGAAAATCAATTTCAATCGAGAACTCACCAAAATCATAACCTTTATGCTTTGCATACATTCTTAAAGTAATAAGCGTACACGCGGCTAAACTTCCGGTGAGCAAATCATAGGGCGCTGGGCCTTGGTCTTGCCCTTCTAGCTTTTCAGGCTCATCACAAAAATATTGATGACGTCCACTGGTGATTTCGCCCTTCCATTGTTCAGCAAGGGGCTTTGCTTTACTGCTTGCGATTACTGCTGTCATTTTGATGCTCTCATTTGATCTGGAAGAACAGGGGCTTCTAAACGTGCACCAACATAATCTGGAATTTCACCAAAACGCGCATCATGGTTAATCCATTGCTCACGCGCTTCTTTTAAATCATCCATTGTACGTGCAACAAAATTCCACCATAGCAAGATTGGTGTTTCAAACGGTTCACCGCCAATCAAAAGAATACGATTGCCTTTTTTTACTTCAATCTCGATTTCATTAAGGCCAGTATCTAATACCACCATGTTGTCAGCAGTTAACTCATGACCATTGACATGAGCTATGCCATCAAGTGCCATAAAACCATATTCATAATTGGGATTTAATGGAATACGAGTTTTGGTATCTTGGGCCGCAATTAAGTCGACACCCACTAACGGCGTATGTACCACAACTGGAGAAGTCGTTGCTAAATACTCACCCACAAGAACAGTAAATTCTAAACCGTCTTTTTCAACTACAGGAAGTTCAGGGTAATGTTCAAATTTCGGAACCATATTGCGCTTATCATCTGGTAAGGCAATCCAGAGCTGAGCAGCATGCATTTGAGTTTCTGTATCAGGTGCAACTTCTGTATGTGAAATACCGTGACCAGCTGTCATTAAATTAACTTGCTTAGGACGAATAAGTTGTTTTGAACCTAAACTATCGGTATGCATCATGGTCCCTTCAATCATCCACGTGAAGGTTTGCAAACCAATATGAGGATGAGGGCCAACATCTAGACCATCGCCTGCTGGAAAAGTTACTGGACCTGCATGATCTAAGAAACACCACGCTCCAATCATTCGTTTTTGTCGGCTAGGTAAAGCCCGCTTAATGACTGTCCCCTGTCCAATTTCAGCAGAGCGAATTGGAAATTCCTGAATAAACTGATTGGCAAATTTTTCGCAATCCTTTGAATCAGAAATATCGTAATCATTATTATTGCTCATGATATTACTCTCTTTTACCTATGCTTTTGCAATGAGTTGTTTTAATGATCTTAACAATACACTCATTATTCAATATAGTCTTTTAGTAATACACAGGGTGTTATGAATGAGACAATCAAAGTTTTAAGTATCAAAATTAATTTTCATCTTTAAAAGTTGAGTAATAAAAAAGGACGCTAATGCGTCCTTTTCTTTACCAACAAACAGAGGAAAATTATTCCCACTCAATCGTTGCTGGTGGTTTAGATGACACGTCGTATACAACACGTGATACATCTTTAATTTCATTCATAATACGTGTTGAGATTTTATCAACTAGTTCGTATGGTAAATGTGCAAAACGAGCTGTCATAAAGTCAACCGTTTCAACTGCACGAAGCGCAATTACCCATGCATAACGACGACCGTCACCCACTACACCAACTGACTTAACAGGTTGGAACACAGCAAATGCTTGAGCAGTTTTGTCATACCAACCGCTGTCGCGAAGCTCTTGCATGAAGATGTCATCAGCAAGACGAAGAATATCTGCATATTCTTTTTTCACTTCACCCAAAATACGGACACCTAAACCAGGGCCCGGGAATGGATGACGGTAAATCATGCTGTGTGGCAAGCCAAGTGTAGTACCTAATTTACGTACTTCATCTTTGAACAAGTCACGTAATGGCTCTACCAATTCAAATTCTAAATCGTCTGGTAAACCGCCCACGTTGTGGTGTGATTTAATTACGTGTGCTTTACCTTGTTTGCTTGCAGCAGATTCGATTACGTCTGGGTAAATCGTACCTTGCGCCAAGAATTTCACGCCATCAAGTTTACGTGCTTCTTCAGCAAATACTTCGATAAATTCACGACCAATAATTTTACGTTTTTTCTCTGGATCAACTTCACCAGCCAATGCAGTTAAGAAACGTTGTTCAGCATCTGCACGAATAACACGAATACCCATGTTTTCAGCAAACATTTGCATGACTTGGTCACCTTCGTTCAAACGAAGTAAACCATTATCAACAAATACACATGTTAACTGGTCGCCAATTGCTTTGTGTAAAAGCGCAGCAACGACAGATGAGTCAACACCACCAGAAAGACCTAAAAGAACTTTTTCATCACCGATTTGTTCACGTAATTGCTCTACACGTAAATCAATGATGTGTTCAGGTGTCCAAAGACCACCACATCCACAAATTTTATGAACGAAGTTTGCAAGTAACTCTTCACCTTTTGCCGTGTGCGTTACTTCTGGATGGAATTGCACACCATAGAAACGACGCGCTTCATCACTTACAGCAGCAACTGGACAGCTTGGTGTGCTTGCAGTAATCGTAAAGCCTTCTGGAATCTGGCTAACTTTATCGCCATGACTCATCCAAACATGAAGTTGGTTTTCACGGTCTTGTAAGTTACCAATCAGTTGGTCACGTTTAACGATATCAACTTCGGCATAACCAAACTCATGCACAGTACCCGGCTCAACTTTACCGCCTAACTGTTCAGACATAGTTTGCAAGCCATAGCAAATACCCAATACTGGAACGCCTAACTCAAACACCACTTGTGGTGCACGAGGGCTGCCTTCTTCATGCACACTCTCAGGTCCACCTGACAAAATAATGCCATTTGGCTTAAAAGCGCGAATGTCTTCTTCAGACATATCAAAAGCATACATTTCAGAGTAAACACCAGCTTCACGCACACGACGTGCAATGAGCTGACTATATTGAGAGCCGAAATCCAGAATCAGGATACGATCTTCAGTAATTTGAGTATTGGTAGTCATGACAAACCACTAAATGGCAAAAGAATTAAGCGCGCCATTTTAACATTTTTCACGCTTCGACGCACCGCAAATCATCATATATCTTATTTTTTTCATATCAGAATCATTTCTATAATTGGATTGTTTGATATAAATCGAAATTTACTGATATTTATCAATCCACTGGCCCACCCTCAAAAACTTCAGAAGCATTGATAAATTCATCACATTCTATGCAACATCACCATGAAATTGATGTTAAGATGACCCGATAAAACAGGCATTACCATGGAAAGGTAAATACCAAGCGATATTTGTCTGTGCTAAACACTTATCCATTTTTATGGCTTGTTGCCCCATATCAAAATCAATAGAAATCTAAGGAACAACAATGCTTCAAACTATGATTGCAGATTTCCAGCAACATTTTTGGTTGTATATCTCTATTCCTTTTATGAGTGGTTTAATTGGCTATGTCACCAAGGTGATTGCCATTCAAATGATGTTTTCTCCACTTGAATTTAAAGGCATTAAACCTTTTCTAGGTTGGCAAGGCATCGTGCCACGCAAAGCCGAGAAAATGGCAACAATTGCTGTTGAACTGATGACAGCCAAGCTCATTAAACCTGAAGAAATTTTTGCCCGTCTTGACCCTAAGCGTATCGCTAAAGAAATAGAAAAACCATTGCTGGCCGCAGCTGAAGATATTACCCGTGACGTTGCTCAAGAATATCAACCCGGTTTATGGGAAGGCATGCCAGAATTTGCTCGCCAAAGACTCATTCGTCGTGTGCAATCAAAAGCACCCGAGATTGTTGAACACATCATGAGTGAAGTACAACGTGATGTGAACCGATATTTTGATATTAAACATCTTGTTATCAGCAACTTGCTTAAAGATAAACGCCTACTCAATAATATTTTTAAACGAGTGGGCAAACAAGAATTTAAATTTTTTAGTAATGTCGGATTCTTCTTTGGTTTCGGTATTGGTGTAATTCAGATGCTGTGCTGGATTGTCACTCAAGGAAAATACCCTTGGATGCTTCCTCTGTTTGGTGGCTTTGTGGGCTTCTTCAGCGACTGGATTGCACTGCAAATGATGTTTAGACCGCTTTATCCTAAAAAGATATTAGGTTACACATGGCAAGGCCTGTTTATTAAACGTCAAAATGAAGTTGCAGCTGACTATGCAGCTTTAATTTCTAAACAGCTTTTAACATCACGTCACATGATGGAAGAGTTATTTTCGGGTACACATTCTGCACGTGTTATTGATCTGGTTAACCGTCATGTCAAACAAGAAATTGATATGCAAGCTGGGGTTATTCGTCCATTGGTTGTATATGCAATTGGCGGAGAAAAATATCAGGATATGAAATCGCAAGTTGCTGAACGCATTATGCAACGACTACCAGAGACGATGAAATACGTAGAATCTTATGCAGAAGATGCAATGAATATTCGCAGCACACTCATTGAACGTATGCAAAAATTAACTCCTTCTGAATTTGAAGGGATGCTACGTCCTGCATTTAAAGAAGATGAGTGGGCACTGATTGCAGTCGGTGCAGTGCTTGGTTTCATTGTTGGGGAATTGCAAATCCAGTTTATGCTCTGATTTCCAAATTTTAGAAATAAAAAACCGGATGAATTGCTCATCCGTTTTTTTTGTCTTGAATATTATTTCTCGATTGCATGATCCAGACTAATACGGCCAGCACCATGAAGCATTAGGAAGAATAAACCGCCTGCCATTGCTAAGTTTTTCATGAAATGGATGCCATTATTGTATTGTGCTGCTGCGTCAGCTCCCCCTTGATGGAACAAGAATGCAGTTAAAATACTAAAGATACCAAGACCAAAAGCTGCAAAGCGTGCCTGAAAACCAAACAATAAAGCTAAACCACCACCAAACTCAACCAAGATAACTAATGGGAGAATTCCACCCGGAACGCCCATTGCTTCCATATATCCTGCAGTTGCTGCATAACCGGTAATTTTCCCCCAACCAGCAACAAGGAAGATATAAGCCATAAGAAGACGAGCAACAAGGCTAATAAAACTGTCCGCGCCTGATTGCGTTACGATATTTTTAACCACTACATTTGGATTAAACATTTTGCCACCTTTATTTAAATGCTTATTTATTGATGAGCTCATTCTAGGTTTAGGATATTGATAATTAAATACTCAAAATCCATATATATCGTTGCACAAACAGGATGATCAATTTGTATATTTTTGATGTTTTATACTGACTTTCTATAGGCTCACTGCTAGGATTTGAACACGGTTTACCACTTGCTCTTATCATGGAACTTCTTGATTTTATTCTACACGTTGATCAGCATCTCGCCGAGTTTATTACAAATTACGGGACATGGATTTATGGCATTTTATTTCTAATTATTTTTGTTGAAACCGGTTTAGTGGTTATGCCTTTTTTACCGGGCGATAGCTTGTTATTTGCAGCAGGTGCTTTAGCAGCATCTACAGGTGCGATGGATCCGTGGTTATTGGGTGCTCTACTCTTCGTGGCTGCTGTTTTAGGCGATACAGTGAACTACCATATTGGACGTTTTATCGGTCCACGTGTATTTGAAATGAATTCTCGATTCATTAATAAGCAACATTTAATTAAAACTCAAGAATTCTTTGCTCGCCATGGCGGTAAAACAATTATTTTTGCTCGTTTCGTTCCATTTGCCCGTACCTTTGCACCCTTTGTTGCTGGTGCTGGCAGCATGAACTATAAGTTTTTCTTAACTTATAATGTGATTGGTGCATTTTGCTGGGTCGCTTCTTTTGTGGCGTTAGGCTATCTATTTGGAAATATGCCAATCGTTAAAGATAACTTCACTCATCTTATTTTTGGCATCATCATTATTAGTATTTTACCGGGCATCATCGGCTTTATACGTGAAAAACTAAAAAAACGAAAAGCCAACGTTTGATATTAATTTAGAAGAAACGGAATACCACCGGAAGCATACATAAAATAAGCAACATAGCCGATCCTTTATATAAATGATCGGCTTTTATTTTCTTTACTGGCCCCATTAATAATGCACGTCCAAAAATCATCCAGAAACTCGCAGCTGGGATGAGTGTCAATGTAAAAATACCGAATACCATTAGACAATTTTCAGGCGAATTCCATGTTTCAGCTGGAAAAATGCCTGCGGCAAAAAGTAAAGATTTCGGATTTTTTAAAGTTGAGAAAAATAATTGACGGGGGCGAATATTACTGTGAGTTTGACTAAATTGTTGTAAATGAGTGGTTTTCCATAGTCGGAATGCCATCCAAAACACATATAGCACACTCGAAATATGCAAAATAAGCAATAACGCAGGCCAAACTGGTGCTGCCAAATGAATAAACACAGCCCAAAAGCTAATGCCATAGGCATAGCCTAACCATTCCATGGGGATAAGCCAAAAAGTTTTAGATAAACCTTGAGAATGAGCAGCGGTTGCAAGTAAAGCATTTGTCGGCCCCGGAATGAGCAAAACAGCCAACATTGCTAATACAAAAAACCAACTCTCAATCATAAAGTTTCCATAATATCCAAGATGGGGCCACCTTAAACGAAACAGGCAAAATATAGCAAGTTTATGAAGCTTATTGATTACAGAAAATACAGTATTTTAGAAGCTTAAAAATTGATAAATGACTTATTTATATTGATTTTATTATGAAACATTTTGCTAAACTTTATTCATCACAACATGCCTTAATTAGCATATTGTGATGTCAAATTGACTATTAATTCGTCTTTTTGCGAACAATAATTGGGCAATTTTTAAACTGAGCAGCCTGAACTATTGCTTCTTGCTGACCTAAAACACGTGAAAGTTCGGTATTTTTCGTTGAAGAAGATTGTCCCATATTTACAGAAATAGATGGACCGAATCCCCAGCCACCTCGTCCCCAGCCACCACCGAGTCCAAGACCAACACCCATACCTGTACTTTTTGGAGTTTGCACTCCGTTGTCGATATATTGCTGAATACGGTTATATTCACTTTGTAGCTGTTGACAGCTCAAAGATTGATATTGTGTCGGAGACACGTAAGTCGGTTTTACCGTCGTCGCACAAGCGCCTAGTAATAAAGTGGCTGCCACCAAAGGCGCAATATATAAGCCTTTCATCATTTTTCTCTTATCGTTTTGGCTCAATCTCACCAAACAATGTCTCATAAGCTTGAGTCAATTTATGTTCTGGTGCCAAATGAGCCAAAGGTAAATTTTTCTGATGCGATTCTTTCATTAAAACCGAAGGCGGTAACATGCTATTAAGTACAGGCAACCCTTCATCTTTCAACTGCTGAACCACTTCCCGAGGTAATTTTGCTTGAGCTTGGAATTGGTTGACGACAATTCCTTCAATTTCCAAGCGATCATTATGATCATCTTGCGTTTCGAGAACATTTTCAATCAATGTTTGTAACGCACGCTTTGAAAAGACGTCACAGTCGAAAGGAATGAGTACTTTATCTGCCGCAATTAGAGCAGAGAGAGTGAAAAAGTTGAATGCAGGTGGTGTATCTATATAAATACGATCATATCGTCCAATTAAGTTTTGAATTGAATCACGTAATTTATAAATTTTATGTTTACTTTCAAGTGCATGCTCAAGCGCGCCAAGTGTAGGACTTGCTGGAAGCACATCTAATTTTGCAAAAGGAGTTGAATGTACAAAACTGTCGAGATCTTTATTTCGTGGAGCTTTTAAAATCGAACCTAACGCATTACCAATTAAACCCTTTTGTTGATTGTTTCCCAACACATCTTCAAAAAAGTTTTCGATATTGGGTTCTAAAATTGATTTTTCAGCAGAATAAGTCGCTTCATCGCCTAAAAGGTATTGACTAGAGTTGGCTTGAGGATCAAGATCAATGACCAAGGTTCTTAGGCCATGTTTGGCACTAATTGCAGCCAAATTTACAGTAATACTTGATTTCCCTACACCGCCTTTTTGGTTAAACACCACACGAGTTAACATGTTTCCCTCTGCATATTTTTTTACTGTACGCAGTTTAACCTAGAGCTTAAGCAAAAAGGCAAAGAATGTAGAACAATTAAGCAAAAACAGGTTTCACAATCACTAAAATAATAATAGCAATAAATGCGATCGCACTAATGATTAAACCCGCCCTACGTTGCGCCAATAAAAGAGTGTCATCTTTTTTAAAGGCTTTCATCAGAGAAGATAACAAGACTAAAAATAGAATAATTTTAGCGTAAAACCATGGCTGTACCTGAAAGTCTTTCATGACCAATAAAATTGCGCCCGTAATAAAAACTACGGTAAACGACAAATGTTGTAAGGCAACTAATATTTTGCGCCCCGCGGGGTTTGGTTGCTCTCCTTGCACGCCTACAAAAAGAGTTGAAGCGCGTAAGACAAAAACCATAAGTGCGGCAGCCACCGCAGTCATGTGAATAATTTTAGTGAGTAAATGTGCATCCATGAAATTAGCCCTTAGTTTTTAGGTGCATGTGCACATTCTGGGCTAGCAGGTGCTTGACCTTGCCACTCATTTGGCAAATAAGCATGAATTGCTAAAGCATGAATTTGGCCTGGGTTCATTAAGTCTGAAGCTAAGGCATATACCTTTTGATGGCGTTGGACCAAACGTAACCCATTAAACTCTTCACTCACTATAATCACTTTAAAATGCGATTCCTTACCTGGGAAATAACCACCATGTCCCGCAGACTCATTGATAACTTCCAAATGGCTAGGTGCAAGGGTTTGTAACCGTTCAATCAACTGTTGTTCAAGGCTCATAACTTTTCCTTTTACGATTATTCGTATATTTGAACCTAGTATACCCTGTCTACACACAAACAAAAGTTGCTCTTGTATGCTTTGGCCTCAAACAAAATGTCTATTTATTCGGCAACTTAACGATAAAAACACATCTAATTGCTCATTTCTGATTTTATTTTATGCAATCAGCATATTTATTTGCATAAAGTTGTTGACCCATGTTTCGCTTAATGTATTATAAGCGGCACGCGGGAATAGCTCAGTTGGTAGAGCATAACCTTGCCAAGGTTGGGGTCGCGAGTTCGAGTCTCGTTTCCCGCTCCAAATTGGTTTTTTTTGAGAAAGTTTTCGTAAAAACTGCTTATATATGCGGGAATAGCTCAGTTGGTAGAGCATAACCTTGCCAAGGTTGGGGTCGCGAGTTCGAGTCTCGTTTCCCGCTCCAAATTTAAAAGGCCCTAGTCGAAAGACTGGGGCTTTTTTCTTTTATTGATTAATGGTTTTTACGTTCTATCGATTCACAGCATATTTTTTGAGAATAGTTCGACTCAAGACCGAGTAATTCATTATTAGACTCACATCTTTAAATCGTCAGTTATAACGATTAAATCTAGCTATATTTACAAGGTGTTGGAGTTATTCGATGCCTAGATATAAAGGGTAATAATTGAAAACAGTCCAAGTTAAAGCGCTTTAGGCTACAACTTTGTTGCAAACATATAGAAAAGATGAAGTTAGAATCATATATATAGCTTTCAAAATAATACTCTTCTGCCTTTTGAGCATTATTGGTTGAGTCGAGAAATTGTATATGCTCAGGCAACACATAAAAGTTGAGCTTCTTTAAATGACGGCTCATTCCTTCGCCAGTACATTTAATATAGGATTCTTTTAAGGTCCATATTTGAAAAAACCGCTGGTATACACTGGATAGATCAGTGAGTTTATTCTCTTTAATCCATTCAATTTCACTTAGATCTAACACACTATCGACACGCATCCAATCGAACTCACGATCCACTCTTTCAATATCGACTCCTATTTCCCCTTCTTCAGTCACAACAAGGATAATAACGTCTGCTGAGTGAGTAAGATTAAAATACACAGCCTTGCTGCCTTGCACAAAAGGCTTGCCGTTGGGATGTAACTGGAGGTTGACCTCATAAGGTGCGATACCTAGTTTATCTGCCAAGACAGTCTTCACTAACACACGAGAGATCAAGAAAAGGCGAGCCGCCTTAGGATGATATTGATCATATCTCAGCTTCTCTGCCGAACTGAGAAAGCCGAGATAATGACTCAATACCATATGGTCTTGTGGTACCCGTGAAACTGGGCAGACATAGACCTGCACTTGGGCACGATCAGACATTAGGAAGCGGTAGTGCTGTTATATTTCATTAGAACAGGTGCGAGATAGTCAGAAACCGCATCTACATGTGTAACGTGTGGATTATGGCCTGCGCCAGCGATAATATGTATAGGGATATCTACGCTTATTGTGGTAACAATTGGATCTTTATCTCCCACAATGATTTCAACTTTAGAACTAAGTTCGTTTAACAAAGCTGTCTGAGTTGCTCGCTGCTGGGGCAAACTAATACGGTGCATGTACTCACTAATATGCTTGGCTACCGACACTCGACGTAATGAATCCATCGCATAACCAACAGACGGATTTTTTTGCCCATCTGGATGCAAGTCTTTAGCAATCATATCTTTCGGCACAAAACGGAAAATCAGATTAGATATGGCTTGTATCTGAAACATTTTAGCGGCCTGCGCCTGAACAAAATAAGGCGATATGAGGATGAGGCACGCAACTTTATCTGGATATTTCTTTGCAAGATTCAAAGCAAAAAGACATCCTAACGAATGTGCAATAACAACACTATTTGGCGCTAAAAGTTTTGCAGCGGCATCAATAAATTGATGGTTATTGTCTTCCATCATCTCATAACTGCCTGAACGCCCAAGTCCCGGCAGATCCATCATAGCGACCTGATCGTATGTGATTTTATTGATGATTGGAGACCAGCATGCACTATCAAATGGGATCCCATGTAAAAATAATGCAGATGATGTGTCAGAACTAATCGGCTGTTTAGTATAGATTTCTGTCCAATATCGATTCTGATAGCTGAAATGACTAGGTATTGGTACTTGCATACGACCAAAGCGTGTAAGCACCAAACGATCAATCCAACGAGAAAAATAAGGAGTGACATTGATCAGGTCTGCGATGCCCATTTTCGTTGCCATCGCCTCTGCCCCGGCAACATGATAGTGCTCGGTAGAGATGAAAGAGAGTTGTTCTTTAGAACCATCAAGCAATACCTCAGGTAATTTCTCTAATAGACCTTTGGGTACTTGTAAATGTGGTGTGCTGACTCCCAAATGCTCGGCAGCTAGGTGAACGAGACGATGAAATTTCGGCGTCGCAGGATCAAGCAACATATACTCCTGAGCAATAGTCTCAGGATAAGACATCGTTCGGATCAAAAAGCTCACGATATACTGCATATTGCATAGTGGCAGGAATGTGTCACGACCACCTGGCAATGCCAGCAGACGTCCCTGATAGAGCTTATCAATCATGTCAGCAACACCTATATACTGCATATCGCCATATGTATAGAAACCATCAATGACTGTCGCTGGATTTATTGCAGTCCATGGTACATTTAAACGCTTACAGGCCTCAATGAAAGCTTGATAACCCAAAATTTTTGAAGCTTCATAGCCACCATGTTTGCAATACAACTCATCAGCCGACTCTTGTGGCGGAGTAGCCACACGATATCCACCAATCCAGATAAATCGCTCAAGCTGCTTCAATGTTGCAGCCCATTCAATCAAGGCAAGTCCTGACTTAATATTGGTACGCTCAGCTTCAGCTTTGCTAATGCCCCAATTAAAGGATGCAGCAAGATGATAAATCACATGGATCTTTGCCTGAGCATCCGCTAGCAGAGAGTCCAGCTTAAAATCGCGGCTTAAATCATATTCGACAAACGAAATAGACGGATCAACTAACCCTTGCGTTGCAATGAAACCTAACAGCTTATCTTTCTTGGTTGCGGCATTACGCAGCGCAGCAATCACCTGATGACCTTCACGCAGAAGATCAACGATCAGTCTGCTACCAATAAAACCTGCTGCACCTGTTACTAATATGGTCTTCCGTGAAAAATTATCTTTTTTTGCGTTATTTAAATTATCCATAAATCACCTTATTAGGGACTGGGCACTCCCAGCATTGTTTTGGAGCGAATTATCTTAAAAATTATATCGAACCTGGGCATACACCAGACTGTTATCTCTAAATTGTCCTAACACCGTATCATTTCTACCCCAGAAGCGATCTCCACCTACATTCAATTGCCAGTGATCATCAAGGCTGTAATTAATACGTACTCTCAACAATTCATTAGGCTCTGGTGCAAAGTAGAATCCTGTTACTTCTAATTTTAGATTATCATTCAGTAAATTAAGTGCATAGCGCAGCATAGCTCCATACTGATCCTGCTCATATTGGTCACTGATTGTTTGCTGATAACGATACACTTCTCTCAATACTGGATTTGTTAAGCTGTCGGCAGATCTAAAGTCCTCCGTATGTTTGTATACGCCAACCAAACTTAGCGTGGAATTCTTTAATGCTAATTCTGGACCCATGACCACGGTCAGATTATTTTTTTTGTGCGTAAGATCTTCACTACCATTCGAGTCAGTGTGGGTATATGCCGCTTCACCGCGCCATACGATATCGTTATGGTTATAACTGAAATCAAATCCATAGACGGACATAGGATTATTTTTCAGCTGCAATGTTGCCTCCCCTGTTGGAGATGCAGAAAGAATTGACAGATCGGGCATGTGATCCAAACCTGAGAAATACGATGCACCAACATCGAGACCATCTACAGAATAATCCCAGCGCATTGCAAATGCAGGACGGCTCTTCTTATCTATTTCATACTGGACACCAGAAATCTGGCGCAATGGCATCACATCTGAACGACTACGCGGATACCACAATGCTGTCCATTTATTGGTTCCCGATTCAGGAATATATGTCAATTTGATTGCATCATTTCCAAGACGCTGATCTGTCTCATCGGGCACTAGACGCGTATAGTCACGGGGCGATAGGTTATCTGTTGGGTTAATCCCGTCAGCTCTTCCCCAGACTACAATCTGGCGACCAAAGTCGAGATAAACCGTCTGATCCCAGTTATAAGATGCGTACAACTCACGTAAGTTGCGATTCACCTTACTTACCTGATCTGGGTTTACAGTATGGTCCGTTTCGTCTCCAATATTTATGTCGTAATGGATCTTAAACTCAGGGTTAAACTTGAGCGTACCATTGGACCAGAAACTTGCTTGTCCAATGTTTTTTAATGAACTTAAATCACGATCTGATGACCACACATCGAGTCTGGCTGAGTTCTGGCTCACAAAACTAATTTCGCTGTCATCTGCATGAGCATGCTGCAGCAGCATAAAGCTACTGCAGCATGCAAATACCCAATAGGCACCTTGCGTCATTTTTCAAGACTCTGCGGTGAGAAAAGCTTATCGGATAAGGTTTTTTCTGCGACAAAATCATTGACGATTACTTGTGTCATATGTTGAGTTTGCAGATTTTTCGCCATAGATTTCATGGCTTGCCATCTTGGTTTCACTTTGCCGTAAGGACGGATATCGGTGAATTCAATATGTTTTAACGGCTTACCTGCTGTATCCCAAATGTCGATGGTTGCTGTAACAAAGTTATCTTTGAGTATGCACATGCGACGTTTGCTATAACCAAAGTCACTCTTCACAGTATTGTTAATTGGCGTTGCTTCAATCATGTAGCAATCTTTGCCATTAAATTTGCCATCTGCCAGTTTCGTATACTTCCAGTCACTGAGCTTATAGCCAAGCACATCACCATAACTAAAGTCCGTACCAATAAAAGCATCACCCTTATTCGCTGATGCAAGACGGCGTACTTTTTTCAATGCAGGCAAATAGACAAACATGCTATCACTGCCTTTCGCATTCTCAATCAACAGCGTCGTGGTTCCCTGTACATCTGCTGGTGAGATGAATTCAGTCAAACGCATATTGTTCTGAGTATTTCCAGCAAGCTTAGTCATATTTTTAGTCAAACGTACGCGTTGCTCGCCATTTTTAGAAGTCAAAATGAATTTGGCGCTAGCGCTTGAAGACAAGAACTTAGAGGCATCATCACTACGATTAACAATGTCTTGAACTTCATCTGCATAAGATGTTTTAGGCATCGACATGGTGAGTGCAGTACCCAACAAAAGACTTGTCACAACAGTTTGTGCAACGGTAATGTTCTTTTTATTTGAGGGAAAGATAAAACGAGGTTTCAACATTAGAATCATTGTAGGTACCATAATTAAGGTTGCAAATACACTGAAAAGCATCGCAATCACAATAAACATCGCTAGCCATTGATGGACGTGGAAGCCTTGCGACAAGGACAGCACACCGTAACCACCAGCAACCGCAGTCGCGACAAAAAGTGAAGCCTTACCAGCAGTACTTAAAGTTTTACGAATAGCATCTTTGATATCGCCCCCTTCTTCGCGCAAGATTTCACGCAAGCGATAGAGGAAGTAAATGGCATAATCTGCACCAATACCGACAGCCATGGCCGAGATGAGGGAGTTCGGAATATTGAGCGGAATATCGAGCCAGCCCATCACGCCAAAGATGGCAAGAATTGAGAACAGAAGTGGTGTCAGGACAATCAACCCAGCCGAAAGTGAGCGGAAGACCAGCGCAGAGATAAAGAATACGGCAAATGAAATCTGTAGAATATTCATGAGTTTGCCGTGAACCATGGTTTCAGTTAAAGCGATGGTTTGAGTCACATCACCACCAAAACTCACAACAGCCTTATCACCCAATTGACCCGCCATATATGTTTTTAGCGACTCAAGGATTTCTTTAATACGATGATTACTACCTGTTTTTAACAGAATCGTGATCTTGGCATAGCGCTGAGTCGTATCAATGTAAGATTCAAAATCAGTCGGTTCACCAGACATTGAATACAACAGTAGATACTGAGCAACAACATCTTTGGTTGCTGGAACCTGAAATGCCTGTGGCTGATCGGCATTCATTGCCTGATTCATTCTCTTGATATAGTCCACGATAGAGATGGTTTTACCGACCTCTGGAATTGAATTCGCGAACTTTTCTGTATTATCAATCGCTTTTAGAATTTCTGGATTTTCAATACCATCACGAACCTTTGTATCGACCATGATGTAGAGACTGTTTGTGCCACCAAGAGACTGATTCAGAAATCTGTCATCTTGCTGCATTGGTAGGTCGCGCGAGAAAAAGTTT
This sequence comes from Acinetobacter lactucae, assembly GCF_013344765.1. Classification (GTDB taxonomy): domain Bacteria; phylum Pseudomonadota; class Gammaproteobacteria; order Pseudomonadales; family Moraxellaceae; genus Acinetobacter; species Acinetobacter lactucae_A. The sequence goes on from NZ_JABVBF010000021.1 coordinate 18,756, forward strand.
CGGCTATCGTTATCCACCACAATACGGCTTGTGCCAATAGCAAGAAAAACACCCAGTACTGCAATCACAGTCATTAGCATCATTCGCGGACGAACTGACAAAATGACATCGCCAATGCGTTTTGGAATCCAGTCCCAGATCGGTAAACCTTTGCGTGCGACCTTGGTAACCGAAGGCGGTGGTAGCATCGAGCGAAGTACAGGAATAAAAGTCATCTCAATAATCAGCGTACTGATAATCCCGATTCCTGTAAAAATACCGAATGAACGGATAGTCGGAATATTAAAGGTCAACAGAGAGAAGAATCCAGCCGCTGCAATACCGCCAGCCAATATCATAACCGGACCAACACGAACCATAGACTGCACCACGGCTTCGCTATTCGCAGCTTTAGGTTCCACACCTTGGGCAGTCAGTCGATCAAAGTCTTCATAGTATCGCTTGAGCAACTGAACGGCGTGCCCTGCCGCAATGGCGAGAATCAGAATAGGTGTAGGAGAGTTAAAGATATCCATTGGCTGTTTGAACAGCCCCATCATGCCCATACCCCATGCCACAGCCAGTAAAGCTGTAACAAGTGGCAAGATCAAACCCTGCTTACTACGGAATGCTTCGAAGTGCAATAACCCAATGACCAGTATGGCAATCGGGAACAAGATATTGATCCGTTTAGAGTAATCTTCGGCTTTATCCAAATAAACAGGATTACCGCCGACACTAATGGTCATATCCTTAGACTGTTCAGCCGCTACGATCTTGTTGATCGGACCCATCATCTTTTGGAAGCCCTCTGGACTTTCCTCAAGCTCAAGCAAAATAGCAGCAGTTTTCTGATCTTTGGATACGACCGAATTCATGTAGATTGGATTCAGTGTCAACAGTTTTTTCAGCTGATCGACATCACCTTCGGTCACAGAACTGTTCGGCAGTAATTTCTTAGCATCAAAGCCATCCGAATTCGCCGTGATCCCTTTGGCCTGACGTGCAGCCAGACTCATCAGAGTAGATCGAACCACACCCGGAGCATTATCAACCTCTTCGGTAATGCGTTTGACTTTTTCTAACACTTGCGGCTGATAAATATCACCCTGCTTCGGTGTAATACCAATCACGACCATGTACTTGGAGCCGAATTTCTTTTCTATCAGCTTGGTCGAGGTGATATAAGGATGCCCTTTGGGCGCAAGCGCATCTGGATCAATAATAATTTTTACACCAGATGCGAGATACGCCAGTGCAATCGTCAAAAGCATTACCACCGTCAGCACAATACGGCGATGGCTAAGAATCCAACGCGCATATTGCTCCATCATCTGATCAGTCTTGCGAGGTGGCTTATTGGTCTCGTGCGTTGGCTTACTTTCAGTGCCAGTCGACTCATAGGCTTCACCCTTCTGAGCTAGAGCCTCGAGATTATCGACATCTTTTTTGAACTGGGCGAGCACCATCTTTTTTAGCAATGCTGGCGGCAATACACCAAAAAAACTACCTGGTTCAGCTTCAAACACCCATTCAATCCATGTACCTTCCGGATGTGGTTTGAAACGGTAAGTACCTGTGTAGTGAAAGGGCCCCTCCACTACTTTAAATGCATACAATTCGTTCGGTACTAGATGGGTAATTTCACCTTTAAAGGACATTTCACGACCAATAAAGCTAAAACCGATTTCATACTTACTGCCCACACGCGGAGTATTGTCTAGCAGTTCAGAATGCTTACACGACAATTGCCAACCTGCATCATTGGCCGGGTTTGCAAGATAGTTAAAAACCTTGTCAATCTCGGCCGGTATGAGGAAAGCATGTTCTATGGTCACCATAGTAGTTCTACCTTCTTGTATTTCTTATGCGGGAATTGGATACATCTGATCAATTGTCTGGGCAACAGCCACGACATTCTCAGCGTACATAATTGATGAATGATCACCAGGAAGATCCACCTGTTTAAAGGTGTCTTTAACCAATTGATCCCAACCTAGGCTTTCCCCAAAATCTTCTGGTTCATCTTTGGCCTTCACAAAAAGAATCGGAAACTCTTCAGGCTCTGGGAAATAAGTCTGGAGTGCGATGCCATTCGCCAAATAGGTATCAAAGTAAAGTCGGAAATCTGATGGGTCTGCATCTAGAGGCAGGACATTAATAGCCTTGGCTTCTTTAAGCACATGATCAAACATGTGATCTGGACTCAATTCACGCAAGTATTGTGCTGGGATCGTCAACCTCTTGCCGTAAGGCGCAGCCAAATCACGGGCAAACCAAGATAAAAGCATCGCATCATCAGCATCTTCAGGCACATTCTCTGGAATTGGAGCACGGGTATCGATCATGACAATACCTGTGACCTGCTGCCCCATTTGACGCAACTGATGACTGATCTCGTATGCGATCGCACCACCAAAGCACCATCCACCGAGGAAATAAGGTCCCTCAGGCTGCATCTTTTGCATTTCAGCAATATAGAGCGTTGCCATATCTTCGATTGCCACTTCCGCAGCATCTGCCTCAATCAGTCCAGGAGACTGAATAGCACGCAAGGTACGTTTCGGATTGAGATGACGCGAAAGCTCCATATAACAGAAGGTACTGCCACCAATTGGATGGAACAGCCAAAGTGGTTGTTCATAGGTTCCCCGGCGCAGTTCAATTACAATGGAAGGCTTAATTTCTTTATTTTCACGAATGATCTCACCCAAACTCTCTACAGTGGAATATTGGGCCAGCAAAGCAACTGATAGTTCGGTGCCAAATGCTTTTTTGAGGTGATTAACAAGCTTCACAGCAAGTAACGAATGTCCACCCAAGTCAAAGAAGTCATCATGTATACCAACCCGTTTAACCGATAAAATCTGCTCAAAAGTAGTACAGAGTTCAATTTCAATCGGATCACGTGGTGCAACATAATCGTTACTTTGTTCAAACACAGGCTCAGGAAACGCTTTACGATCCAACTTATTGTTGGCCGTCATTGGAAATTCATCCAACGTCATAAACGTATTTGGTACCATGTAAGCTGGTAAATGGATTTGCATCGTCTTTTTCAAACTAGCAATATCAATCTCATGGCCGGTTAAATAAGCCACCAGTTTTTGATCGTTGCTGGCTGTACTCTTAACCAGTACAACTGCATCGGTGATACCGTCGATCTGTTTGATAACATTCTCGATTTCGCCTAGTTCAATACGGAATCCACGAATCTTGACTTGGAAATCTAGACGTCCATGATGAGTTAAACTTCCATCGGTACGCAGACAGACTTTATCTCCGGTACGATAGAGTCGACCAGCATTTGGTAGAGATGGCAATGTTCTAAATTGGGCATCTGTCAGCTCAGGTCGATGCCAGTAATCAACTGCCAGACCATCACCACCAATCCAAAGCTCTCCCATGACACCTGGTGGGACTAAACGTTGCTGTTCATCAAGGACATAAAGCTGGGTGTTCGCCAGAGGTTCGCCTAAATCAATATTTTTTGCATCGGTGATACGAGCCGCACTAGACCACACTGTAGTTTCAGTCGGGCCATAGACATTCCATAGACAACCGACTTTACCTAACAGTTTTTCTGCCAGAATAGTATCTAGCGCTTCGCCTCCACAGAGTGCTGTCATTCCCGCATTGCCACTCCACTCGCTGTCTAAGAGCATTTTCCAAGAAGCCGGTGTTGCCTGCAAGACATTGATAGATTTAGTATTTAGATAATCCACCAATTGATTGCCGTCTTGTGATACTTCACGTGGGCAAACATGCACTACACCGCCGTACATTAGCGGAATGAGTAATTCAAGAATTGAAATATCAAATGCATAAGTGGTGATTGCTAATAGCTGAGTGTCAGCAGTCACTTGCAATCTATCATTCATAGATAGCAAGAAATTGATGATTGAAGGATGCCCAATACGAACACCTTTAGGTTTACCTGTCGAGCCTGATGTGTACATCACATAAGCTATGTCACCAAAGGCAAGCGTCTCGCGCACTTGTTCAAGTGGCACAACACCAGCTTGATTGATATCTAAACGCGGCACAGAAACGTTAAGAGCATCCATCAACTCGGTTTGAGTCAAGATAACTTTAGGTTCAGCATCTTCGATGATGTTGTGCAAACGTTCACTTGGGAAATTAGGATCTAGCGGTACATAAGCTGCTCCTGCCGCCCAAATCCCGAGGATTGCTGCTGGCAATAAAGCTGTACGATCTAACATCAGACCTACACGATTGCCACGGGTAACGCCATGCGCACGCAAATATTCAGCAATACCAGCGATATGTTGACCTAAGTCACGATAGCTAACCGCATGATCCTTCGAGGTCAAAGCATGATTGTCACCACGCTCATCAATCTGCTTTAAAATCATTGCCAGTAGATCATGTTGAGGATAATCAGTCGCCTGTCCACGTAGGGCCTCAAACTGAATGCCATTTTTATAATCAGGCGCAATATCTAACTCAACGATCTTACGTTCAGGATGAGCCACCATCTCTGATAGTACAGCTTGCAGCAGTTGCACCATATTCTCGGCAGACTGTGCAGAAAACAGCTCAGAGTTATATTTCAGTACACCAACTAGTTCGCCTTGATATTCACCACCCATTTCCAGCGTAAGATCTAATTGACCTTCTTGCTGGCGAACTGGAAAACTTCCTAAGGTCAGGTCTTGGCCGACCAAAGTCGCTGGAGTCTGTATTGGCAGGAGTAGTTCTTTAAACTCATCCATACCACCTAGACGTTCCCAGAACATTCCCACCTGAGCTAATGGGTTAATACTACCATCGCGCTTTGGTGAAACAGCTTCAACTACTCTGGAAAAGGCAACTTTTTGATGCTTGAGGCTCTGTCTTAATTGTTCCTGAACCTGCTGTGTAAATTGACGTAAAGTCTGGTCAGCATCAATGTCCATGTGAATAGCAATCGTATTGACAAACTGCCCCAGCGCATTGCGCAACGAGCGCTCAAGTCGACCAGCTACAGGTGTAGCAATAACGAGTTCATTTTCATTTGATAGCTTGTGTAGCAGGATATAGAAACCAGATAGTACAAGTCCAAACAGTGTGATCTCATAATCTTTGGCTAAGTTCACAAGTCCAGACGACACTGATTCAGGCACACGGAACACCAGCGAGCTACCTTTGTGTTGCTGCACAGCTGGTCGAGGATAATCAAGCGGAATGCTATGCACGTGTGGTGCATGCTTCAGTGCATTTTTCCAGAAAATTAAACTTTCATCAGTATCATCGATTACGCTGCTCTGCTGCTTATCAGCATACTGTGCGAACTCGATTCCGTTCACTACGTCTGACTCTGTAACTAGTCCAAAACGTTTACTAATTTCTCTCAGCAACAGACCAATTGACCAAAAATCCATGAGCGCATGATGAATCACGACTGCAATCACATAGTGATTTTCACCACGTTCATAACAATGAATACGCCACAGCGGTGGCTGAGTTAGATCAAACGGCTGTTTAGTATCCTGCTCGACCAATTGTGTCAAATCAGATGCATCGACATGGCGAGCATCAGAGAAGACGATATTAGGATAGATTCGATCCCAGATAAGTTGCTCAATACCCTGATCATTGGCAGGCATACTTACACGTAGCAGCGGATAATCATGCATTACCGCTTCTAGAATCTCCATCGGCTTATTGCCTAATGGTTGGTTGACCTTCACATCAAAGGCCACCACCATATTGTAGGCACTGCAGGTCGACTCAAGGCGCTGGATATACCAGATGCCGAGCTGTTCTGCAGAAATCGCATGACGTGACAGAACTTCTGGTTCTAGTCGTACAAGGTTATTCACGAAGCAACTCCCTGTTGCAACTCAGAAACAAGATATTCAGCCAACGCATTAATTGTCGGGTAATCCCATAGTAATGTCGGTTCAAGCTCTAGTTTTGTCAGATCTTCTAAATCCCCAGACACAGACAAAGCAACGATCGAGTCAAGACCGTAACTGGTAAATTTTTGATCTGGATTAATCGTCTCAGGCTCTACGCGCATTTCTTTGGCTACTAGCGTACGAATGATTGCGCTCCAGTAAGCTTTATCTTTATTCATGGGGTAATTTCCTCTTTAACCGGTTTGGCATCACGTGGTGCCAGTGCAAAATCGATGACAGATAACATATGGTTGGTTGAAATTCGGTCTAGCAGATCTGCCAATGTGCTTTCACGTAGTGATGTCATTGGAGGGGATGTTTGCCCTTCAGCAGCATTTAGGAAAATGATCAGCCACGCACCATCCTGCAAAGCAGGTCTTAAGCCATGACGGTTAAATATCCAAAAACCCAGCACAGCAATGCGAGCAAATAACTCGGCATAGTCACGGGCCAAGCTGAAACGTAATGTTTCAAACTCTTTGGCCGCTTCTGAATTTGAGAAATAATCCTGAATTTTTTGATCTAGCGTGCGCTGCTCGATAAGAAGTTGATCAGCACGTTCACGTAACGGGGACAGAATCTCAGCAGTCATTCCCTCTGTAACGTCCGCATCGTTGAGCATCTCGATGATCGTTCCCAGTGACTCCATCACCAAGTCACCATCGCGGTTGAAAATCTCAAGCTCACGAAAATCAATAGCATCCGTCTTCACCTGTAAGTCATATAACTGGTGATAGCGTGCTTTAGCTTCGGCTTGGTCGAGATGGTTTACTTTTTTGCTACGGCCTTTATTGGCAGACTTGAGCTGAAAACTCAGGCTGTCTAGACAGACGGTGCTACTGCCGTCAAACACACTAACAATCAGATGATCTCTGAAAGCTTTCTGGTACATTCCATCAGCATATGCATTTCTTAAGAAAAAACGCGATCCAAGCACTGAGGAAGTGATCTTAGCGAGTGACTCTACATACTCAGGCACCAGTACCTTAATGATCGGTGACCATGTGCTGAACTGATTAATACAAACGTGTAACCCACGCGCACCAACGAGTGATAACACCTCAGCTGCTAAAAGATAAGCATAGGCTGTAGCGAGTTGCTCACGCACTAGCGGAATACTTATTACTTTTTTGTTATATAACTCGCGTTCAATAGCAAACTCGGTTGCGATGCGTAGCATCGTATCGCCAGCACCTAGAGAGAAACTGCTGCAATATGCACGTGTTACCTGTAGAGTCTTCAGCCCAAGCTCTAACCCTTGGCCTTCTTCACCAATTAGAGCGTCTTTGTGAATTTCAGCATTGTTAAAGCCAATACCACTGATATCTAGCCCACGCATACCCACTGTTGGCAGGCGATTCAGACTATAAGTTCCCTTAGAAACCATATGGCGTTTATCAAGCCAAAATGCACTCAGGCTACGTGGTCCACGGTCATCCGACGTTTTAGCAATCAGACTTAAAGAGTCGCCTAGAGTAGCGCGATTGATTGACCATTTTTCGCCATTCAAAACGTACTTGCTTTCCGTGGCTTGTGCAGTTACTTCACTAGATAGAAGGTCAGCTCCATGCGCTTTCTCACTATAAGCCAGCGCTGGTGCAGCACCACTCAAAATTCGACTAGCAATGTTTTGGCATTGAGTCACATTACCGCCGATCCATACGATCACAGACCAAGCATTCGTACTATAAGTCGAATTGATGGTTAGATCGCGTCGTGCCAACACGCGATGCAGATATAGCAACTCTTCACCAATTTCCATACGACCTCCAAGCTCTGAAGGTACATAGAAACGGTTCATACCTACCGCATTCAGAAAATCAACAGCACGCTGAGGGTACTGTTCTTTCTCATCACGTTCGATGGCAGCGGACCAAGAAAAGTCGTTGTTGGTATCATGTACGGAGCCTAAAATTTGCTCCAGACGAGCGGCAGATTGAAACTGCCGCAAATTGGATGTAAGTGACATGAATTTTCACTCAAATGATTAAAAGGTAAGGGTTAAAACAAAGCACTTTTCAGACGATTAAAAATCAGCGTGCGTACTTCACGTTCCTTGATCATTGAGTTGAGTAGATTGGAGCTATAACGAATCAGCTGCCCCCGCTGCTCACGATCACGGATGACTTCTAAACCGTTCTTGACATAGTTTCGAGCAATCACCGTTCTACGGTTTGGATGGGTTAAACAGACCAGTTGACCGCGTTCGATCTGCTCTTTAATTTTTCTTCTTCTGATTTTGCCGCTCGTGGTCTTATTTATTCGGCCCTGATGCAGTAAAAAGACACCGTCTACAGGCAAGCCAATCTCAGCTGTCACTTGTTCCTTGACCTGAGTTCTAATGGCTTCAAAATTGAGAGTCTTGTCTAGTGACTTCTTCTTGATTTCAAGTACAACCGTAACACCGTCAGAATCAGCAACATTCACTGCTGCAACACAGCCTTTACGAACAGCAGGATGTGCCATTTCAACAGAGCATTCGATATCTTGTGGGTAATAGTTCTTGCCACGAATGATAATCACATCCTTAAGACGACCAGTCACATACAGGTTTCCATCTTTAACAAAGCCCATATCCCCCGTTCTTAAGTAATGCACTTGACTAGGCTTATCTGCCTTATCGAGGATGGTTGCAGCAAAGGTTTCCTGATTGACCTCTGGCTTCTGCCAGTAACCCGCAGTGACACTCTCACCTACTAGCCAGATTTCACCGACTTCATCAGCCCCTACCTCTTTGCGGGTATGTGGATTAACAATACGGCAATCAATGTGTGCAGAGATCTTGCCACAGCTCACCACTTGCACAGCATTCTGGTCTTGACTGGTCTGTACCAAGTGGGCATTTAACTTGTCACGATCAAGCGAAATTGCATTAAGAGGACCAGTCACACCACTGACTAAGAGCGTAACTTCCGCCAAGCCATAGCATGGCAAAAAAGTATCTAACTTCAATTGCGACTGAGTATTAAACTTCTCCATGAAGCGCTGCATAACATGAGCCTTGATTGGCTCGGCACCGTTAAACATTACACGAACGCGACTCAGATCAAGCGATGCAGCATCCTCATCTGAGATGCGATGCAAGCACAATTCATAGGCAAAGTTTGGTCCGCCGCTAATAGTGACGCCTTTATCGCTAATAAATTGTAGCCATTTAAGGGGTTTACGGATAAAGTCCAGCGGTGACATGACATAACAAGTCAGCCCCACGTACACGGTCTGCAAAACCGAGCCAATTAATCCCATATCGTGATAAACAGGCAACCATGTCAGGCCAATATCATCTGGCTGCGTACAAAAGGCTTCGGCAATCATCACTTCATTTGCCATAATATTTTTATGGGTAACGATTACACCTTTAGGCCAACCTGTTGATCCCGAGGTATACTGCAGGAAGCAAATATCATCTTCTACAATGAGCGGAAAATCTTTTTCTACCAAATCACGCTTCAATTCGGCATCAACGGCATGTAGTATTAAACTTTCATTTTGAGCCTTTAATGTGATCAGGCCTGATAGCTCAAGAATCTTTTTTGTTGTAAGTACTATTTTTGGTTCACAGTCATTCATAATATTCAAAATATTAGAAAAACCATTACGATTAAACGGCAAGCTAACTGGTACTGCGATAATTTTAGCTTTCAGACAAGCAAAAAAAGATACGATAAAGTCTAGCCCAGGCTCGAACAGCAATACGGCACGATCACCACTGTCTACAAGATTCATTAATATTTGAGCTTGATGTTGAACTCGTGCATTCAAGTCTTCATACGTAAGAGAATGAATACCACCCGATTTACGCCCTAAATACTCGAAAGCAACCTTACTTCCATTTAAATTTGCGTGGGATTCCAATGTTGCAATGATATTATCCGTATCCATTACAGCCATAACTTACTCCGATTAATTATAATTCACCCTTGAAATTCGCTAATTCAGAAATTACATTTCTAGCTGGGGCTTTTAATAAAAATGAATATACTTTTTGTTTAAAATATAAATTCACATTATATTTTAAGTGCGAGTGTTTCTTATTACACCTGTAAGGGTTTACAGGTTGATCTATATTTATTAAAAGTTAAGCCACCAGATCGTTTGCATAAATTATTTTTATTAAGTTCTAATTTTTTAATTTCAGTCATTAACTTAAATTTCATACCTCATTTTTACTTTTAGCTTGATAATTTTTAAAAATTTTAGAAGGCAATGAACCTGCTAAC
>NZ_JABVBF010000220.1 GCF_013344765.1 Acinetobacter lactucae
AAGATGGTGATTCTGCAAAATTTAGAAATGTTATTAAAAATTGTGGTGAGGTAAATGCCAAAAACTCATGGGGTGCTTATGCAGGTTTCTCCAGATTTATAGTTAAATCAGATAAACAAGTAATCTTTGATGGGCCTGATAATTACTATTTTGATAGTTTGGTAAAGTTATATTGCCATAAAGATTATTTAGCAAAGTTTCCAGTGGAAACAAGTGAAGAGATAGCAATTGATGCATCTCCAACAGAACAAATACCCGGTGTGGCTGCTGAGGCGGCAGCGGGAGAAACTTTAGAAAATGAAACAAGATCAGTTAGTAAACATCAGAAAGAGGAAGTAGCTGTTGAGGAATTAGCTACTGAAGATACAACGTCAGATACTGGCAGTTCTGAAAATTATTAAGGCATTTAAATTTAAGAACCCGCATATGCGGGTTACTATATCTAGAGAATATTGTGGCAAGTAATCTTGGTATTTTATACCTAAATTTTTGGACATTATTGAACAGCATGTGAAAACATACTCTGAAATTTGGGGAAATTTCAAAACATGATTACTCCGCTGGGGAGCGGTTTAAAAAAGAGTAATTATCGATTCTTAAAAAATTTATAAAATTTGGTTAGATCAAATGAACGACTTGATAACGAGATATTTAAATAATCTGGGGCAGTGGCATGAAGTTGCGCTGACAATGACTAAAGCGATAGTTGCAATAGGAGTGTTGTGCTTAGTTGCATACCTTTTAACAATTGGCTATATCCCATCGGAAATTAGCTTTGGTGATACACTGATTTTTTTACTGATTTTTGTCGCATGTTCAATTGTTTATAGTATTTTAAGCATGGTCTTATTTTTATTTGGCATGTCTTTAATGCCAGTGACATACCTCATATTAAAATTGGCTAATAAATACTTGCCACCTCATAAACAATTCAGAGATGACTTACCCTTTCCAAAGATTAGTATTAGTACATTCTGTGTATCCGTTTATTTTATATATATACTTCATGGTTTATTTTTAGCGTATTGGCAAGTAAGCCTTTACGTAGGAATTACGGCAAGCTTGATTGCCTTTCTATATTATGCTTTTTACGTTAATCGCCAAGATATCAATATTTTCAATAAAAAGTTCAAAAACATAGAGGAAATTATTGAAGACGCTGAGGCGAGTGAGCATCTGAAAACATTTGCAAAAGAAAAGCTAAAAAGGTTAGAAACCTCTAAAAAAAATTGCTTACAAATGGCTCTTTTTCTTATCGCGATTCCTATAGTTTATATGTTCCCATTTGCTGATATTGGTAAGCTGTTTCTTCATTACACTATGCAAAATACTGGTGTGAGAATAGAAAAGGCGACGTTATACATCAAGGCCCCTTATGCCAATTTAATTGAATTACCAAAAATAACTACTAAGGAACTAAGCCAAGACCAAATTTTTATTTTTAAGGATATGAAAGTTCCATTCCAAGGAATTGGTAAAAACACATTAGTTTCTTACAAAGTGAGAGATATTGAAAAGCAGATCGTGATTCCTAATGAATATATTACTGTAGAGCGAATTCAGAAGGTCGCTCAATAAGTCTATATCTTAGTCATCATCAGATAGCCTCTCCCAAGGCTCTGTGTCACAACAGAGCTTTAATTTTTTGCGCTGATTTAGAGTACAACGCTATTACAACGACTCTTCCTTATCTTTAGAAGGGTAACCATCCCACCAAAATTCTCAACAAAAAAGCCACTTATGATAAGTGGCTTTTTTGTTGACTCATTATTTACGGCAATCATCTTCACCGAGTTCATCTTTACTATAAGACTCATTGAGTTTCTTTAATAAAGCCATCTGCTTAGTATCAAGCCACACAAGTGTATCTTTATATGCTGGCAAATTTTCTGCTGGGATATCGTTTTTATAGTGCTGCACAAATTTACCCATCCAACAGAGCTTATTCAATTTTGCCAAAGGTAAACTTGACTCAATCGTATAACCGTCACCCACCTCTTTCTCATAGGTTTTTAAAATACCCGCTTTCAGTAAAGTTGACGCAAGCATTGACTGAGTAACAGCATTATTACCGCTTGCAATAGCATTCTTATACATATGATGATCAAGTAGCACCATGCCTACAGCGCCACGTGTTGCATTTTTTAAGGCTTCTTTGTCATTGTTTACTTGTGTATTTGCACAACCGCTTACCATCAATACTAATGCTATTAGAAGTGGTTTCATGTATTTAGTAGAAGCCTTTATTGCTAACATTGTGCGGATCTCTATTGTATTCACTATTTTATATAGCAAGAGGCCCTGAAAAATTCAGGGCCATTTTATGGAATAATTATTTACGACAATCATTTTCACCGAGTTCATCTTTACTATAAGACTCATTCAGCTTTTTTAGCCAAACAGATTGTTTAGCATCCACCCAAGCATAAACTTTTTGATAGTCAGTTTGAGATTGAGGAGATAAGTCATTTTTATAATGCTGAAGAAATTTAGTTGTCCAGCATAATTGATTTAGTTTCGCTAAAGATAGATCTTCTTCAATTACAAAGTTATTTCCCACTTCTTTTTCAAGCTCTCTTAAAACTCCCATTTTCTTTAAAGTAGTATAAAGTAAAGCATTTGTAACCTTATTCTTCTCGTTAGCAATTGCATTCCTATAGACTGGTTGGTCCATAATTAGCATATCTACTGCTCCACGTGTTGAATTAATAACAGCCTCTCTATGGTTATTAACTTGCGTATTGGCACATCCGCTAATAGCTAGGTAAAATATAGAGATTAGAGTTATTTTTAAGGGGCTAATAGAGCCCTTTTTCACGAACATTAATAGGATCTCCTGAATATTCTCTAGATTGTTTCATTATTTGAATCATCTTAGGATTAAAGTCTTGATTAAAGACCTTTTTAAACATTTCACGATTAATGAATAATGGTCCGTCATTCATTCTTAATTGTGCTAAATCAGTACTAGCTCGTGCTGCATTTAACTTTGCAAAAGTATCTTTTAGGTCTTCAATTTTTGAGTAAATTTCTTTGCCTTGATCAAATTTGCTTAGATTCCGCAGTTCAAGTAGCTCATCGACAGCAAATGCACTTAAAAAACGAACTTTAAAGGCTGTTTGCTGAAATTCCCCAACAATTCGTGCACCTTCTTTCATTGCATGTTTGAGTACATAATTATGAAATTTTATGTACATGCCTGTATGAAAAGCAGGGTCAGCCATATTACTTTCAGGAAGTTTATTTACATCCCATTCCATACCAAAACGCACAGCCATTAATAACTCAATGGTGTTTCCTACCTCTGCCCACTGGTTGATGTTCATCATAAAGTTATAGGGCCTAGCCATATAATAGTTTCGGATTTTAATATGGTCATTGCAAAGAGGCTCTGTTATTTCACAAACTTTCTCTTCATGAGGGTAAGCATCCCAAGCAGGTGATGAGCCCGGTATATTACGACTGTATGGATTTCCTAAATTCTTATCTGACATTCTTAATTCCATGCATCCATAGGTTTTGATAGGTCAAAAGTAGTTAAATCAACCTCTTTGGCTTCCGTACCTGTTTTTATTAATTCGGTATAACCGCTTTTATCTGTAAAACCTTCAATCTCTGTACCGTCTGGTCCTTTCAATTTAAAGTATTGTTGTGTGAGAGGTTTGCCAGTCTCCTGATCTTTAAGCTGAAACTTGAGTCCATGCTCGTCAGTCTGAGGAACAAAACTATCTTGTGCTTTACTCGCTGATGAACTTTGTGCAGAACTACCTCCATTGTCTTGAACTACTAAGTTTTGTTGAGGTAGTAATTTACAGCCACAGGAAAGAGAGTCGTTAACACGGGCAGCAGCTTTCCCAAAGATCTGCATATATGGGTCGCCTGACACAATAGTTGCAACAACTTTATGAGTTGGGCAGGTAGCTTTGTCACCGACACAGGCAACGGGAATACCGTCGATTAGGAACATACTGTTCCCTGAAATTACTTGACCACCACCACTAGTGGGGCAGCCTATTGTTATATATGGTGTTGCCAAACTTATTCCTTCTTATCTTAATGAAATGCCAAAATCATACCAAACAGGGGGTAGACAATACTGTATATTTTTATTGTTCAGTAGAGTTAACTTATTTCCCAAGGCCCCCGTGCCACAACAGAACTTTAATTTTTTGCGCTGATTTAAAGTCATCTACCATTGCGACACAGAGATAAGGGAGCTAAGCCAAACGCTTAGCCCATGTCTTCTTTATCGCACCGCCGCATCACGCTAAAAAAAGTAGGGGCAAAGTCCTGTGGGAGAGCAGGGCTTTGCAAACTGACATGTTCTAGACGTTGCATAAGCTTATGCGAATATACTTGTTCAAGCCGTTGGTAAATACAGTCGCAACTGGCTTGGGTGTGCCCACCCGACAGGCAAATTTTTTCAAACTCCTGCTGAGTGCGAAGGTCACAACCCGAAACGCTGTAATCGCCGATCCCGAGGCCTAAAACCAAAATAGTTCTATAAAATTTCATATTATTCTCGTAATGATTGGGGATATATCAATGAGAAAAAATAAACCGCTATATTTAAAGTCTTAAAATCATTTTAAGGGGAA
>NZ_JABVBF010000221.1 GCF_013344765.1 Acinetobacter lactucae
TTTATGCAATGGACTAAACCAGCTTTTACTGATTTACGCATTGGTTTTGAAGTTACTATGTACTTCGAAGCACGTTAATTCAGTTTCATCCAAATATGTCATAAGCCCTAGTCTTGTTCTAGGGCTTATCTCTTTCTAATAAGATATTAATTTTATGTATATTTATGTTTTAGGTTCAGCTGCCGGAGGCGGGTTCCCGCAGTGGAATTGTAATTGCCCGAATTGTCATGGCGTGCGCACAGGTACAATCCAAGCCAAAGCCCGTACTCAATCATCAATTGCTGTTTCTGAAAATGGGACAGACTGGGTTTTATTAAATGCGTCACCTGATATTCGGCAGCAACTTTTCGAATTTAAAGCAGCTCAACCAGCGCGTAAATTACGTGATACAGGAATAACGAGCGTTATTTTAATGGATAGTCAGTTAGACCATACCACTGGGCTTTTGACCTTACGTGAAGGTTGCCCAATGAATGTATGGTGTACAGAAATGGTCCATCAAGATTTAACGAGCGGCTTTCCCGTTTTTAATATGCTCAAACACTGGAATGGTGGTCTTCAATACAATGAAATTAATCCTAAACAAGCCTTTAAAATTGATGGTTTCGAAAATTTAGAATTTTTGCCTTTAATTATTAAAAGTGCAGCGCCACCATATTCACCGCATCGACATGACCCACATGACGGCGACAATATTGCTTTAATTATTAAAGATCATAAAACACAAAAGCAGTTATTCTATGCACCGGGTCTTGGAAAAATTGATGATCAAATCATGCAGATTATGCAGAGTTCAGACTGCGTCATGATTGATGGAACGCTCTGGACAGATGATGAAATGCAACAAACAGGGGTTGGTAAAAAAACTGGTCGTGAAATGGGGCATTTATACATTAGTGGCGAAGGCGGTTCGCTGTCTTATTTAAATCAGCTGAGTACACCTAAAAAAGTGCTCATCCATATTAACAATACCAATCCAATTTTAAATGAAAGCTCTAGCCAGTTTGCTGAGCTTAAAGCAAATGGTGTAGAAGTTGCCTATGACGGCATGCAGATTGAACTCTAAGGTGAAACATGACTCAAACACCTGAAGCTTTAACAACCGAACAATTTAAACAAGCGATTATTGATAAAGGCCAGTATTATCATATCTATCATCCATTTCATGTGATGATGTATGAAGGAAAAGCAACTCAACAACAAATTCAGGCTTGGGTTGCAAACCGCTATTACTATCAAATTAATATTCCGCTTAAAGATGCAGCCATTATGGCAAATTGCCCAGACCAACGAGTTCGCCAAGAATGGATTCAACGCATGATCGATCAAGATGGTGAATATCCTGATGGTGGTGGTCGAGAAGCATGGTTACGGTTAGCCGAAGCTGTGGGCTTGAGTCGTGAACAAGTTATTTCTGAAGAACTGGTATTACCTGGTGTTCGTTTTGCTGTAGATGCCTATGTGAACTTCGCACGCCGTGCCTCATGGCGTGAAGCAGCCAGTAGTTCTTTAACTGAACTTTTTGCGCCACAAATTCATCAGTCACGCCTTGATTCATGGCCACAACATTACCCATGGATTGATGATAAAGGCTATGAGTATTTCCGTTCTCGTTTAAGTCAGGCTCGCCGTGACGTTGAACATGGTTTAACAATTACGCTTGATTCATTTACAACTCATGAGCAACAAGAACGAATGCTTGAAATATTGCAGTTTAAGCTGGATATTTTATGGAGCATTTTAGATGCTTTAACATTGGCATATGTTCACAATGAAGCACCGTATCACAGCGTGACGAGCAACCGGGTTTGGCACAAAGGACTATTTAAATGAATAAAGAGCAGTTTGATTTAAACCTTGTGCCGACATGGCGACAAGGTTACCGTTTTCAGTTCGAGCCAGCTCAAAATGGTTTTGTGATTTTATATCCGGAAGGCATGATCAAGTTAAATGAAAGTGCAGGGGCAATCGGACAATATATTGATGGGCAGCAAAATGTTTCTGCAATTATTGCTCAGTTAAAGCAAAAATTTGGTGATATTGCTGAAATTGACCAAGATGTAGTGGATTACATGCTGGTCGCAAAGCAGCAACACTGGATTGATTTAGTATGACAGAAGGTGTTGGCCTACCTTTATGGTTATTAGCGGAATTAACTTATCGTTGTCCGCTACAATGCCCATATTGCTCAAACCCATTGGACTATGCACAACACAAAAATGAACTGACCACCCAAGAGTGGTTTGACATTTTTGATCAGGCACGTCAGATGGGTGCTGTTCAACTTGGTTTTTCAGGTGGTGAACCACTGGTACGCCAAGATTTAGAAGAGCTGGTTGCACATGCTCACCAACAAGGGTTTTATACCAATCTGATTACCTCGGGTATGGGGCTTACCGAACAACGCATTGCTGATTTAAAGCAAGCGGGCCTAGACCACATTCAAGTGAGCTTCCAAGCGAGTGACCCAGTGGTAAATGATGCCTTGGCAGGTTCAAAGCATGCTTTTGAACAAAAGTATGAAATGTGCCGACTGGTTAAGAAATATGATTACCCAATGGTGCTTAACTTTGTTATTCATCGACATAACATTGACCAGATCGAACAAATCATTGAACTTTGCCTTGAGCTGAATGCCGATACAGTCGAGCTAGCAATTTGTCAGTTTTATGGTTGGGCTTTTTTAAACCGCCAAGGTTTATTACCAACCCAAGAGCAACTGACCCGTGCAGAACGGATTACCAATGAATATCGAGAAAAATTAAAAGCGCAAAATCATCCTTGCAAACTTATTTTTGTAGTGCCTGATTATTATGAAGAACGACCAAAAGCCTGTATGAATGGCTGGGGTAAAATCTTCTTTACGGTTGCTCCAGATGGTATGGCACTGCCTTGCCATGCAGCACGACAATTGCCAATTTCATTTCCAAACGTCCGCGAACATAAATTGTCAGATATCTGGTACAAATCAACTGGATTTAATCATTTCCGTGGCGATGCATGGATGCCAGAAGGGTGCCGTAGTTGTCCTGATAAAGAGCGTGACTTTGGCGGCTGTCGTTGCCAAGCCTATATGTTGACTGGAGATGCTGCAAATGCCGATCCTGTATGTGGGAAATCGCCGTATCATCAAATAATTGAACAAGCACGTACAGAAAGCCATTTGGATGCTCCACTACAAAATTTAGTATTCCGTAATAGTCGAAACTCAAAATCTTTAAGCACCACACAAAATATTCCAGTCCACACGATTACAGATATATAGTAAGTAATAGGAATACTCATGAAGCCTAGTCATATTCGAGTTTTTGATGGACATAATGATGCATTAACACGTTTATGGTTAAGTGACCATCCTGAACCTGCACATGCTTTTATTCATGAACGTTTAGCGGGCCATCTTGATTTAAAACGCTGCCAACAAGCTGGTTTTATCGGAGGAATGTTTTCGATTTTTTTACCTCCGTATGGCTATGTTCAACAGCATCATCCCAATAAACTATTTGACCAAACAGCTTCAGATTTTACACAGCAGCAAATTGAACAAATTTGCTTGGAACAACTCGATTTAGCTCATCAACTCGCTCAGCGCTCTAAAAATATTAAAATTTGCACATCAACTCAAAGTATTCAGGATTGCTTAGCAGAGCAAAAGCTAGCAATTGTGTTGCATATGGAGGGTGCTGAAGCTCTACAACAAAATCCTGATTTACTCGATGTATTTTATGAAAGAGGCCTGCGTAGTATTGGCCCACTCTGGAATAGACCTAGCCGCTTTGGACATGGTTTAAATGCTAAGTTTCCTCACTCACCTGACATTGGAGCAGGTCTTACTGCCGATGGCAAAGATTTTATAAAACGCTGTGCCAATAAAAAGATGGTGATTGATGTTTCCCATATGAATGAGAAAGCTTTTTGGAATACTGTAGATATATTGCAGCAGCCAATTGTAGCAACACACTCTAATTCACATGCTTTATGCCCTCAAGCCCGTAATCTAACTGACCCACAACTCAAAGCAATACGGGAAAGTAAAGGGGTGGTGGGGGTAAATTTCGATGTCGCCTTTTTACGATCGGATGGACAACGCAATGCAGATACATCCATCAATGTAATTTTAGAACATTTAGAATATTTAATGGATCATTTGGGCGAAGAACATGTAGGCTTTGGCTCTGATTTTGACGGTGCGCTTATTGGTAATGAGCTTGGAGATGTAACGGGTCTACATCGCATAATTGAGCGTATGCAACAACGTGGGTACTCTAAAACACTGATTGAAAATATATGTATGAATAATTGGGTGAGGGTGCTTTATCAAATTTTTGGTCAATAATAAACGGCTAAACAGATTTAATTTACAGAATAATAGCTGTTTTTTTATTGGCCGAAGTGACTAAAAAAAATACAAATAGTTTAATTGTCAACCATTCGGTATATTTACTAC
>NZ_JABVBF010000222.1 GCF_013344765.1 Acinetobacter lactucae
ACTTCATACTTATTTATTAAACCCTAAACATGAATTTCACTCAGTTTTGAATGAGACTAAATCATTTTTATTCATGTTGTGATTGCGGTATAAATCTATCCATGCTCTGAAGCGCTCCAGTAATTCACTTTTGATAAGACCATAAGGCACAAATCTGACAAGTCTGGAAAGTTTAAAAAGAGCAAAAAGTTTTTATTTAGGTTTTATCTCAGAAATTAGGGTACTGATCACAATGAGTAAAGAATTTACATTTACGATTAAGAGTATTTGTTTCGATGAGAACTATCGTCCAGCAGACAATACACGTATTACAACCAACTTTGCTAACTTGGCAAGAGGGATGAGCCGCGAAGAGAATTTGCGCAATACATTGCAGATGATCGACAATCGTTTCAATGCCTTAGCTCATTGGGACAACCCTAAAGGCGACCGCTATGGCGTTGAACTTGAAATCATTTCAGTTGAAATGAACATTGATGCCGAAAACCGTACTAGCGGGCTTCCTCTCATCGAAATATTGAAAACCAATATTGTTGATAAGAAAACCAATGAACGCATTGAAGGTATTGTAGGTAACAACTTCTCGTCTTATGTACGTGACTATGACTTTAGTGTGTTGTTGCTAGATCACAACAAAAACAAGTCTACTTTTAGCACGCCAGAAAAGTTTGGTGAATTGCACGGCAACTTGTTTAAGAGCTTTATTAACTCTGAAACTTATAAAGCCAACTTTAAAAAGGCACCTGTGATTTGCCTAAGCGTTTCGACGACTAAAGAGTACCACCGTACTGAAAATGAACATCCTGTTTTAGGTGTGGAATACAAGCAAGAAGACTATTCATTAACCGATGAATATTTCCAAAAAATGGGCTTAAAAGTTCGCTACTTCATGCCGCCAAATAGCGTTGCGCCGTTAGCGTTCTATTTTACTGGTGATTTGTTGAGTGATTACACCAACCTTGAGTTGATTAGTACGATTAGTACGATGGAAACCTTCCAAAAGATTTACCGTCCTGAAATTTACAACGCAAATTCAGTGGCTGGAAAGTCTTATCAACCAAGCTTGAAACACGAAGATTATTCACTTACTCGAATTGTGTATGACCGTGAAGAACGTAGCCGTTTGGCTATAGAGCAGGGGAAGTTTGTTGAAGAGCAATTTATCAAACCATACCAAGCGATTCTTGAGCAGTGGTCTGCGAATTACGCTCCTAATTAATCAACATACGGGTCATTTAACATGAAAAAATTATTACCAACTTCAACTGCTGGCAGCTTACCTAAACCGTCTTGGCTTGCAGAACCTGAAAAGCTTTGGTCGCCGTGGAAACTCGAAAACGAAGGTCTGCTTGAAGGTAAAAAAGACGCGCTACGTTTAGCGTTGCACGAACAGCGCCTTGCTGGCATCGACATTGTGAGCGATGGCGAACAAACCCGCCAACACTTTGTGACTACGTTTATTGAACATTTAAATGGCGTAGATTTTGAGAAGCGCGAAACTGTTCGTATTCGTGACCGTTACGATGCAAGCGTACCGTCTGTGGTTGGTGCGGTGTCTCGTCAAAAGCCTGTGTTTGTTGAAGATGCGAAGTTCCTACGTCAGCAAACAGATCAACCAATTAAGTGGGCATTACCTGGCCCAATGACTATGATTGATACGCTTTACGATGGTCACTACAAGAGCCGTGAAAAACTGGCTTGGGAATTTGCTAAAATCTTGAACCAAGAAGCGCGTGAGTTAGAAGCTGCTGGTGTAGACATTATTCAGTTTGACGAACCTGCATTTAACGTATTCTTTGACGAAGTAAATGACTGGGGCGTTGCGACTTTAGAGCGTGCAATTGAAGGTTTAAAATGTGAAACTGCGGTTCACATTTGCTATGGTTACGGTATTAAAGCCAATACAGACTGGAAAAAGACACTCGGTTCGGAATGGCGCCAGTACGAAGAAGCTTTCCCGAAACTGCAAAAATCTAACATCGATATTATCTCGTTAGAATGTCACAACTCACATGTGCCTATCGATTTACTTGAACTCATTCGCGGTAAAAAAGTCATGGTTGGTGCGATTGATGTTGCATCTAACCAAATTGAAACACCAGAAGAAGTGGCTAACACACTGCGTAAAGCGCTTCAGTTTGTAGACTCTGACAAGCTTTACCCTTGCACAAACTGTGGCATGGCGCCTCTTTCACGTGAAGTGGCACGTGGCAAGTTAAATGCCTTAACAGCAGGTGCAGAAATCGTTCGCAGAGAACTTACTGGTTTTGATCTTACTGCTTAATACTTACCAATAAGTGGTATAAAGGGTTACTTTTTGATGGTAGTTGATAATCAAACAAGTAACCCTCATTTTACTTACTACATGTCGCTCTAATCAGAACGCATGTCGATAGTACCTTCCTGATGGAGTTGGGCGGTATAGCAAAACACACAGGACAAGGTACGGTTCAATTTAGGAATAATGTCATGGTTCAAGCAACAGACTTTAGAAATGCAATGTCTTTACTCACAAGTGCGGTTAGTGTTGTGACTACGGCAGGCATGTCTGGCCGTTTTGGATTTACTGCCTCTGCTGTTTGTAGTGTGACTGACACACCGCCGACATTATTGGTGTGTATGAACCAATCTGCGAGTTCACATGCACATTTCCTAGATAACAAAATCTTAACTGTGAATGTTTTAGGCGCACACCACGAACATATTTCAAAAGCATTTTCATCTAAACTTACACCAGAAGAACGCTTTAAACATGGCGAATGGATTGAGTTAGAAACAGGTTCACCTGTGTTAGATGATGCTTTGGTCAGTTTCGATTGCGAGATTGAACAAATTCAACAAGTCGGCACACACACCATTCTAATTTGTCCGATTGTTGCGATTAAACAAAGCCAGCATGACCAAA
Organism: Acinetobacter lactucae; assembly: GCF_013344765.1. Lineage (GTDB taxonomy): Bacteria > Pseudomonadota > Gammaproteobacteria > Pseudomonadales > Moraxellaceae > Acinetobacter > Acinetobacter lactucae_A. The sequence goes on from NZ_JABVBF010000222.1 coordinate 2,906, forward strand.
GCTTGGTTTATTTTAATCGTGCTTATCACCAAGTGGGGCAGACAGAGATTGTCTAAATAGACTTTCCGCTGTGTACTCTCATATTAAAAGTTAAAAGATAGAAATAAGTAAGCATGGATCGCTTTCTTTAAATTAAAAATACAATTAAATATAATATCTAAAATAATAATTAAGTTAATCTAATGAAAAATAATAAGAAATTTAAATGCTTGTCATAAAAGCTACATTGACACCTCTAAACTCTCAGATTATGCTTTGCGTGCTGGCCACATTGCCAGCCGGCTTTGACAGGCTGATCTTTGAGAACATTGAAAAAACACGTTTTTTTGATGTAGACCCACTCGTCTCCCTTTTTGTAGCGGTAGGACGGAAGGGGGACGCCTTTGTGCGTGCTGGGTTCTCGAAGCCAGTCTGTCAACCCTCTTTCGTTCTGCCACCATAAGTCCAAAAAAATGCTCTGGCAGAACTCCAATAATCAGGAGTTGGCTATGCACATCCATTATTTTTTGGCACCCCGCGCCAAAAGTTATAACGACACAGCTTAAAAAATTACAGCAGCTTGAACGCCATAAGGTTTTCAGGCTTTAAGTCATTTTTACTTAAAACTTAGCAACAACAAAACTTGAGATGTGCCAAGCACCATCTTGCGGCTTTGCTGTGCCTTTTTTTCTCCCAGAAAGGGCACAGGCTTTTTATCTCAGCCAAACATAACAACTTATTTTTATAATGGTAAAACTATGCCAACTTTAGAAACGGCTTCAAAAAAATTAAAAGTTATTCATAGCGCAGTAGATCTATTTAACATCTATGGATTTCACAACACGGGCGTAGACCTGATTGCCAAAGAAACTAAAATTCCAAAAGCCACGCTTTATAACTACTTTCACTCGAAAGAAAAGCTGGTTGAAACCTGCATAAGCTTTCAAAAAAGCCGACTGAAAGAAGAAGTGCTGGTAATTGTCTACTCACACCGCTACTCCAACGCAGCCGATAAACTCAAAGAAATTGTTCGCTTACATGTCGATGTAAATAGCCTTTACCACCTGTTGTTTAAAGCTATTTTTGAAATAAAACAGCTCTATCCAACGGCTTACCGCATGGCAGTTGAATATCGAAAATGGCTACTTCGAGAGCTTTTTGATTTGGTCTTTAGTCTGGAAACCAATGCATTTAATCCTGATGCCAACATGGTTTTAAACCTAATTGATGGATTGATGCTACAGGTTTTGAGTTCTAAAAGTTTGGATGAACGGGATGTGGTGTTGGAGAAGTTTTGGGGGAGGGGTGATAATAAAATAGTATACGGTGACTATACTTAAGGTTATTCAATAAAATTTTATTTTCATGCTAATATTTAACCGCTAAGGGTGTATGAAATATATTTATATATTATTTTATATATTAATTTGAGAGTTATTATTTAGTTTAGGAT
>NZ_JABVBF010000223.1 GCF_013344765.1 Acinetobacter lactucae
GATGTAAATACTAAATTGGTCGAAGGAGCTTATATTAAATTACCAAATTATATTAATAGAGAGGAATGGAAAAATGGCTAATGGTAAACAAGAAAATAGTAAGAAAGGTGTGCCAGTTTATCTTTTAAAGCCTGAAAATACCTTTGAAAGATCGAAAAATAATATTCTAAAAGATACACTTCATAATCCTAAAAAGAATCCTCTTTATATCGTTGGTCCTGTAAAGATGAGTCAGGAGGAGCAAAAAGGTATCAAAGAAAATATCCTTAATAAGTATAAAAATGCAGTTAATAAAACTCAAATAAGTGTTAAGGAATATAAAAAAGAACAAGATAAACAGAAGCAAGAAGACTACGAAAAGAAAGGTGATTTATTAACAGAAATGCAAAGTGGTCAGAAAGCTGCTGATTTGTTAATGAATTCTTTAGCAGTAATTGAAGACTCCAAGGTAAGAGTGTTTGATTATGAGATTTTAAAGAAAGATTTTGCTAAAGGTCAGGAAGAATTTGATAAAAAATTTAATCGTAGTAAGCCTGCGATTGATCCTAAGAATTTAGTGAGCATACAAATTCAAAAAGCAAAACAAAAATTAGGTAGCACAGGGGCGGGATTAAAACAAGCTATAGGTAATCAATCAAAAATTTATCATCCACCCCAACCTAATACAAATTCTCGTCAATATCAAGGAGGAGGTATTTCAAATATTAAAGTTGTTGATGTTGGAGAAGCAATTGGTCATGTCGGTAAGGCTGTTGGCACTTGGGGTACTGGAATGGATATTGCTGAAGCGGCAATTTATTTTGAGCAGAATAAACCTGCGGAAGGGACTGCTAAAGTCGCAAGTATAGGTGGTTCCATGTATGGTAGTGGTGTGGCAGTTGGAATAGCCGGAAAAGTTTGCCCTAAAATGGTTAAAGGATCGAAAAGGCCAATAGGGTTGGCAGTTGCAGGATTGAGTTGTTTTGGGATCTTATGGTATGCAGGCGACAAAACAGGTGGTGATGTTGCGGAAGGGTTAATTATGGATATGACAAGTATGACAGCAGAAGAGAAGCAGCAATATCATAAAGAGTTACAGGAGCAATATGGTGTCGGAATGTATGAAGAACATATACTTTCAAGTGATTAACTTTAGGTTTGTGGAATAATGTGATGAAATTTCGTTTTTTATTGATTTTAAGTGTTATTTTAACCTCTGCATGTAGTGAAGGTAGTCAAAATAGTACACAAGGTACTCTAACCAAAGATTACAGAAAAGTTTCCGATTACAAGTCGAAGGAAGACTTAGAGAAAGCGGCGAAAGCGAATGATCCTGAAGCATTGTTTGTATTAGGTTCTATGTATGCGACAGGTGAAGGTGTTGAATTTAACCAGAAGAAGGCATTTGAATTATTCGAAAAATCTGCAAAACTCGGTTCTTCTAATGCCATGTTGCAATTAGGATTAATTTATCGGAATGGTAATGATTTAATAAAAAAAGATGATTTAAAAGCCTTAAAGTGGTTTGAACAGGGGGCTAAAAAAGGTAATCCTTCAGCTATACATAATCTAGGCGTTTCATATTATAAAGGATTAGGTATAACAGAAGATAAAGCGAAAGCTTTCAAGTATTTTAGTCAATCTGCAGAATTAGGCTTACTACAATCACAGGTAATAGTTGCGGGTCTTTTATACAACGGTGAAGGTGTAACTAAGGACCATAAAAAGGCTTTTGAGTGGGCATTAAAAGCAGCCAATCAGGGGGATGTTGAGTCGCAAAACAATATTGGTTTAGCTTATGAAAATGGAGATGGAGTTGCAAAAGACCCGGTACTTGCTAAAAAATGGTTTGAAAAAGCGGCTAATAATGGTTTTGTATTAGGGCAATATAACCTTGCGCTTAAGTATTATAATGGTAATGGTGTAGAGCAAAATTTTTCGAAATCAATTGAGTATGCGGAAAAAGCAGCGAATGCGCAGAATAAAGCTGCTATACAATTGTTGGTTGATATCTATTCAAATGATAGAAATCCTAAATATAATCCTGAGAAAGCTAATTATTGGAAATCTAAGCTCTAATTGAGATTAGCATAAGAATTTTTAAGGCATGTTAATATTAAGTAGGAACATGCCGATTTTTAACTAAGTTATGAAGAAAGAAAATTTTATATTGCTATTACTCTGTACTCTTTTGAATCTTGCTTGTAGCGAAGGTGGAAATAATCATACTGTGACCGATACACACCTAAAAAATCAGTTTATAGCTCTCAAGATGAGCTCAATAAGGCTGCACAAAAAATGATCCTAAAGCTTTATATACTTTGGCTTCTACTTACGCAACAAACAGTACAGATATTGAAGATCAAAAAAAAGCTTTTGAATTATTTGAGCAATCGGCAAAGCTCGGGAATGATGAAGCTATGTTGCAACTTGGCTTAATTTATCAAGAGGGATCAAGTTATATAAATATTGATGACCAAAAAGCGTTAAGTTGGTATAAGCAATCAGCCAAAAAATAATGCTATGGCCTTACACAATGTTGGAATGGTTTATTATGAGGGTATAGGAACTAAATTAGATAAAAAACAGGCTTACGAATATTTTGTTAAGGCAGCGAAACTCGGCTTTTTACAATCACAAAAAATTATTGCCTATCAACTATATACTGGCACAGGGATAAAGAAAGATTTTAAAGAGTCTTTTTATTGGTCACTTAAAGCAGCTCAACAAGGTGATATTAAGTCGCAGAATAATGTTGCACTTAATTATGAAAAAGTTGAGGGCGTTGAAAAAGATCCAATCCAAGCAATGAATTGGTTTCTAAAATCAGTGAATAATGGTAACCCTGAGGCTCAATATAATGTTGCGTTAAAATATTTTGCAGGAAATGGTACTGATCAAGATTTTGATAAATCAATTGAATATGCTGAAAAAGCAGCAAAAGTACAGAATCAAGCAGCGATTCAATTATTAATTAACATCTATTCCGATATAAAAAATCCAAAATATAATACAGAGAAAGCTAATTATTGGAAATCTAAGATTGAACTTGGTAAATAAATGCACATCTGACAGAATTATTTTGATTTAAGTCAAGATGATGTTTTTTTGTTAATTCATCTTTAGCAGCTTTAGGATCCTCTATAGGGTGAATAGCATGTCTGCTAAAAGTGAAGCCTCCAAACATTTGTAGAGATTGTCCTTCAGAAGGAATTGAGCTACGTACAACTTTGAGGCTACCTTTTGTAGGTCCTTGAGGATTTTTTTCAGGAGATTTGTCGTAATACTGTGGATCATACCAGTCTAGCATCCACTCATAATTATCAGTAATCATGTCATAAAGGCCTAGAGGGGTTGCGGGAAACTTTAATAACTCAGGAATATTTCTAAAAGCGTTTAATTTATTTTGTTGATTTTGACGTTGTTCAAAACTCCAAACATTTCTACCATTATCGATTTTACCGTTGTCTGTAGGGTAAAGAATATATTGTCCTCGATTCCGCGCAGCATATTCCCATTGAGCCTCGGTCGGTAAATCCATTTTTAAATTAAGTTGTTTTCCTAACCATTGGCAATAATTTCGGGCTTGTTGCCAATTTACTCCTGCTGCTGAATTGAGAATTCGATCTTGAATTGATAGTTCATCAAATTTACCAATTTTTTCTTGGCCAGTAACTTCTGTGTATATATCAAAGTCAGCATAAGTTGCTTTTGTTGCGCTTAATGCATAATTGTCTAAAGTAACTTTGTGTAAAGGTTTGCTATCAGCATCACTATCGTATGGTAATTTATCTGGACTTTTTTGCTCTCCAAAATCCCCCATCATAAAAGTACCACCTTTAATCTCTACAAGATTCTTTTTTGTTTTATCAAGTAGTTGTTGTAGCTTCTTTTGTTGCTCTGAAGAGAGATTTTGTTTAGTTGTTAATGCTTGGGTTTGCTCTGTATTATTTGTTGATTTTGCGCATGCAGTCAACGTAATACTCGAAAGTAGAATGATGGCTAAATTTTGTTTAATCATCTTATTTAAAAATCATGTGGTTGAGTAGTGATTTGATTATTTTAGTAAGAGACATAAGAGATATAAATAGAGGTTTTGTTATTCGGATGTAGAAATAATTCGCTTTTCTAAAGAGTAAATGTTCAAATATATGACTATAAATTCTTTGCCTTAACATTTTTTTCATAAACTATAATCTTGCTGCAACTTCCTTTTTATCATTTACTCATCTGTAATTTTATTATTTTATCAATTTCCAATGTGATGTAGGCAAGATTCAGAAATATATAATTCTTAAAAATTTGTGATCTGTGTGAAC
>NZ_JABVBF010000224.1 GCF_013344765.1 Acinetobacter lactucae
AAATGTAAACATTTGATTGTTTCGGTTTTTAAAATGTATAAGTTTGTAAGTTATTCTAATTTTCAACAAAAATAATGGTATACACCGCGAAACGGGGTATCTCCTAATCATTAATCAAAACGATAGATATCCATGCCTAGTGACCCCATTGTGAAGCTGCTGTGAACAATCGTAAAACGATTGCCAGTGCCCATAGCAAAAAACAAAGGGGCAAAATGTTCAAGACTAGGGTGGTTGCGTTTTACGTAAGGCAGTGATGGCCAGTCTAAAACTCCATCATAATCTTGATGGGAAAGCTTATTCACGACAGTATTTCTAAACGTTGAAGCCCATTCAGGAACTTTAGAGTTGTCTCCTTGCCAAGATAACTCTGCAAGATTATGAGTAATACTTCCCGAACCAATCAGTAAAATTTGTTTATCACGTAAAGGTGCAAGTGTTTGTCCTATCCGATAAATTTCTTGTGCACTTAAATTTGATGGCAAAGAGATTTCAACCACGGGAATGTCTGCATCTGGATACATATGTAATAGAGGCATCCATACACCATGGTCACGAGGGCGGGTGCTATTGGCATGAGCAACGAAATGAGCATCTGCCAATAATTTTAAGATTTCTTCTGCAAGTGCTGGTTCACCAGGCGCACTGTAGCGAATTTCATATAACTCTTTAGGAAAACCGCGGAAGTCATGCCATGTTTCAGGACGAGTTGAAATACTCACTTCAAGTGCTTTACTTTCCCAGTGAGCAGACATCACAATAATTGCCTTTGGGATAGGCAGATTTGTACCTAAACGGTGTAGAGCAGGTCCCACTTGTTCTGGATCAAGTGCAAGCATAGGCGAGCCATGTGAAATAAACAGTCCAGGAAGGGTTTGTAGTTCCATTTCATTACACCTGAGTTGAAAAGCAGAATCATAGTTATTATGCCAAAATCAGAACATGCTAAAAGTATTCAAATTTCAACGGATTGTTCCTAAAATGAAACGGTTGTTCCTTTTATGCACGGTGATAGGGGTGATTATGATTAATAGTCATGGCCCGATATAGTTGTTCAATTAATAAAACACGTACCAAAGGATGGGGCATCGTGAGTTTTGAAAGTGACCAATGCCATGCAGCAGCTTTACGTACCTGATCTGACAAACCATCTGGACCCCCAATGGCGAGTGCTACATCATTACCTTCAAGCATCCATTGTTTCATTGTGTCAGCTAATTTTTCTGTACTTAGTTCCCGACCACCAACTTCTAGAGCAATTAAAGTTTCATTCGGTTTTAAAGCATTTAAAATACTTTCGCCTTCAATTTGGCAATATTTCAAAATATCTGCTTCTGAATCATTCTTACCACGCTTGGCCATAGGCAGTTCAATGACTTGAGTTTGTACAAAAGGTTGGATACGTTTGAAATAATCTTCAAAACCAGTAAGAACCCAAGCAGGCATTTTTTGACCAATGGTCAGAATACGAATTTTCATATTATCTATTCATTCAAACAACAGCTGACGCATTATACCTGATGAATGAAAGCATCTGACGCTCTAAAAGATTGGCATAAAAAACGCAGTCCAAAAAATGGTGTTGGACTGCGATCAAATGATCATCTGTCTGGAGTTCAGATGATCATAGAGAATAAAAAACAAGGCTATCTAAGAGTTAGATAGTTAGGACTATCCATTTATTTAAATACCCTTATTACCTATTATGAGGATGGTTGGATATTTTTCAATCAAATTGTGTAACAAAAAAAAGAGAGCCGAAGCTCTCTTTTTTATATTTTTAATTAGTGACGTGCTGCTTTTGAACCTTCCACCGGTTTTACAATCGGTGTTTTAGGTAAAGGCTTTGGCATCGAAACTAATGCTAAAGGCAAGATGTCATCAATACTTTTCACAGCTTTGATTTCTAAACCTTCTTTAACATTCGCAGGAATTTCTGCTAAGTCTCGAACGTTGTCTTGAGGAATAAAGACAAGCTTGATTCCACCACGGTGTGCTGCAAGAAGTTTTTCTTTTAAGCCACCAATACGCATTGCACGGCCACCTAAACTTGTTTCACCAGTCATTGCAATATCTGGACGAATCGCAATACCTGTAAATGCTGATACAAGGGCAGTGGTTAACGCTAAACCAGCAGATGGACCATCTTTTGGTGTCGCACCTTCTGGTAAGTGAACGTGTACATCAGTTTCTTCAAAACGAGAAGCTTCGATACCTAGCTCATCGGCACGTGTACGCACTAAAGTCATTGCTGTGGTAATAGATTCTTTCATAACATCACCGAGTGAACCGGTCGTAATGAATTTACCTTTACCTTTGACAGCTGCAACTTCAATAGTAAGTAACTCACCACCTACAGATGTCCAAGCTAGACCATTTACGCGTCCTACTTGTGCTTCATCTTCTGCAATACCAAAGTCAAACTTATGTGGACCTAAGTATTCTGGAAGATTAGCAGAAGTAATATCAAGCTGTAAGTTTTTAGACTTTTTACTTACTGCTTCTTTTACCACTTTACGTGCAATTTTAGACACTTCACGTTCTAAATTACGTACGCCAGCTTCACGTGTATAACGTTGAACAATGTCACGAATCGCTTCTTCGTGAATTGTTAACTCTTTTGCACGTAGACCATTGTTCTTAATTGCTTTCGGAACAAGATAACGTTCAGCAATGTTAACTTTTTCATCTTCGGTATAACCCGGTAGACGAATAACTTCCATACGGTCAAGCAATGCTTCTGGAATATTCATACTGTTTGCAGTACAGATGAACATCACTTCAGATAGGTCAAGATCAAGATCTAAATAGTGATCGTTGAACTTACTATTTTGTGATGGATCTAGTACTTCAAGCAATGCAGAAGCAGGGTCGCCACGGTAGTCTTGCGCCATCTTGTCAATTTCGTCGAGTAAGAACAATGGGTTCTTCACGCCAACTTTTGTTAAAGATTGCACGATTTTACCTGGCATCGCACCAATATAAGTACGACGGTGACCACGAATTTCAGCTTCGTCACGTACACCACCGAGTGCCATACGAACAAACTCACGACCTGTTGCTTTCGCTACAGACTCACCAAGTGAAGTTTTACCTACACCTGGAGGGCCTACTAAACATAGAATCGGACCTTTGAGTTTTTTAACACGCGACTGAACAGCTAAGTATTCGACAATACGATCTTTAACATCATCTAAGCCATAGTGATCTGTATCGAGAATTTCCTGTGCTTTCGCAAGGTTAATACTCACTTTGCTCGCTTTATTCCACGGCGTATCTAAAATTACTTCTAGATAGTTACGTACAACAGCCGCTTCACTAGAAGCTGGTTGCATTGCTTTAAGCTTACGGAACTCTGCTTCAGCTTTTTTGCGTACGTGTTCAGGTAAATCGGCTTCAGCAAGACGTTTCTCTATTTCAGCAACATCATCTTCAGCGCCGCCATTCATGTCAGAAAGTTCACGTTGAATGACTTTCATTTTTTCATTTAGAAAGTATTCACGTTGGTTTTTTTCCATTTGGCGTTTTACGCTGTCATGCAAAGTTTGTTCAATTTGCTGTTCTGCAGATTGATTTACCAAGTAACTCATAAGCTCTTGCAAATGTGCTTCAAACTCATCGTACTCTAAAAACTTCTGTTTAATTTCAATATTTAGAGGCACACGTGTTGCTACGAAGAACATGAGTTGTAGCAAGTCTTCAATTTTATTAGCCGCAGCAACGAGTTCGCGAGCATTACGTAATTTTGCTTCGGCATATTGAGCAAATAAAGTACGTAACTCTTGCAAACGAGTTTCTTGAGTAGCTTTATCTACGTTAATAGTCATTGGACTTAAGCTATGTTCAGCAGTCAAATGACTATCTTCATCGATAATCTTTTCAAGTTTAGAGCGATGTAAGCCTTCAATAAGTACTTTAATGCAGTTTTCATCATTTTCATGATTTACGACTTGAACAATCTTAGCAACAGTTCCGTACTGATAAAGGTTATCGTGATCAATTTCTTCTGTAAGCGAATCTTTTTGCGCAACTACAAATACTAAATTGTCACTGTTACGAGCCACATCAACTGCATTGATCGATTTTTCACGACCCACGAATAACGCAATTTGCATGTGTGGATAAACCACGACATCACGCAACGCTAAAAGTGGTAATACACTTGGAACCTGAGGCTCTAAGTCAGTTTTTTCATTCATAATAAGTTCAGACATGGGCACTCCTAATGAGTGACAACGAGGTTGCCATGTTTTTTATAGTGATGTGTAT
>NZ_JABVBF010000225.1 GCF_013344765.1 Acinetobacter lactucae
TCTCTATAGCTTGATCTAGGAGGTCGTTATTTGAAGTTATTTATTATTATATTTATTGTGATTTTTTCCAGTATCGGACTCATTTGTTTAATTACAATGTTTAGAAATTTAAAAAATTATTCACGATCTGGTAAGCACGATCATTCATCTTCTTCAACACACCATTTTTATGACAACAGCCATCACAACGCTAGCCATTCAAATGACTGTTCATCCTCTTCAGACTCGGGTAGCTGTGATAGTGGGGGCGGTGGAGAGGATTAAAAAAGCCCTTTTATGCAAAGGGCTTTTTTATGATTTAAGGTAAATCGAACCAGATAAATTGACTGTCCTCAACCGCTTGAATTGTCGCTTTATCTTCAAAAACCAAAGCATCGCCTGCTTTAACTTCTTGATCGCCAATGCGAACTACACCTGAAATAATATGGACATAGTTCACTTTTTTAACTGGCTCAACGTTTAACTCATGTCCTTTTTCCAATACGGCAGATTTTACTTCTGCATTTTGGCGAATATGCATTGGTGCATTTGCGTCAGGCCCTGCAATTAAATGCCATTTGTTTGGATCATTGCGTGGGTCAAGGCTAATTTGCTGGTAATTTGGCTCAGCTTCTTTTACGTCTGGAATGATCCAGATCTGTAATAAATGTACAGGCGTATCAGTGTTGTTGATTTCACTGTGGGCCACGCCTGTGCCAGCGCTCATGAGCTGCCATTCACCTGCTTTAATCTGGCCTTCATTTCCCATGGTGTCTCGGTGTGAAATCGCACCATCTAATACACAGGTTAAGATTTCCATGTTGTCATGCGAGTGCGTGCCGAAACCATTATGCGCATCAATTCTGTCATCATTAATCACACGTAATGCACTAACACCCATATATTTAGGGTCGTACCAACTACCAAATGAAAAGCTGTGATAAGACTCTAACCAACCCGCTTTTACATGTCCTCGATCTTCACCACGATGTAGATAAGCATTCATGATCTAATCTCCCAAATTTTTATTTATCTCTTGAGGAATATCTTAACGTTCTATAAAGGTCAGAAAAATAGGCTAACTGCAACATGTCGTTGCATAATTGATATGGTTGTAAAGTTTTTTATTGATCAATATTTTAAGCATAAAAAAACCTGCCATGAAGGCAGGTCTTTAATGAATCTATTGATTATTCAAGGAATTTAACAGTTACACCAGAACGTACTTTATTTCCTAAATCATTTGCGTCCCAGTTGGTTAAGCGGATACAACCGTGTGATGCTGTTTTAGAAATTAAAGATGGATTTGGTGTTCCGTGAATACCAAAAGATTTTTTACTTAAACCAATCCAGATATTACCTACAGGAGCATTTGGACCTGGTGGTAAAGAAAGAGGTTTTAAGTTTTTACCTTGAATAAAGTTTGAAGGTGAGTAGCTATACCAAGGGTTACGGGCTACACCAACTACCTTGTAAGTACCGGTCGGAGAAGGCGTATCAGTACTGCCAATTGTTGCAGGAAATGACGCAATCATTTGGTTGCGGCTATTGAACAGATACAGTTGTTTTGCACCTTTATGCGCAATAATCAAATGAATGTCTTCTGGTAAATCATTGCGTACGTTTGGAACAATGATTTTTTCACCCGCTTTCTTGAATGTTGCTGTTGGGTTGATTGTCTTTAAGAAAGCTTCATCAATGTGAAACTTCTCGCCCAACATTTCGCTAACACGTGTGTAGTACAAACCTTTCATTTTAGCCTGTAAAGCATAATCAGAAGGAATTGATTGTGCATATGGGCCTTTTAAGTCAGCATCAGTAATCGTGTATTCAATAAATGCAGGTTTTGTTTGTTTTGCAACTAATGCATCCCAAGTTTCTTTAGTTAATTCACCGGTAGGTGATAAACCATTCATTTGCTGGAATGAAGAAATTGCTTTTAATGTGTTTTTGCCACTCATACCATCAATTGCACCAGGAGAGGCATGAGCATTATTTAGCATGACGTGAGCACGAGCATAGACTGGAAACTGGCCCTTACCAATATTTTCAGACCATTCAGCCGAATTTAAGCTATCTAATGTCCAAGAAACTGCTGGGGCTGAAGTCTTTGCTGTGGTTGCAGTCGTTTTAGCTACGGCTACTGGCGCTGAAGCAGCAATACCTGAATCAGCATTTTGATCTTCAGCTTTTTGCAAATTTTGTAATGTTGTTGATGCTCGATTTAAGTCATTTTGTTCTTGAGCGGTAATTTGTGTTGGAGCTTGAGCTTGGACAGTTGAAGCTGCTTCTACTGCTAAAGGATCGATCGGATCTTCTACAGGAGCTGATACCTTTTTAGGGTTCAGGGGTTGCTCAGTTGTTGAAGCAGCAAAAGCAACATTAGCAATAATACAACTTAAACTCATAGCGAGTAATGAGCGAACAAACATGTAATTCAACCTTAAGAATTTTCATATAAGCAATAGGGGCTTGATCGAATCTAAAAGTGCATAAAATTACCAATAACTCATTTCTATGAGCCCAAGATTGGCAATTTAGTGGTTAAAAGAATATCAATAGACCCAATGTAACATGTTGCAAGTATTGCAGAAAACCCAGCAGCTTGCAGTAGACTTTTGTGTAAATATGCATTTTTTAGTAGATTGACGAGTTTTTTGTGTGAAATTGAAATTATAAAAATCTTTATGTTTTTGATATGATGCTGCCACATAAAGAATATAGAGATTGGTAATGACGACTTTGAAAAATGATCGTTTCCTACGAGCTTTGTTACGCGAACCTGTAGATACCACACCGGTATGGATGATGCGTCAAGCAGGACGTTATTTGCCTGAATATCGAGAAACACGTTCAAAAGCAGGCGACTTTCTATCTCTATGTAAAAATACAGAATTTGCTTGCGAAGTGACTTTGCAGCCTTTACGCCGCTACGACCTAGATGCAGCGATTTTATTTTCAGATATTTTAACCATTCCTGATGCATTAGGTTTAGGACTTTATTTTGAAACTGGAGAAGGTCCTAAGTTTCAAAAGACCGTACGTACTGAACAAGATGTCGCGAATTTACCAAAATTAAATGCAAAATCAGACCTTGATTATGTGATGAATGCGGTAAGTACAATTCGTTCAGCTTTAGGCGGTCAAGTTCCACTGATTGGTTTTTCGGGTAGCCCGTGGACGCTAGCGACTTATATGGTTGAAGGTGGTTCAAGTAAAGAATTCCGTTTTACCAAGCAAATGATGTATGCGCAGCCAGAAGTTTTGCATGCTTTACTTGATCATTTAGCAGATTCAGTGATTGACTATTTAAATGCTCAAATTGATGCAGGTGCTCAGGCCATCCAGATCTTTGATAGTTGGGGCGGGGCATTGGCACACCGCGAATACGTCGAATTCTCTTTAAACTACATGAATAAAATCATTGCTGGTTTGCAGCGTGAGAAAGATGGCCGCCGCATTCCTATTATTGTGTTTACCAAAGGTGGTGGTCAATGGCTAGAGCCAATGATTACTACTGGTGCAGATGCATTAGGGCTGGACTGGACTACTCCGCTTAATACAGCTCGAAATATTGTGTCTGGGCGTCTAGCGTTACAAGGCAATCTTGATCCTGCTGTTTTATATGGTTCGGCTGCCTCAATTGAAAAAGCAGTAAAAGCAATGTTAGACGATGCTTACGCAAATGGTGAAAAAACAGGTTACGTTGCTAACTTAGGCCACGGTATTACCCAGTGGGTAGACCCTGCGCAACCAAAAATCTTTGTAGATACAGTGCATGAGTATAGTGCTAAATATCTAGGATAGTTTTTTGTGCGCCATCTCACTTTACCCATTCATTTTATCGGTAAGGCTGTTTCGGCAGCCTTGTTTGGTATTCTGCTTTTAATTGCTTTTGCTTTCACAGCACCGATGGGAAGCCATGAATATATGGGTTTTTATCGCTATGATTATTTACTCATCTATGCATTGTTAATCCAGATCTGCTTACTTTATTTAAAGCTTGAATCATGGGCAGAAGCCAAAGTTATTGCTCTATTTCACGTCATGGCGATGGTCATGGAAATTTTTTTAACGCATCCCGCGATTGCGTCATGGCAATATCCTCAGCCCGCCGTATTTAAAATTTTAACTGTGCCTCTATTTGCAGGTTTTATGTATTCGGCTGTAGGTAGTTTTTTTGCACGCTCAATTCGGCTGTTTCAAGTTTCTTTTGAAAAGCTTCCAAGTTTTGCAACAA
>NZ_JABVBF010000226.1 GCF_013344765.1 Acinetobacter lactucae
TATTGATTCCCTTGAGTATGAGGGAATCAATATAAAAGTATTAATTAAACAATCGAATCATCTAAATTCGGCGCTAACCAACGTTTCGCTTCATCCAGTGTCCAACCTTTACGTTTTGCATAATCTTCAAGTTGGTCTTGAGATATTTTACCTACGTTAAAGTATTCACTTTGTGGATGAGAATAATAGAAACCACTTACCGAAGATGGCGGCATCATTGCAAAGTGCTCAGTCAGTTTAGTACCGATTTTGTCTGTAGAACCTAACCAGTCAAATAACACTGCTTTTTCAGAGTGCTCTGGGCAAGCAGGGTAACCCGGTGCAGGGCGAATACCGACATATTTCTCTTTTATTAGTTCTTCATTACTAAGCTGTTCATCAGCTTTATAGCCCCAGAACTCTTTACGAATGCGTTCATGCAAGTGTTCTGCAAAGGCTTCAGCAAAACGGTCGGCTAGTGACTGAACTAAAATTGCAGAGTAGTCATCACCTTTGGCTTTATACTCATTTGCCAGTTCTTCTGCACCAAAAATTGATACAGTGAATCCGCCTAAGTAGTCTTGTTGCTCACGGTCATTACGAATGTAATCTGCTAAAGACAAGTTTGGTTTCCCTGTGACTTTGTCAGATTGCTGACGTAAGTGCTCAAAAGTATGCGTAACAGTTTGACCAGCTTCATCAAATACGCTCACTGTGTCGGCGTCAGTGCGCTGAGCAGGGAACATACCAAATACAGCACGAGCATCAAAACGGTTGTTGTCGATAATATCTTTCAACATCGCTTGTGCTTGGTTGTAAAGGTCAGTTGCCGCTTCACCCACCACTTCATCTTCTAAAATTTTCGGGAATTTACCTGCCAAGCTCCAAGAAATGAAGAATGGTGTCCAGTCAAAATACTCTACAAGGGTTGCAAGCGGGTAGTTGGTGAGGACTTGTGTTCCCAAAAGATTTGGTTTTGGTGGTACATAGCTTTCGTCAATTTTAAAACCGTTTTCAACTGACTCAACATAGGTCAATTTTGCAGCTTTTGGCTGTTTGTTGGCTAAGCGTTCACGGATCTTGGCATATTCCGCACGGTGCTCTGCAATAAAGTTTCCACGCATTTCTTTCGAAAGGAGAGTGGTTGCAACACCTACAGCACGTGAAGCATCGGCAACATAAATCACCGCATCGTTTTGATACTGAGGATCAATTTTTACTGCTGTGTGTGCTTTTGATGTAGTCGCGCCACCAATTAATAAAGGAATATTAAAGCCTTTACGTTGCATTTCTTTCGCAACGAATACCATCTCATCTAAAGACGGTGTGATCAGACCTGACAAACCGATGATGTCACATTTTTCATCAATTGCAGTTTGCAAGATTTTCTCACAAGGTACCATCACGCCAAGGTCAACAATGTCATAACCATTACAGCCAAGTACCACGCCTACAATATTTTTACCAATATCGTGTACGTCACCTTTAACAGTTGCCATCAAGACTTTACCTTTAGATTGGCTACCTGTTTTTTCAGCTTCAATGTAAGGGTTAAGCCAAGCCACAGCTTGCTTCATAACACGTGCAGATTTCACAACCTGTGGTAAGAACATTTTGCCCGAACCGAACAAGTCACCAACCACGTTCATACCGTCCATCAAAGCGCCTTCGATTACATCTAAAGGACGTTTGGCTTTGAGGCGAGCTTCTTCGGTATCTTCATCAATGTAAGTGGTAATGCCTTTGACCAAAGCATATTCAAGACGTTTTTCTACAGATTCATTACGCCATCCAAGGTTCTCGGCTTCTTTGGCAGCGCCGCCTTGCCCACGGTATTTTTCAGCCACTTCAAGCAATTTTTCAGTTGCAGCCTGTCCAGATTCACCTTGGTTTTGATTTAAGATGACATCTTCAACTGCTTCTTTTAGCTCGGCTGGAATATCATCATAAATTGCCATTTGGCCAGCATTTACAATACCCATGGTCATGCCTTGCTTGATGGCATGGTACAAGAACACAGAGTGAATCGCTTCACGAACAGGTTCATTACCGCGGAATGAGAACGAAACGTTCGATACACCACCAGAAATCATGGCGTGAGGTAAGTTTTGTTTAATCCAACCTGTGGCCTCAATAAAGTCGACGCCATAGTTATTGTGTTCTTCAATACCTGTTGCTACTGCAAACACGTTCGGGTCAAAAATAATATCTTCAGCAGGGAAGCCTACATCGTTAACCAATACATCATAAGAACGTTTACAGATTTCGCGTTTGCGCTCAGCAGTGTCGGCCTGACCTTTTTCGTCAAATGCCATGACAATAATCGCAGCACCATATTGACGGCACAGGCGAGCTTTTTCGACAAACTCGTCATAACCTTCTTTTAATGAAATCGAGTTAACAACGGGTTTACCTTGTACGCATTTTAAGCCAGCTTCAATGATTTCCCATTTTGATGAGTCAATCATGATTGGCACACGTGAAATATCTGGCTCGGAAGCTACAAGATTTAAGAAATGCACCATCGCGTTTTGCGAATCGAGCATCCCTTCATCCATGTTAATGTCGATAATCTGTGCGCCAGCTTCAACTTGCTGCTGTGCCACTTCTAAAGCTTCGGCAAAGTTTTCTTCACGAATTAAGCGTAAGAATTTTTTTGAACCTGTAACGTTGGTACGTTCACCCACGTTTACGAAAAGTGAGTCATCATAAATATTAAATGGTTCTAAACCACTTAAACGACAAGCCGGTACAGTTTCAGGAACTTGACGAGGTGCAATATCTTTTACCGCATTGGCAATCGCACGGATGTGGTCAGGCGTTGTACCACAGCAACCACCAGTAATATTGATTAAGCCGCTTTCTGCAAATTCTTTTAAGAATGCCGCAGTTTGCTCTGGCGTTTCATCATATTCACCAAATGCGTTTGGTAAACCTGCATTTGGATGTGCTGAAACAAACGTATCTGCGACATCAGAAATGGTTTTTACGTGAGGACGCATTGCATCTGCACCAAGCGCACAGTTAAAACCAATCGATAGCAAGTCGCCATGACGTACAGAGTTCCAGAAAGCTTCAGCAGTTTGACCTGTTAAGGTACGACCTGATGCATCAGTAATGGTCCCTGAAATCATAATTGGTAATTCGTGACCAATTTGTTTAAAGACTTCTTTAACCGCAAAAATTGCTGCTTTACAGTTTAAGGTATCGAAAACGGTTTCAATCAAAATGATGTCTGCACCGCCTTCAATCAGCGCATGAGTCGCTTCAATATAGTTTTCTTTTAGCTCATCAAAGGTGATATTACGAAAGGCAGGGTCATTTACATTAGGTGAAATTGAACAAGTACGTGATGTTGGCCCAAGTACACCTGCTACAAAGCGCGGTTTATCTGGAGTCGAATACTTTTCACAAGCCGCTTTAGCTAAACGTGCTGCTTCACGGTTAATCTCGGGAACAAGATCTTCCATGTGGTAATCAGACATTGAAACACGCGTGCCGTTAAAGCTATTGGTTTCAATAATGTCCGCACCTGCATCCAGATAAGCTTCATGAATACCTTGAATGATTTGAGGCTGTGTCAGAACTAAAAGATCATTGTTACCTTTTAAGTCATGTGCCCAATCGGCAAAACGCTCACCACGGTAGTCTGCTTCTTCCAATTTATGGCGCTGAATCATGGTACCCATTGCACCATCAATAATCAGAATACGTTTGGCAAGAAGCGCTTTTAGGGTGGCAAGCGTGGACATATAAAACCCCGATATTGTACGAATTTAAAAATGCGGCGCTATTGTAACAGAATAGTTGCGCAATAGATGATCTATGACGACCCATCGTTCACCGTAAATTAGTCGTAAAAAAAAGTGTTTTCGAACAAAAAGAGGGTGTTTTTTCATCAAATATTCATAAAATGATCATGATATTGAAATATTTCATCTCCAATATTCGATTTTATGACAATAGTCTTGCGTGAAAAATAGCCGTTTAGACGGTTTCGCTGATATTTTTGATTCAAAAATAGTCATAAAATAGATGGGTGGGGATTTATGTAACTTATTGTATTTTAGTAAAAAAATAAAAATAG
>NZ_JABVBF010000227.1 GCF_013344765.1 Acinetobacter lactucae
ATTCAAGTGACCGACTTACTCGAAACCTAATATGAATGATCTATTTCTTGTAACTTTTTAAGAATAATTTGATCCCATATTGGTGGATAACCAATAGATTCACGCAAGTAATTTACAAGTACAGTAATCTTGTTTGAATTTCGATGACCTTGACGATGAATAACTGAAATATCACCACCTAATGGAGTATATTTGGGTAAAACAATTGATAAAGCTTCTGACTCAATATATTCAGCAGCAATAAAGGTTGGCAAAATCGTTACCCCCAACCCCTCCATAGCTGCAGCTAGCAATTGATGGCCACTGTTGGTTCGCATGCGGTTACGAATCCTAAAAGATTGCAATTCCCCCTCAACAGGTAACTGCAACATTCCATTATGTTCTCTCAATATATACAATAGCCCTTCGTGATCTTGTAAATCGTTAGGGTGTTCAGGAACGCCATGTAATTCCAGATATCTTGGACTGGCACATAGCACATGTCGATTAACCGAGATTTTTTTAGCAATCAGGGAAGATGAATTTAAACGTCCCAATCTAATGGCTGCATCAAAATTCTCGTCGTTTAAGTTCACAAAATTATCAGTAGCTTCAATATCAAGTTCTAAATCTGGATACTCAATAGCAAATTTGGCGAGAATAGATGCAAGATATCGTTCAGTAAACGCCATTGGTACCGAAAGACGTAAACGCCCTGTTAAATGACAATTATTAGTAGCGGCCTCAGTTTCAGCGATTTCAATCTCTTCCAAAATATGAATACATCTCTCATAAAATGAATATCCTGACTGAGTAATTATTAATTTCCTACCGCGCTCAAAGAGTCGAGTGTTCAAACGTTTTTCTAATTGTTGTATACGTTGACTTACAACCGATTTAGCAATCCCTAGTCTTTTTGCTGCTTCAGAAATACTTTTTGCATCGACAACTGCTACGAAAGTTGTCATATCTACAAATTTATTCACATGGCATTCCTTAAAGTATTAGCAATAAATTAAATTATGAAATTCAAGTTACCGCATTAAAAATTTAACTGTGAAACTATTCTTCTACGAATAATTAAACCCTATAGGTTTAGCAATAAACGCTCTAAACTCATAAATATTATTTATCTTCATATATTTGTTTCATTAAAATTTTCTTTTAATGCATTGATTAAGATATTTAATAAAGGTGCTTGTTCTCGTCTATGGGGATAGTACAAGTGATAAGGTTCATAGCTATGTCGCCAGTCCTTAAGCGTTTCTTCCAGTTCACCACTTTCAATATAAGGCTGAACCATATCAATAGGTAGATAAGCGATTCCTACACCGCTTCTTGCTGCTTGAAGCACTGGAGATAAAGTTGTAAAAACAACTTTAGCGTTAACGGTAACAGATTGCGTTTTACCTTGTTTGGTAAATTGCCAACGATAGAGTTCACCATGTGTGGGTAATCTTAAATTAATGCACTGGTACTCAACTAAATCTTTTGGTTGCTTGGGGTGACCATAACGATCCAAATATTCTTTGGTGGCAACCGTTAGCATTTGTATTGGTTCACTTACTTGTAAAGCGATCATATCTTTAGAAACCAAACCGCCTCTTCGAAGCCCTGCATCAAAACGACCTTCTACAATATCGACAAGACCATAATCAGAGATGATTTCTACTGAAATTTTTGGAAATTGTTGTATGACTTTTTCAACTGCTGGCCATAAAACACTTTGTATTCCATATTCATCGGCACTAATACGTAATGTTCCTGCTGGATCATTTTTTAAAGCACTGATTTGATTTATGCCATGCTCTATTTCTTGTATTGCAGGTTGAAGCAAATTGAGTAGATATTCACCTGCTTCTGTAGGCGCTACGCTTCTGGTGGTTCTTGATAATAGTTTTATGCCAATTCGGTCTTCTAAATTGCGGAGGGTTTGGCTAATGGCTGACTGTGATGTTCTCAGTTTTGCGGCTGCACGGGTAAAGCTCCGTTCTTGAGCAACGACCATAAAAGTATGCAAATCATTTAAATTTTCTTTCATTATTTATAAGTATTCAATATAAGTGCTATCTAATTATAGTGGATTATCATAATAAATCACTACGAGTATATTGATTTCATCGACCTAGTTTCTCTTTCGGAGATAAGATGATGAAAACTGTAATTTTCAAAAATAAAAACATCGATGTTTCTGCAACTATTCGTTTTCCAAAAGATTTCGATGAAAACAAAAAATACGCAGCGATTGTATGTGCTCACCCCATTAGTAGCTGTAAAGAACAAACTGCAGGAACAATCTATGGTGAAAAACTGACTGAAGCTGGATTTATTACTTTAGCATTTGATGCAGCTTATCAGGGTGCTAGTGGCGGTGAACCTCGCTTTATTGAAGACCCTGCTACACGTGTAGAAGATTTCCGCTGTGCAGCCGACTATTTAACAACGCTTACTTATGTTGATGAAAACCGTATTGGCGTATTAGGTGTATGTGGTGGCGGTGGTTATGCGGTTAATGCGGCTATGACTGAACGCCGTTTTAAAGCAGTGGCGACTGTTGTGGGCGCAAATTATGGTCGTCTCATGCGTGAAGGTGATCAAACACCTGACGCGGCCATTAAAACTTTAGAAGCCATTGCAGCACAGCGAACTGCCGAAGCGCGTGGTGCTGAACCATTCATTACCCAGTACATTCCAAACTCACAGCAAGAGCGTGAACAAGCTGGAATCAATGATATTGATATTAAAGAAGCAATTGATTACTACAAAACCCCGCGCGGTCAGGCAGAAGGTTCACCAAATAAACTTCGTTTTTCAGGTTTAGCGGCTGCTGTTAATTTTGATGCATTCCACTTGGCTGAACACCTTCTCACACAACCACTACAAATTGTAATTGGTGAAATACCTGGAGGGTTTGGTTCATATCGTGACGGTTATGAGCTATATAGCAAAGCGGCATCCAAACATAAAAACCTCTTTGTGGTTAAAGATGCAAGCCATTATGAATTATATGACCAACCTGAGGCTGTTGGCCAAGCTTTAGAAAAAATTATTCCGTTTTTTCAAAAACATCTTTAAGCCAAATATTGGAAAGTTTCTCAATTGGGGAACTTTCCAAATAGATAGGCTTTAGCGGTAATTAAACAAGCTTTTTATAATAAATTGCTGTGCCGTCGTAGTTCCCATTTGAGCTTAATGCGAAACTTGGGATGACACCCACACGAACAAATCCAATTTTGCTATATAAAAGTTCGGACACATCGCCTTCACGTGTATCCAAGACAAGTAAGCGCAGACCTTTTTCTCGTGAAAAATTTTCTAGTTCATTCATTAGTAATGTTGCTATCCCTTGTTTTCTTGCAGATGTGAGCACCATGAGTTTTTCAACTTCGGCTCTATGAACTCCGTTCTTTTTACTCACCAAAGACAATTGAACACTACCTACAATTTTTCCTCGTTGAATAGCAATCCATAGATGGCTATTCCCTTGTGCTAATTTATGGTTGACCTCACGCCAGTAATTTAAAACATCGTCCTTTTCTACGGGAGATAAGAAACCTATAGAAGCTCCGCTATTGATAGAATCTTCTAACAATAGCGATAAATCTTCTTCATGGTAACCAATTTCTTTTATTTCTAAAATTTCAATATTTTTCATATTTTTTCTCAAAGTTATTTGAATAAAATTTCACTAGATCTTATTTTAGAAAATTATTAAAACCTAAATATTACCTTGAAACCTTGAAATATGAGCTAATAAACTATAATAAATAGGTACAAATACTTGTTAAGTTAAGGATTAAAATTATGTCAAATGCAAATAACAAGGCTGTACAGCACTTAATAGAAATAGCAAATTCATTACGCGAAGGTACTGCAACTTATAGTAGTACTCTTGAAGCATTGGGTGAAGCAGGTGGTGAACATGCTGTAGAATATTTGATAAATGTAGTTAATTCATTACGTGCAGGGACTGGAGCTCATCAAACCGCTATTAAAGCTTTAGGACGTGCAGGCCGTATAACAGAATAATATAT
>NZ_JABVBF010000228.1 GCF_013344765.1 Acinetobacter lactucae
GCAATAGAGAAAAACCAAAGGAAAATAAATAAACTTCGTTTCACAAAATATTCATTCATTTTTATACATCTTTTATATACAACATTTTATAGATTATATAATGATTCTTATTTGTAAAAAATTATCATTTCAAATTAAATTTGAATTATTAATGGCTTCTAATCATCTTTATTAGAAGCCTTATTATTCTATTACCCTTTCTTCACTAAGTAATGAAACTCTTTATGACCATTTTCATCTAAGCGTTCTTCTTGCAAAAGCAACTCATGGCCTAAATGCATACAAAATTTAGGAATATCCCAAGAGGTCGAATTATCTGTTGCGAAGACTTCAACCACATCCCCAGATTTAGATTTACGGATGGCTTGATGCAACATCATGACAGGTTCCGGACAACGTAAACCACGCGTATTGAGTTGTACAGTAGGTGAAATGGGTTGCTCTGACATAACAAACTCGAACAAATAGAATTTTCACATTTTAGCATAAACAAATTACTGACCTGTTAACTGTAACGGGCTTTTACATAACAATATACGTTTTGTCTTTTAGCTTGTTTTATAGATGCATAAGCAACTTTTCTTCGGTATGATCTGTGTATTCATTTGATACATTGAGTCTTTAGGAAAGATCATGCAAGAGGAACCAAGTCCGTCGTGGGGAATGCGAGGCTTACGAAAATGGTTAGGTACAGCGCCAGAAACCCGTGATGAATTATTAAAATTAGTCCAAAATTCACGCCGTTTTTTAGAACCAGATACCGTTGCTATGCTTGAAGGCGTTCTTGACCTTCCGGCTACAAAAATTCGTGAAGTCATGACACCACGAACAGCAATGATCAGTTTGCAAGAAGATGATCAATTACTTGATATTCTTGATGTACTGGTTGAGTCTGCTCACTCACGCTTTCCAGTCTTCTCTGCCGATCAGCCTGACAATGTTGTCGGGATTTTGCTCGCAAAAGATTTGTTGCCGTTTCTAACTGAGCCGAATACCAAAGTCGATATTCGAGTTCTTATGCGTCAGCCCTTATTTGTTCCTGAAAGTGCGCGTTCCGATCAGGTCCTACGCATGTTGAAACATACTCAGACTCACATTGCGATTGTGATTGATGAATATGGTTCAACGGCTGGTCTTGTTACGCTTGAAGATATTCTTGAAGAGATCGTTGGCGAAATTGAAGATGAGCATGACACTGTCGATGAAGATGCTCAATACATTGTTCCTGACAATGACCATACGGTAGCAAATGCATGGATGGTGCAAGCACTTACACCAATCGAACATTTCAATACTGTTTTAGATGCTGATTTTTCTGACGATGAAGTAGAAACTGTCGGCGGTTTATTGCTTCAAGAGATTGGTCTAGTAAGTGATTTACAAGGTCAAACTGTTGAGCTTGGAAATTGGTTATTTACAATTGTTGAAGCAGATGCCCGCACTATTCATCTGATTCGAGCTGTACGTCAATGAGAGCATACTTTGAAAAGCTGTTAGATTCTTCGCAACAACAAAAACAGCTTCCTTTAATTTTTCCTTTACTCATTGCTTTATTTTCAGGTGCCGTGTTCAGTTTTTCACTGGCACCTTATTATTGGTGGTGGTTGGCAATTTTATCTCCAGCCCTACTCTATGCAACATTACATAAGCGCTCAGCTAAACAAGCCTTTGCTATTGGTTGGAGCTATGGCTTTGGTTTATGGTTTGTAGGCGCTTTCTGGCTCTATACTTCCATCCATTTATATGGCGATACCAATGCATTTCTAAGCGTATGTATGATCGCTGTTATGGCCCTTGTGATGGGTTTATTTACAGCATTTCAGACATGGGTTTACCGACGATTCTTACCTGAAACACCACTGACTTTTGCCCCGCTCTGGATTGTTTTCGAGTGGGCAAAAACTTGGGTATTTACAGGTTTCCCATGGCTGTTTGTAGGTTATGCTTTTACCGAGCGTTTACTCGATGGTTATGCACCGCTATTTGGCATTTATGCAATTTCCTTCGTCGTCATTGTATTAGCATGTGCTTTAGTCGAAGTTCTTCGTAAACGTATTTTCTGGGTTATCCCTTCTGCCCTGTTAGTTTTGGGTGCATGGGGAGCATCATATATACAGTTTGTAAAACCTAAAGCTGCTAAACCACTTAGCGTTTCGCTCATTCAAGGTAACATTCCACAAGATTTAAAATGGCTGACTGAATACCAAGTTAGAACATTAGAAATTTATGCTGGCTTGACACAATCTGAATGGGGCCGTGACTTAATTGTATGGCCTGAATCTTCAATTCCACTCTTCCAAACCGATATCGAACCGTTTTTGGATGCAATGGATGCACAAGCGAAAAAGAACCACACTGCATGGGTAACCGGAATTCCTTATTGGGATTTCGAAAAATCACATCAAGTTGGTAGCCCACTGTATTACAACAGTATTATGGCTTCTGGCAGTGATTCAAGTGGACTCTATAAAAAGCAGCGTCTTGTTCCATTTGGTGAATATATTCCTCTTTCAGGTTTGCTCTCTTGGGTTTTACCAGCCATGCAAAATGACATTAGCATGAGCGGTTTTACACGTGGTGAGAGTGATCAGAAACCCCTTCTAATTAAAGGGCATGCGCTTGCTGCTGCAATTTGTTATGAAGTAGCTTACCCGAACCTGACAAGACGTAATGCAGAAGACAGTGACTTCTTGGTTACTGTATCGAATGATGCTTGGTTTACGGGTACTGCTGGGCCGTGGCAACACTTACAAATGGTGCAAATGCGCGCGAAAGAAAATGGCCGCTGGTTTATTCGTGCAACCAACACTGGTGTAACAGCATTTATTGATCAAAATGGTCATATCACTGAACAAGCACCAATCGATAAAGAGTTTGTCTTGAGAGGCGATTTACCTGCCATGCAAGGCCAAACTCTTTATAACCGTTTAGGTGATTATCCAATTTTAGGTTTTGCGGTCTTACTGCTGCTTTTAGGTTGGGTTTATCGCCCACGTAAAGTTGACGTTTCTTTTAAATCTCGTCGCTAAATCATAATAACTTTGTACCCAGAGGTACTTCAAACTCTGGGATACAAAGTGCTACATCACCATCGGCATTATGAAACCCTGTCACCAAACATTCTGACTGAATAGGTCCTATTTGTTTTTTAGGGAAATTCACTACAGCAACGACTAACTTACCAATCAAATCTTGTGGCTGATAAAGCTTTGTAATCTGTGCACTTGATTTACGTACACCCAATTCCTCACCAAAATCTACATGCAAAATATAAGCAGGTTTACGCGCCTTTTCAAAAACCTCAGCTTGAATAATTTTACCAACGCGAAGCTCTACTTTTAAAAAATCATTCCACTCGATTTGTTCCATTTACTTTTTCTCATGTTCTTAAATATCTGATTTGAAGCATATAATATGTATAAATAAAGAAACACCCTCTTTTTATTTCCAGTTTTCAAAATTCATGCTAAATTAAATCTGCTCATCAAAAAGCCGTAAACGTTTACGTCAATCAACGTGCCAACATACCTCCAACAATGCTTGGAGCTATTTGTTCAAAATATTTTTATATTTTGAATGGCACTGGCGTTTGTTGGTTTACGGAGTCAAAAATGCAAAACTCAAAATCTTTGTCTAGTTTTAAAAAACTTCCAAATCGCTACACATCTATCGTTTTACCTTTGCTTTTATCTATCATTATGACTTTTGTAGTTTCAATGATTAGTACCTTACGAAGTTTGGGATTTGAGCAATTTTCTATAAATGTCTGGATGTCTGCATGGGCAATTTCTTGGTTAATCGCGTTCCCAACGCTACTTTTCATTTTGCCTATTGTTCGTAAAATTACGACAATGCTAGTGCAACAGTCTGCTTAAATTAAAGAAATAAAACGTAGATGTTTAGTCTACGTTTTATCTAAAAATTTGGTTTTAAAATATTATTAAAAAGCGATCGATAATTGCAAAGATAAATAAGCAACTAAACTCGATAAAAAGACCATGGGT
>NZ_JABVBF010000229.1 GCF_013344765.1 Acinetobacter lactucae
AAATAGTTCAATCAAGTCATGTAATTAATTTGATTACATAAAAAAGCCCAGTCATTTTCTAAATTAAGGCGTTTTATTTATGCATCGACCATGGCCACTTAATGGACAACAAAAAACGTTAATGCTCATCAATATTTTATGTTGCAGTGCATTTTCTACTCAGGCTTATTCAGCGGATGAAGAATGGAAATTTACATTAAAAAATGCATATATAGACAGAAACTATGACAATCCAGATCTAAAAGATACAGGTAGCTGGTCACAATCAGTTTCTCTATTTTACAACTCAAATATGCATGATACGCCGTTAGAAATTAACGGAACTCCGATTAAAATTGGGGCAAATGCTTCAGCACAGTACGCTGTTCGCTTAAGCCAAGATAAACATGTAGCAGATACGGTATTGCCTTTTGATAAAGAGACGCAGTCTCAAGCACCTGATTATCTAAAATATGGTGCGACTTTAAAGCTAGGCTATAACAAGACGTTACTAAGCATTGGTGAATTATGGCTGGATTTACCAGTAACGACTGTAGATGCAAGTCGACAACTCCTGACATCTTATTGGGGAGCTAATCTTAAAAGTCAACTGAACGACAAGCTTTTTGCTGAAATTGGCCGTATTGAAAAAGTATCACCACGAAATGAAGAAGATTTTCATCACTTTTCTTTTACATCAAAAGGTGTGACGGGCTACTCCGATGGACTGAACTATATAGATCTCCGCTATCAATTTACGCCTACTCTGAAGGGCGAATATTACTTTGGAAATATGGAGGATTTATATAACAAGCATTACGTCGGCTTTGATCATATATGGAAAAATTCTGATTTTTCAGTCCATTCAAAATTTAAATATTTCAATGCCAAAGATAATGGAAATCTTTTTGACATCGATGCACAAAATGTAGGTTTACTAGAAACACTTAAAGTAAAAAATCACAGCTTTGGTTTAGGTTATCAACAAATTATTGGTGAGTCTGCTTACCCGCTACCAGATGGTTTTTTGCCTGAAACTTACTTCATTAACTGGAACACCACAGGTTTCTTCAAACAAGATGAAAAGTCTTATCACTTCATTTATGGCTATGACTTTAAAGATCATGTGCCTGGTTTAAATACCACTTTGAAATATGTATATGGCGATCACTTTAAAACAGCAGATGGCTTAAAAAACAAAGAAAGTGAAGCAAACGTTATTGTCAATTATGCCCTTCAACAGCCTTTTCTCAAAGGATTAGCTCTTCAGTACATCTTCATCAATTACGACGTTAAGCATGGTAACGATTTTTCAGAAAACCGTTTCTTCGTCAATTACAGCAAAAAATTTTAATGATTAAGGAATACGTATGAAAACGATAGATGCAAACACGATTATCAATCGCGAAAAACTGTCTCCATTGCAGTGGATAGTTTTTATCCTAGGCTTCTTTGTCTTCTTTTGTGACGGCCTAGACACAGGAATTATTGGTTTTATCGCCCCCGCATTACTCGATGATTGGGGAATTACCAAGCCTCAACTTGCCCCAGTTTTAAGTGCTGCTTTAGTCGGCATGTCGATTGGTGCAATTATTTCAGGCCCCTTAGCCGATAAGTTTGGCCGTAAAGGCGTTATTGTTTTTACAAGCCTTTTGTTCTCAATATTTACGATTTTGTGTGGCTTTGCCAATTCAACCCAAGACTTAATGATTTATCGTTTTATTACAGGTATTGGTTTAGGCGCAGCCATGCCAAACATCAGTACGATTGTTTCTGAGTATATGCCTGTAAAACGTAAAGCATTCCTTACAGGCCTTGCTGGCTGTGGTTTTATGCTGGGTATTTCTTGTGGCGGTGTCCTGTCAGCTTATCTGTTAGAAAGCTATGGCTGGGCCAAAGTGATTATTATTGGCGGAAGCATTCCCTTAATTTTAGTGGTTGCTTTGTTGTTTAAATTACCTGAATCAACTCAATACTTAATCACACGTCATCAACAAGACAAAGCTCAGCGTATATTAGAGAATATTCAAGGTCATTCTTTTCAAGAGCCGGTAAAACTTGTTTTAACTCAAGCTGAAACTGCATCAGATGAAAATCCGGTTAAAGTGGTTTTAGGAAAATATCTGTGGGGTTCAAGCATGCTTTGGCTTTGCTGCTTTACCAGTCTTTTGGTGTTCTATCTTTTAACAAGCTGGATGCCAACGATTTTAAAAACAGCAGGTTTTAGTACTCAACAGTTTAGTTTAATTGCTGCGATTTTCCCTTTTGGTGGTGTGATTGGCGCAACCATTATGGGGTGGTATATGGATAAACTGAATCCAACCACAGTCATTAAATATTCATATCTGATTGCCTTCGGCCTATTCATTGTTGCAGGTCTAGTAAGCTCAAATATTTTATTATTAGGTCTTACTATTTTCTTAATTGGTGCATTACTCGCAGGCGCTCAATCTTCATTACTGCCACTTGCAGCTATGTTCTATCCAGCAGTGTGTCGTGCAGTTGGTGTTTCATGGATGCATGGTATTGGTCGTATCGGTGCAATTTTAGGCGCTTTCTTTGGCTCGCTCATTTTCACTTTTAACTTAAGCTTAAGCGGTATTTTCTTTATTCTCGCACTACCAACTTTCATCTCATTTATAGCACTTAGCCTGAAAGTGATCTATGAGAAATCTAAAAACAAACAAGTGTTAAAGCTAGAAGAAAGTCTATAAATATTAAGCGATAAATAAAAACTGATTTAGTTACCTAAATCAGTTTTTTAATGGAAAAAATTAAATATCAGAAAATTTTGCCTTTAGTCTCACTTGGATTTTCGCCAAACTCTTCACGATATTCTTGAGAAAAACGACTTAAATGGTTAAAGCCCCAGTCATACGCAAGCTTTGAAATAGAAACTTTTCTATCTGCTCCAGTGGTGCTCAAGATTTTATAAATTTGTTGAAGACGATATTTTTTCAAATATGACATTGGGCTTGTGCCGTAGTACTGTTGAAATTCGTCATACAATTTTGATTTTGAAACCCCAGCCAGACGCTGCAAGTCTTCTGCACAGATTTCTTCGTGAGCATGTTCAATAAGAAAATTACGAATCTTACGGATAT
Source organism: Acinetobacter lactucae (assembly GCF_013344765.1). Taxonomy (GTDB): domain Bacteria; phylum Pseudomonadota; class Gammaproteobacteria; order Pseudomonadales; family Moraxellaceae; genus Acinetobacter; species Acinetobacter lactucae_A. The sequence goes on from NZ_JABVBF010000229.1 coordinate 3,084, forward strand.
AAGCTGGCTCATCTTGATGTGAAAGTGACTTTAAGGCTTCAGAGTAGTTATTTTCTTGAGACAACAATAACGCCTTAATCACAAAATTTTCATAGTCTTCAGACAACATCTGTAAACCATAAAAATTGCTATATTGCGATTTTAGCTGTAAAAAATTCTGAATATTCTTCCACCATGCACCAATCAATTGCTCAGAGTCTAAGTGCATTTCAGGGTTAAAAATGATAGGCGTCTCTATGGGTTTATTGAGTAGATCTGCAAGGACAATCTGCATACTTCGCTCAGGAATAACCACCTGAAATTTTCTGCAATCTTTATCGATAATCAAATCTTGTTGATCGTTATTTGAAACAATAAGGCCTCTATTTTCATCAGACTGATAATGAGCGCCACGAATGTTGAGAGCTTGTCGACCTTGTATAGGCAAACTAATGCTATACGCTTTTAAATTTGAAATGTTGATGGCGACGTTTGCACCATAACTGATTGTACCGATCGCCATTTTTTTATTAGGCAAACGCATTCCGTCATAGTGAAAATCGAGAGTGTCTTTGTAAATTGTATCTAGACGGTGTTCACCACAAATCGTGGACATCAAATTCTGCGCAAATTCAGCTTTGCGAGAATAATGATTGAGTTCCGTCTGTTGGCTGAGTGATATCATATCCTTTTCACCTAGCTAAATAACTTATTGCTTAAAAAGCAACTTGTATGCCAATTAATATCCTTTAATTGACGCATTTTCCTGAAAAATATCGAATCAAGAAAGAGAGTAAAGATTACTTTCTCATACTCTATTAGATTTTAAAAATGGAAATAAGTTAAATACCTTTAAAGTATAATTTCATACTTTAACAAACTTATTTTATTAGATTTTTTATAAACAAATACAGTAG
>NZ_JABVBF010000022.1 GCF_013344765.1 Acinetobacter lactucae
GAGCTATAGTCAACGTAATTTCATCTTGATCACAACTCAAATCCAATAACTTTGAATCATCACTGTTTTCAGTTATTTCTAATAAACTCATGGACATCCTCGAGCCTTTTCATATTTACTATAAAAGTCATCTACCATACCTGAATTTTCAATTTTGTCTTTCATAAATAAGTGCCCTTTCTTCCCACTCACGTCATAATTCAAATGAGGGAAAGTTGAGGTACCAACGCCTTTACCCCAATCTCCATGATTCCAATATACAGTATCTCCTTTAGCATTTTTCCAACCATTCCACTGACCTTTTTCATTATAAGTTCTCACAGCCCCTGGCCCCAACATTTTAGATCCAGCATTCATTGCATCATTTTTATTATTAAATAAGAAATCATCTTTTCTAGCATCATCAGCACTAACTTTTTTCCCGTCTGCATTAATGCAATTTACTAACTTTTTAGTATTACGACTTCTCGCATTAATTGGTAAGGTTTTGTTTCTACTTCTTAAGCCTAACGGATCAATCCAATTATTAGGATTGGGTGCATAAGAATACACATTAAACCCACCCAGCAATCCAATCGGGTCTTTACTAATAAACCGCCCTACATACGGCGAATAGTAACGGTAACGGTTATAATGAAGTCCTGTTTCCCCATCATAATACTGACCTTGAAAACGGATGTTATTGCTTACAATCTCTGAATTTTCAAAGAAATCTGACTTAGCCTGTTCTACCTTACACTCACCCCAAGCTTTATATTGAGCTTTCCAGACAATGGCGCCTGTCTGGTTACTCATTTCTTGTGGTGTGCCTAAATGGTCGCAGTGATAGAACCATACATCATCAAAACCTTGGCTTTGTTTTGCTGTATTCCAAAGCGGGTCTTTATAAATACTATATGGTTTATCTGTCCAGTCTTGAGTTTGATGTAGCTCAATTGAGTGATGATAAGCTGCTTGCAACAGAGGCACAAAACTATCTTTTTCGTAGAAATAGTGTTTAGTTATATCAGCACTAGATTCATAAGCTAAAGTATCACCATCCCAACCATAAATAATGTTCTGTTCTTGCCCAGTATGGTGGTGTTTACTTCTTTTTTGAATACGTCGACCTAAAGCATCGTAACGATAATCCGCCGTATATTGATTGTTTCGACTACGAACAAGACGTCCCAACACATCCCACTCAAGGTTTAAATCACCTTGTGATGACTTTTGTCGAATCAGTTGCCCAAAAGCATCATATTGATATTGTTGGTCAAGATATTCCTGCACGACGTTATTAACTAAGCGGTTATAACCAAGACCTTTTTCAGCGGCAGTGTGCTGTGCGGATTGCTCTTTAGTACTGTTATATCGATCTAGAATATTACTTGCTGGGTCAAAATTAAAAGTCTCTTTACCAAGCTTACTGGTCGCTTCTAATAACCGTCCAACAGGATCATATTTATAGTGAATGGTTCCACGACGAGTATCCTTAATGAGCGTTAACTCACCTGTTTTATCGTAGTGATATAAGCGTTCAATCAATTGATTGGTATGCTGGATGGCATTATTTTGAGTTTGGGCCTGGTAGCCTTTGTCATGCCCACTCAACATTAATTGCTGAGTTAAGCGCCCGACTTCATCATAACGTTGTTGTTGGCTAAGACCATTTGCATAGTGACGTAATGTCTCTCTATGTAAATCATCACGTTCAAAGCTAACAACATCTTCACCATTTAAGGCCATGCCATAGACATGCCCACTCCCGTAAGTCAGCCAATCTACTTTCTGTCCATCTGGTCGGATGGTTGTAGTTCGATTATTTAATTCATCATAGACATGTTTCCACACAGCAGTTTTCTGACTCACAACATCTTGATGATGTTCTTTAACTAAATTGCCTGCTGCATCATAAAACCATTGCAAGTTAGTTTCTGCATTTTTAGCTTGAATTAAATGACCTAGGCCATCATAAGAAAATTCTTCTGTTTGCTTTTCTTCAAGCTCTTGCCCTTGATAACCATACCCTGCTGTACGTTGTTCTAAACGTCCCATACTGTCAAAAATAAATTGCTGAATACGGTCTTTAGGTGCAGCACGATCTTTAAAATCTTGACCATAGGCAGAAGCGACTTCAATGCTACTAGTTAAACGACCATTATATTCATCGTACGTATAAACAGTTTCTTTGCCATCAAAATCAATTTCTTTTACTAATCGACCCGCAACATCATAAATAAATTCATAACTTGCGCCATTTTCATTAATTAAACGTTTTAAGCGACTCAAGCGGTCCCATTGATATTTTAAGGTTTGATTTAATGGGTCAATACGCTTAGTAATTAAACCAGCCGCATCATATTCATAACGTGTCTGCTGACCTTTAGGGTCAATATGAACTAATAATCGACCTTCTTCATCATGAATAAAATGCTCTTCAGCTCCATCAGCATGTTTAATTTTTTCGAGCTGTCCAAAAGCATTCAGCGGTAAGCCTTTTGCTAGAGGTTGTCTTGGTTCAGCAGTTAATTCCGTATAGAAATATTCAACTTTTTGCTTTAAAGCATTTTCAATAAATTTGACTCGCCCGCGCTCATCATAGTACCAGTGCGTTTCTTTACCAGAACAATCTGTATAAGTAACTAAGTTGCCTTGATCATCATATTTGAGTGTCTTCTTACCGCCTTTAGCATCTTTAATGGAAGTTACCAATCCCATTGCATTGTAGGCATAGGTTGTTTCACGCTTCAGCGGATCAATTTCTTTAATTATATTTCCTGAAGCATCGTATTCTTTAAACCAACGCCCCTGTTCAGCGTCAACAAAACCCGTCAGATTATCTTTTTCGTCATATTCATAATAGAAGGTTGAGCCATCGGCCTGAACCATACTTAAGACATTACCGCGTTCGTCGTAGGTATACGATGTTTCTGTTCCATCTGTGGCAATATGCGATGTTATATTTTTTGCTTGGTCTCTAAAGAACCATTCTTGCAAATTGTCTGGATAAATAATTCGATAGGTATAACCCGTAATACCATAATAGTATTCAGTCACATTACCATCTATATCCATGACTGAAGTTACTCGAACATTTTCATCCCAATCTAATTTAGTAGCAGAACTATAGTCATCAGCCCATTCTTCAATCGCTTTTGAGCTAGGTAAAACGCCATCCCACTTTAAGTTCATTCCTCTTTGAGTAAGATCAGTATAACGAGTCAATAAGTGAGCTTGGTATTGATATTCATAAGAAGCAGCAAACTCATTGGTTGCCTTAATTAAATCACCTTGCTCGTTATATTGATATGCGGATAGTTGTCTAATGAGGTGACCATCTTCCACCAACCAAGCAGCAACAATTTTCTGCACTTCATTAATTTGTAATGCTACATGCGCCAATGTTTGCTTTTGCTGTTTAAATAGAATATCGGATAAATAGCTATCACCATTTTCTAATTCATGATCATAACGTAGTCCGATACTAAATCCATTTTGACGTTCTATGGAGACTAAACGAAACTCATTTTTATATTTTTGATAGAAGCGAGTTTCTGAAGCTCCATATGAAATAGCTCTAATTTCAGATGAGACAACTGTATAAGTAAAAGTTTCTACTTCGTCATAGTAACTCTGCCCAACTTTCAGCTCTGGTAAGCGAACAGGGCGACCATCACCGCCAATATACTCCCAGCCCTCTTGTTCAATTGGTTCTTTTGGCTCATGAATGTTGTAACTAGAGCAACGAGCAATTTTGGTTGTAAAAGGTGTAATCCACCGCGCTCCGAAAATTGATTGATCATACTGATATAAGTTTGATACATACGTTCTTGAAAATTGTTCTATTAATAATGGGTGAATTTGTGCATCTATATGGTTTAAGAACTCAGTACCCATGGCAAAAGTAATCGATCGTTTAGTCGCACCACCTTTACAGTTTTTACATGCATTCGCATTATGAGTCGCTGCATGCTCAGTATTCGCCTTTTCTAATTTATTATTTTTCTTGTCATGTTTGACCTGTGTGGTTTGAGTTGGCTTAACTTGAGCTGGCTTCTTTTTCCTAAATTTAGAAGCACTCATTCTCAATACATCAAATAGCCACCCAATTGTTTGCGGCTGCGCTGCATTTCCCAAGCCTTTAATTTTAGTATTGGCAGTAATACCAATTTTATTAATCGTTGCACCTACATTTAATATGGGCTGCTTTAGATGTGCAGGAACTAAAGAAGTAACAACCTTAGCATTGGAGTTTGCTCCTGTTTTAATAAGAGCCTTCCCCCAGTTTTCGGTCATGTAAACTAAATTTTTTCCAGCTCGCGTTAAGTCACCACTTTTTATTCCCTTAATAACACCGGCAGCTTGCTGTTGAGCGCGGTTTGTATTTGACCCAGCATTGGTAAATACTTGGCCTTTTGTTACAACTCGAACAATTCCGCCATTAATTTGTGTTGTGGCATTTTGGACAGTTCCACCACAAGTAGCTAAAATTGAATTTAGTTTAGTTAACCCAGTTTTGCAGAATTTTTCTATATTTCCTGCAACCTGATCATTTAAATGATTAGAGATCACTACAATAACTGCTTCACCTAAAGCAGCTTTACCTACACGTTTAACTTCTTGACGGACCAAAAATAAGGCTGGACGAGCAGAGGTACGAATTGCTGTTGTCCCTGGAATAGGCGCAATCCCAATAAGGTCAATGCCCATTGTAGTCCAATCCATAATATCGGCATTTTGAAAACCTTTATCGTAGATATAGCAAATGTCGGAAACCACATCGATGGCAGCCATCACATTGCCAATAATTGGAATTGTTCCCATTACACTTGCAACCAAGTCTAACGTCACAATTTGATGTGTATGGCTCTTTAACCAATTATCTATTTTTTGTTTTGAATGGCTAACATCTTTAATAGCAACTTCTGTTAATGGCTTAACAACTTCTGTTTTTCCAGACATTTTCTTTCTCTATGAATTCTTTTTAAAAGGGCTTTGCAAATATTGAGGGAGCATGTTAGTCACCAAACTACCGCTATCAATAGAACTTAATTTGCTGAAGTCATTTATTTTCTGAATTGATCCAAGATCAATATTGTTCCCTATTTTTTGACCTGCTTCTGAAATGGGTAAAAAGCTTTTCACTTGATCAGTTACCAATCCCTGCGCCTCTGTTTTTAACATTGGCATTAAAGCCTTGGCCCCTTCAGATTTTATACTTTGTGCAGTTTGAATATTTTTCATAATATTCGCAGGATTGGTTAATTGTTTAGATAATTCACCAAGCTTGGATTGGGCTGTTTTACTCATTTGTGCAATTAATGAATTTGATTGTTCATTATCCGCATCATTCTTATTCGGCCATTCAACTGGACGTTTAAAGTCACTTGCTGCATCCCAAGGATCACGATTGTCTGACTCAAAGAAGACTTTCACTGCCCCTGTTGCTAAGCCAGAAACTCTTGCAAATCCATTATCATCCAACTTGCCACTGACTTCTTTTCCTAAGTTATCGACAACTGTATAGCTACCACCTTTAACAAACTCACCATGCGCATAATCATGGATGAGCTCTAAATTTCCTGGGCTACGTTTAGGCGGAGGCGGTAGTGAAGAACTAAAATTCGCACTTCCTCCCCCCATAAACATATGCTGCCCAGCCTTCACCTCAAACTTACCACCAGTGACAGGGAAAATTCCCGAGCCATTAATCTTGATTTGAGATCCACCCGCCGTGATAACGATTTCTTTAGAAGCACTAATTTCAATTTTGTCTTCTGTTGAAATAATCTGCACAGCTTTACGGGCAATTAAATCTGCTCCATCACCTTGTGCTTGTATCTCAACTTTGCCTTTGCCTGCATATAATCTTGCCCCTTCTTGAGCCGCAAAAAGGCTAATTTTATTTTGGGCATGGGCGATTAAATTCTTTTGTGTAGATAGGTTAATACTGTCTCCAGCAGTTTGGTTTAGCTGCCCATCTGCGCTGAGGTGAATGTCTTCGTTACTGGCGAGAGCAATACTGTTAGGTGCGGTTAATATCATCAAGGCTTGCTTAAAAGCGGCAGCTTTGTCTTGATCTTTTTCTTCAATTTGTTCTATGAAGGTTTTTAAGTTCTCAAGAACTTCCAATGGATCAGTTTGCTGATTTTTAGCAACTTCACTGAGTGCCTTGGCATTGCTAAGCCCGCCTTCGATTTGTTGTTTGGCCTCAGCTGCGTCTAAGTGTACGCCTTGAGCTTGGTCCTGTTTATGAGTGGTAATGAGTAAGCCACTGCCTGCTCTTACTGCACCCCACTGGTCTGTTCGTAGCTCGAAACCCTCACCTCGACCATCACTTTCGGCCTTGTCTTTTGGGTGGCTTAAGTTACCCAAGTTGAGCTGACTGGCTGCATGGCTACTTTGTAGCTGGGCACTGATCTGACCTGTAGTGTCGTCAAAACGTAACTGGTTAAAGCCTTTGCCATCGACTTCTTCGGAGCGGATGCCGCTGAGTTTTTTGGTGTCAGGTAATTGGCCTTTCTGATCGAACTGGGTTGGGTGACGTTCAGCTTCGTGAATACGTCCCACCACAAATGGACGGTCAATATTGCCGTCAAAAAAGTCGATGACCACGATCTCACCCACACGTGGCAAGAAGCGTGCGCCATAACCTGCACCTGCCCACGGGGTGAGTACATCGACCCAAGCCGAGTCGGTGTCATTGTCGTTACTTCCTGCACCACCATCATGGCTATGGTCATCAGTTCGGGTAAATAGGAAGCGAACTTTAATACGACCCCACTGGTCGACATGAATACTTTCACCCTCTAACCCCACCACTTTAGCGCGCTGCGGGTAAGCAGCTGGACGGTGTTCTAGGGGGTGATATTCAGGGACAGCTTTAATGTTACGTCGAACAACATTCAGCTCAGCAAAGTGGCGCTGCTCTGGGTTTTGGCTGTCGAGTTGGGCTGCCTTAAGCTTGTCTTTTGGTAATAGGCGCTCAAGTTGCTGCTGTAATTCTTTCGGTAAATTATTCTGGTTATAGTAGTGTTTGCTTAAGATTAAGAACTCTTTATCGGCACTGTCGTGTTGATCAAGTTCAGGGTGATCATTGAGTTCAAACCAGTAACCCACTTGTGCATCGCGGACGTTGCCTGAAACCGCAAACTGTTTAGAGCTCAGGTGATGGTAAGCATTAATATGTTGGTTGAACTGTTCGATCTGGCTATTGCCCGAAGCTGTAGCTTGGTCTTCACCGTTTAGGTCCTGCATCCACGCGGGGCTGACATGCCATGCATCTTCAAGGTTCAGGCTCGCATTGTCATAGTGTTCACTGTGCTTTTGTGTGCCTTGTACGCTACCACTGCCTTCTTCTTGTTGTAAGGCATCGGCTTGCCAACGTTGCACATGAACAGACGTCGGCTGTAAGCGGCGCTCTGCCTTGACTTGGGTAATGGTATCGAACTGCTCTGTGGCACTGCTACGTTGGTAACGTAGGCTACGACGTTCAAGGGCTTGATAGTGTTGGTTATCGTCAATTAAGCGTAGAACTTGCGGCTGGATAGAAGCATTCGGGTCAGTAACGAAAAGCTGCGATTCATCCACTAACCAATTAATGCCTTCGCTACGCCATAGACGGGTTAAAAAGTCATAATCGCTTTCATTTGACTGCATCACAAATGGACGCACATCGTAGTCTTTGTTTAAACCAGATGTGTCGAGCGTTAGACTTGAAGCAAACAGCGGGCTTTTCCCCTGCCATTCTTTAAACAGAATTTCGCTAATATCGCGCACGCTTTTGTTCATAAACACGCGACTATTACGGCGTTTATGCCAGAGTGCAGTTGAGTCTTTTAAGGTTAAGTTATAAATGGTGAGTGAGCCGTCGCTTTGCCCTTGGCTCGCTTCAGTAATAATGCCTGTCGTTCTAAAAAACTGGCCCATGTCAGTGACCTGATCAATGGCCACCTGACAGCCAATAAATTGTTTTAATGCAATATGTGCGTTTGTCGACAGACACAGTAACTCAGCAACGCTGCCCTGATTGAGCGTATGTTCGCCTTCAATGCGTTGTAAGAAGACTTGATTGTTTAATGATGCGTTGGAAAATTGCACATGAAGAACGCGGTTCTGTGCGACCAACCCTAAGCTATCTAAAATTTGAAATATTTTATGGGACATCATTATTATAAAAACTGAGTCATAATCATCGATATTTTATAAAAAACAGACAGAATTGTCTATTTATATAAAATAGCTTATCTTCCCCTAACTTACATACTTTTTAATTTATCTAAAAGAAAGATAAGGTTTTTAAAGGAGAAAAATCATGTCTAATCAAATGGATCAGGCCATTCAGAGTATAGTTGACTTACATGTTTTAATAGAAAATGTATTTACAGGAAAAAATGCAGAGCAAAGTCTGAGCCCGCTTTTAGATAGCTTTGATCAAAATTTTAAGATGGTAACGGTTCAAGGTCACAACATTGGTTTCGCCGAAGTGCATAGTTTATTTAGCCAAAATATCGGGAAGAAGCCTTCTTTAAAAATCGACATTCTTAAGAGTACAGCTTTATACGAATTTGAAAATTATTGCTGGGTGCAATATCAGGAACATCAGCAAACTGATGAAACCGAAACATTACGTACTTCGACGGCCTGCATTAAAGTAGAAAGTGACAAATGTTATTGGGTTTATTTACATGAAACTTTAGTTCCCTCGTCTTCTTAACTCATCGAGAGCATCTTAAAGATGGCACCTATTTTGCTTAACAATATTACGTTTTATGAAAATCGTAATACTGATCAAAATGGGGAACTCTCGATATGGGTTATGTTGCAAAGGAATTTACGCGAAAGAACAAGCTGATTCTCAGTATTTGTTCTTTCGTGATTCCAATATGTCTTTGGTGCGCAATCAGTTACTTACCTTTTGTTTGGCATCCTCAAGTACAAATCACAAGTTCGGGAAGTGTTTCTTACTTACAAGTAGGCAGTCGCATTGATAAAAATGTGTTCTATCTCGAAGCACAAAATGCAGTCAATCAAAATTCTGCACCGCCACAAGGGCTTTTGGTCAATCCGATTTATTTACCCGCTCCCCACGAAGTCGCTAAGGCTTTGGTCACCGCCTTTACCACACCACCAGAACAACCTGATTCGCCGTGGTTTCATCAAAGTTTATGGCACAGTATCAAACTGGTATTTTCTGCCTTTTTTATCTCTTCACTGATTGGGATTCCACTCGGTATTTTGTGTGGTTTTTCTAAGCGAATATCACTGTTAACAGAGCCGTTTGTTGAGTTTTTCCGTTACTTACCCGCTCCCGCCTTTGGCACACTTGCAGTAGCAATTTTAGGGATTAATGACGCACCTAAAATTGCGATTATTGTGATTGGTACGCTATTTCAACAAATTCTCATTATTACCAATACCACCCGAATGGTAGATCGGAGCTTAATTGAAGCCGGCTATACGCTTGGCACCAATAAGCTCAAAAGTTTATTTCACGTGGTGATTCCTGCTGCCTTACCTGATATTTACCGTGATTTACGTGTGCTGTTGGGTTGGGCTTGGACCTATTTAATTGTTTCTGAGTTGATTGGTACGACCTCAGGGATTACGTGGTTTATTACCCAACAGGCACGCTATCAAAACTTTGACAATGTCTATGCGGCTATTTTGATTATTGGTGTGATTGGTCTGGTCTGTGATTGGGTATTAATGAAATTAGGTGAGCGGATGTTCACATGGAAAGTAGGAGCAAAATAATGAACGATTCAACATTTAACGCGCATGAATACTTTCAAAAAATTTATGAACGTCCTGTGATTTTAGAAGCTAAACAACTGAGCCAAGTCTTTAAGCATGGTCAAAGCGAACGCACTGTTTTAAATAAGCTCGATTTAAAAATTCACAAAAGAGAATTTATTTGTGTGATTGGCCCTTCTGGCTGCGGCAAATCGACACTGAGCCGTGTTATTGCAGGTTTAGACCCATACCATAGCGGAGAAGTTTTAGTAGACGGCGAATGCATTACGGGCCCATGTCCTGAACGTGGCATGGTGTTTCAGGGTTATACCCTTTTCCCATGGAAAACCGTAAAAGAAAACGTGATGTTTGGTCCTCAAATGCGCGGCGCTAGTCAAATGACAGCCGAAGCTCAAGCACGTGAATGGATTAATATTATTGGTTTGGAAAAATATGAAAATCAGTATCCACACCAACTTTCTGGCGGCATGAAACAGCGCGTTGCGATTGCTAGAGCACTGGTTAATCAACCTAAAATTTTACTCATGGATGAACCTTTTGGTGCACTCGACCCCCACACTCGTCAAAAAATGCAAAAGCATTTAATGGATTTATGGCAAAACATTGATATCACCATTATTTTTGTGACCCATGATATGGATGAAGCCATTTTACTGGCAGACCGAATTGTGGCACTCAAAGCCAACCCAGGTGAAATTAAGGAAATTATTGAAGTTAATTTACCGCGTCCCCGCTCACTCGATTTGATGAGCACACCTGAGTTTAAACAGCTCCGTTCACGGGTAGATTATTTAGTTCACTCCGAAGAAGATGAACTTGACCCCGCTTTACAAGACTTACCAAAAATTCCACGTATGACTCAGGTCAGCACAGAAAAATAAGTCCGAAATAAAAAAGCCCAAGTTCATCTTGGGCTTTTTTATTTATGGGGTTTATTTAAGTTGTTCTATAAGTGTTGGATAAATCAGCCCATCTACATTTTGTTCGGTTTTATAAATACCATTTTCGACGTTAAATTTATTGACGTGATAGGTCGAGCCATAAATTGAGTCAAAGCCTTCAGATTTAGCAAATACTTTTTTATTGGCATTGATATCTAATAAATGCGTACCGCTGACCATCAACTCATATTGTTTTGGGTCGACCCCTGAACGGTTTGCCATAATTTTAACGGCATCAGCATGAGTTGCAGGGTCATTAATATATTTAACTGTTTTATCCCACACTTGAATGATTTTTTTCCATTCTTCTTGATGAGCTGTTAAATGACTCATGTTAACAGTCAGGGTGTCATAAATTAAACCCGGCTTGTCCTTAGAGGTATAGATAATTTTGGAACCCGCTACGGCTTTTAATGCTTGACCTGCAACGGGTTGCCAAACAGCAATCGCGGAAATATCTGGGCTATTGAACACTTGAGGTAATTGGTTAGTTGCTGAATTTACCAGCTTTACCTCATTCGCTTTAATGTTATGGTCGGTTAAAGCTGTTGCTAACAAAAGATGATCAACCAAGCCTTTTTCGACACCGATTGATTTTCCTTTTAAGTCTTGAATAGTATTAATGCCCTCTTTTGCAATAATGACATCATTGCCCGCAGAATAATCTGTTGCCATGATCATCATGCCTTGAGTACCGCCCGAAGCTGTTACCAAATTATCGCCATTGGTGACCAAAACGGCATCAAGCTGATTTGCCGAAAAAGCCGAGAGAGAAGCGGAATAATCAAACCATTTAAATTCTACATTTAGCCCCGCTTCTTTTAACCAACCTTTTTCAATAGCCACTTGCCAAGCCACCCAACCCGGCCAATCACTATAGCCAATGGTAATTGGTTTTGTATTTGTGGCTGCCTGAGCGTCTTGTTTAGCCTCGGGCACTTTAGCGGTATTGTCACACCCACCCAATACAACTGCCGATAAAATAGATACAGATAAAAACGCTTTTTTAATCATATAGAAACTTCCCCAACATTTTTACTAATAACACTTTGAGCGGTTTGATTGAGTGACTGTATATAGGCTCGCCAGCCTCCAAAATGGCTAATATCGGTTGCATCTTGAATGGCGTAAGCTTCGCAAATAAAGCCTTTGACCCATGTTCCATCTTTTAATTTCAGGTTCCCAATCCCAAGTGGTGCAGGAACTTCGGCCACAATGGTTCCAAAATTTGCTAATGGAACATCCCACACTTCAACTTCAATTGATGTACCTTTCGCGTCGCATTGCAGGCCAGGTTTTGGTGGCGTGGTATTTTTTAAAGCAAAGAGTTTATAAGTCTCTGCTGTCTGGGTTTTCTTAAGTAAAGTAGCATTACGGCTAGTGAGCTGAAAATTAAGTGGCATGCCTGTTAAGTGTGCTCCCACAACAGCTAGCTGCACGGAATGACTCGATTGGATGTCTATACTTTTTTGATAATGTTGGGTTGATTTACCCAAGCTTAGCGATGTTTCGGTTTGCCAAAGCTGTGCAAAATTCGCGAGTGCCCGATCGTGCCAAGCTGATGCAATGAAGGTTACGCCGCTTGGTAGGCCATCTTCACGGAGTACATTTGGTAAGGCCAAAGCAGAAAGATCGGCAAAATTGACAAAGTTAGTATAGGCCCCCATGTGCGCGTTTTTAGTCAACGGGTCGGCTTCAACTTCGGCAATGGTATAAATGGTTGGTGCTGTCGGAACCATCAATGCATCAAAAGGCTGTAACGCTAAATTAATTTTTCGCGCCAGAACGGCGCGGTTATATTCCGCTTGAAGTGCATCTGTTGCTTTGAATTTATCTGCCTGAGAAATAATCTGGGCAATAACCGGATGAACCTTTTCACGTGTTGTCATGCGTTCAACGGCGACTGTTCTTTCCGCTACCCATGCATCATTATACAGTGCGGCAGCAAGTTCATTAAACACCCTGAAATCGATGCTCTCAACTTCATATCCCAGTTTTTTTACACGTTCAGTTGCAACTAAAAAGGCTTTTTCAGATTCCAGATCACCATAAAATTCAAGCTGAGCTGGAATAGCTATTTTTCGTTTAGAAAACTGAGTCGGTACATTGGCTGGATGTGCTCGTGAATATTCATCCGTTTCATCGTAGCCCTGCATTAAACTAGCAATTGTCCAAGCATCATCAATATGCAGCGCAAAAATAGAAATGACATCAATAGTCCGACAAGCAGGAATTAAACCTGTGGTAGAAAACCAGCCCTTTGTCGGCTTAAGGCCTACAATATTGTTATGGCCTGCAGGGACACGGCCCGAACCCGCAGTGTCTGTACCCAGACTAAAAGGTACAATACCATTGGCAACCACCACTGACGAACCAGAGCTTGACCCACCGCTAATATATTCAGGGTTAAAACTATTTTTTACTGCGCCATATGGAGAGCGAACGCCAACTAGCCCAGTCGCAAACTGATCGAGATTGGTTTTACCGACCACAATCGCCCCAGCTTTTTTCAGCTTAGCAATTACGGCGGCATCTTGGGTCGCTAAATATTGAGTTTCTTTACAGGCAGCAGTGGTGTGAAAGCCAGCAACATCAATGTTGTCTTTAACTGCAAATGGCACACCGTATAGTGGTAAGTCAGCAATATTCTGGTCTTTTAAAACATCAATTTGTGCCTGAATCTGGTTATTCGATGCGATTTGAATCCATGCATGGTCATCATTTTTAATTTCTGCCACATAGCCAATCAAATCTTCAAGATGGATTTGTCCATTTTGATATGCTGTTTTCCAATCTTGGATGGTCCATAAATTTTTCAACACGCTACTCCTCATTTAGTCATTTTGCTGTATAGGCGGCATGACGGCATCCATCAGTTCTAAATGCCCTTTAATCACCCCTTTAAGCACAATAAATTGCTGGCTAATTTGTCTAAGCTCAGAACTCGCACCCTGCATTAACATGACTTGCAATATCTTTTGTTGGTCGAGCTGGATATGAAGTGAACTAATCACTTGTGCTAAAAACTGTTGTTGTAAATCGACCAATTGATTACGCAAGGTCATTTGACTGGCGTCATAAAGCAACGTCAAGGTGCCCACCATGACCTCATTGGCCTGTGCCTGCTCTGCAATCAGGTGTTTATTAATCATGTCGACAATGGCTTGCGAGCGGCTTTCATAGTTCTGCTCGACAATTTTTTGATCGAGTGCGTTAAGTGTTGTTTCAGGTACGGTAATACTGATTCGAGCCAACTTTTGTTTTGCCACAGTCTTATCCTTTTGTTTTAGGCGCTTGATTGTTTTGTTTGATATATACGCCTGCACGTACGCTAAGTAATTCGACTAAAAAGGCTTTTAAAGTTGGCTTTGGTTGAACCACGGGTTTTACATCGTTCATATCGCACCTCTAGTTTGGTATTACCAAATTCAGTTTTTGTATTACTAGTAAGAGATGCAGAAAATGTGCCAGTTTTTAAGCGTCGTTTTGATGGACTTGGTAGGAATTTATGAGTGATTTTTGGGCAAAAAAAAGCCCCATGCACAGGGATAGGGCTAATTGAAGTGAGCATTAAAAAATCAATCTTTTATATTAATTATAATAACTGTGAATCGAACTTTTATTCTGCAACCTCAGATAGACTAATCAAACTATGCGCCCATACATATAAAGAATCTAAAACTGGCCTAAAAGTTTTTCCAAACTCAGTCATTTCATAGACAACTTTGATCGGTGCTTTTTCACCATAAACCGTTCTAGAGATTAAGCCACTTTGCTCTAACTGCTTGAGTTGAAGACTTAATGTCATTTCAGTAATTGTAGGAATGAGTTGCTTGATTTCATTAAAACGTTTCGGCTTATCTTTTAAATAATACAAAATCACGCATTTCCATTTTCCACCGACTAAATCCATAGCCATACTGATATGACATGGATAAGTTTTTCCGTTTACCGTAACTTCACATGTATTTTCAGTATTTGCCATTTTTAAACGCTACCTATCAACTTTGATAGTTATTGTACACCAATACTATAAAAATTATAGTGGCTATTATTTTTATAGTTTAAAGGCACTCTCATGGCTTTACTTATTTTGGCTCATCCCTACTACGCTCAATCTATTGCAAATAAAACGATTGTGAATGAACTCGTTAAAACCTATCCAGACCTTGAAGTCCGAGATATTTTCCAGCTCTATCCGGACTATCAAATTGATGTAAGTGCTGAACAAGAAGCGTTGTTACGCCACGATACGATCATTCTGCAATATCCAATGTTCTGGTTTAATATGCCGGCAATTTTGAAATTATGGTTTGATGATGTTTTTACTTATCAGTTTGCTTATGGCTCTCAAGGCGACAAATTAAAAGATAAAAAAGTCATTATTAGTATGACGGTCGGCCAAACAGAAGCCAACATGGTGAGCGACCGAGAAAACTTAACTGATAGCTTTTTAAAAGCAGTTCAATATTCAATTCAATATACGCAAATGCAGTTAAGCAGCACATTTTTGCTTTATGACGTATCGCCTTTATCGGGCAATTCAGAGTCTGAAATTAAGTTAAAAGCTGTTGAACATGGTCATAAAGTATTAAAGCATTTGACCGAAGCATAAGATTTAAAGAGAGCATCAATATCGATGCTCTCTTTTTAATTTAGGCCACAGGTGCCAAGGTAAATAGCACTTGCCCCGTTTTTACAGTTTGCCCTTTTTCAATAGTAATGGTTTCAACTTTCATGCGTTCGGGTGCAATAATTGGAATTTCGATTTTCATTGCCTCAATGACTGCAAGTGTTGCACCTTCTTCAACAATATCTCCCGATGCACATTCGATTTTCCAAATTGAACCTGGCATGTGCGATTCGACTGCACAGCCTCCTTCAGGAATAGCAACGGTTTCGCCTTCATCAACAGCATCTAGGCTTTCAGAAATATATTCTTGCAAGCCTGCTTCGTGCCAACGGCGGCGCTCAGCCTCAAAGTTAGCTTGTTGCATATCTTTAAAAGCTTGAATACTGTCTTGATGAGTCTTTAAAAACTCGTTGTATTCTTTTAAGTTGAGCACGCCATCTTCAATGCGAAGTTGTAGACGACCTGCTTTAAAGTCTTCGCGCATTTGCAGAAGTTCAGTCTCAGAAACTTCATAGAACTTAACTTGGTCAAAAAAGCGTAATAACCACGGTTTGCCATCTTCGAAGTCGGCATTTTTACGGTAACGACTCCACATTTGAGTCGTACGGCCAACAAACTGATAGCCACCCGGCCCTTCCATACCGTATACACACATATACGCTCCGCCGATACCCACGGCATTTTCAGGTGTCCAAGTTCGCGCAGGGTTATATTTTGTGGTGACTAAACGTTGGCGTGGGTCGAGCGGTGTTGCAACGGGTGCACCTAAATACACATCGCCTAAACCCATTACTAAATAGTTCGCACTATAGACCACATCTTTAACTGCTTGCTTAGAAGCCAAACCATTAATACGGCGAATAAACTCGACGTTGTCTGGGCACCAAGGCGCATCTGGACGAACAATTTGCGTGTAGCGCTCGGTGGCAAGTTGAGTTTGTGAATCTTCCCAAGCCAAAGGCAAATAGACCGTCCTTGAAGGTACCTGCATATTTTGAATATCAGGTAACTCGGCTTCTGCTTGTTGAAGTTTCTGTAAAAGTTCACGTTGATCGAGTTGAATGGAATCAAAATGAATTTGTAGTGAACGAATACCCGGTGTTAGGTCGATAATGCCCTGAATGTTTTGATCTTTGACCCATTGCATGAGCGCATGAATACGGAAACGTAAATTTAAATCGAGTACTAACTCACCATATTCCACCAACAAATAGCTATTTCCTGCTGGTCGATAAGTCACGCTTGGTAAATCAGTTTCACCTTCTAAAGTGGCCAAAACTGCATCTTTTAAAGTGTCGGGTTCTGCTTGAATAACTGGATTAAAATCGATTTGAGTTGTATCGGTCGCGGTTAAGCTTTGATGATATTTTTGATCGCGTGCTTTTGCTTGCGCATAACTCACAGGTACAAATTTGACTTTATCACCTGCTTTTAATTGCCCAATTTTCCAAAGCTCGGAATGAATGACTACCGCAGGACAGACAAAGCCTCCTAAGCTCGGACCATCCGGACCCAAAATAATAGGCATATCACCCGTAAAATCAATTGCCCCAATCGCATAAGCATTGTCGTGAATATTGGATGGATGTAAGCCTGCCTCACCGCCATCTTCACGTGCCCACTCAGGTTTTGGTCCAATTAAACGAATGCCTGTACGGCTTGAGTTATAGTGAATTTCAAACTCATTGACAAAGAAGGTATCAATATCTTGTTTGGTGAAAAAATCTGGTGCGCCATGTGGACCATACATGACTGCAATTTCCCAGTTTTGGGTAAAGCTAGGAATTTGTGCTTGAGCTAAGGCGGTGGTCGATTGAGCGGAATATTCAGTAATTGGCAGCATATCACCAATTAATAAATTACGGCCTGCGTGCCCACCAAACTGCCCTAAAGTGAAAGTCGCCTGTGATCCTAAATACTCAGGAACATCGAAACCACCTTTCACACCAATATAGCTACGGCAGCCTGAGTGAATAAGCCCACATTTTAAAATCTGGCCTTTTTTCACATTGATGGTTTGCCACATCGGCACAAGTTCACCATCAAGTTTTGATGGCATATCACCGCCAGTAATCACAATTTGGCTATCGCAATGAAACTTTAAAGTTGGCCCTTGTAAGGTACATTCAAGTCCTGCCGTATTTGGTTCATTGGCTAAAAGCTGGTTTGCCACAGTTAAACTAAGTGGATCAATTGCACCTGATGGCGGCACACCAACATCCCAATAACCTAATCGACCTGTTACGTCTTGAATAGCGGTTTGAATACCAGCTTGCAACACCTCAATTTTTTGAGTTTTCCATTCAAAAGTATTTAAAAACCGAGTGGTTTGAGTACCTAAAGCAAACACATCGCAAGCAATAATGTTTTGTAAATATTCCAGATTGGTTTCAATGCCTGCCACTTGCGTGTTGGCAAGACTAGCACTCATTGCCTGTATGGCTTGGTCTCGTGTTGCAGAAGTCACAATGATTTTGGCAATCATTGGGTCATAAAAAGACGACACCGTTGAACCTGTTTCTACCCATGTTTCAACACGTGCTTTCGGGTCAAATTTCACATGAGTGAGTAAACCCGCACTCGGCTGGAACTGTTTAATCGGGTCTTCAGCATAAAGACGAACCTGAATGGAATGTCCTGTTGGCTCTAACTTTTCAGTGGATGCTGACCAGTCACCGCTTGCCAAAGTAACCATCCACTCGACTAAGTCGACACCAAAAACTTGCTCGGTCACGCCGTGCTCGACTTGCAAACGTGTGTTGACCTCTAAGAAATAAAATTCTTGGGTTTCGGTGTCCATGACAAACTCAACCGTGCCCGCTGAGCGGTAGTTCACCGACTGCATGAGTTGAATCGCAACTTTTTGAAGGTAGTCACGTTGCTGTTCATTTAGGTGGGGCGCGGGTGTTTCTTCAATCACCTTTTGATTACGGCGTTGCACCGAACAATCACGCTCACCCAACGCCAAAACTTGTCCTTGCCCATCACCAAAAATTTGCACTTCGATGTGGCGTGCATGTTGTACAAATTTTTCTAAATACAAACCTGCATCTTTAAAATTGACCTGCGCTAAATAAGACACGGTTTGATAGGCATCTTTTAACTCGGTTTCGTTCCAAACCAGACGCATGCCAATACCACCACCGCCTGCGGTACTCTTCAGCATGACTGGATAACCAATTCGGGCCGCTTCAGTTAAGGCTTCAGATTCATCTGCAAGGAGTGAACTGCCCGGAAGTAAAGGTACATTGCTTTTAATAGCGAGTTCACGGGCAGTATGTTTTAAACCAAAATCGAGCATTTGGCTTGAAGTTGGCCCAATAAAAGCGATACCTTGGCTTTCACATAAATCACAAAACTCGGCATTTTCAGACAAAAAACCATAACCGGGGTGAATGGCTTCTGCTCCCGACTGTTTAGCAACCTCAAGGATTTTTTCAATATTTAAATAACTTTGATGCGCAGGCGCAGGACCTATCAGAAAAGCTTCATCGGCCAAAGTCACGTGTAACGAATCACGGTCGGCTTCGGAGTAAACAGCCACCGAAGCGATCCCGAGTTTTTTTAGGGTGCGAATCACGCGACAGGCAATTGCACCGCGGTTAGCAATCAGAACTTTTTTAAACATGCTTACACCCCTTCCGCTTCACGGACAACCAATTGAATTTTGGTTGGGTTATAAGCATTGCATGGGTTGTTTAGCTGCGGACAATTGGAAATTAAAACAATCAAATCCATTTCTGCCCGAACTTCGACATATTTACCGGGGCCTGAAATTCCATCATCAAATTTAAGCTGACCATCTGGCGTAACAGGCACATTCATAAAAAAGTTAATGTTTGGGCCGATATGACGGACATTTAAGCCATGCTTTTTTGCAATTGGGTGTTTTGCCAAGGCATACATAAAGTTGTTACGGCAACTATGCATTGGGTAAGTTTCATGTGCATAGCGAACAGTATTACTTTCACATGAACAGGCACCGCCAATGGTGTCATGGCGACCGCAGTTATCATCATGAATAACGGCAATTGGACGACCAAAGTTACTGTAGAGCTTGGTGCCCTTTTCTAAATAAATGTGTTGGTTGATGGCCAAAGTATCCATTGCGCTATAACGCTCAGTCGGATTTTCGGCACTCATAAACAAAGTATCGACCGCTTGGTTTCCTTCAAGATCAATAATTCGAAAATACTGGCCCTTTTTAACCTCGCACATCCACGCTTCACCCGCAGGACAAACTTCATTTAAAACTGCTTTTTCAAATGATTGTAAAACTGTCATGATGCTTCTCCTGATTTAAATATTGCTAAGCGCGTAGTAGCGGGCTGTGTTTTGAAACGCACGCTGATTTTGCGAACATGCATCACGACAAATATCGCTGTCTGTTAGAGAGTTGGCTTTAAATAGACTGAGTTGAATATCGGCAGGTTGATAGCTTGGGCTAGTGTCTAAACCATGCGGCGCGGCAGATAAAAATAGTAAGCAGTCCATTTCAAAACGTAGTTCAATGATTTGGTCGGTGTTATCAGAACTGACATAAGACAAAGCGCCGTTTTCGTCTGGCACAACTTTAGAAAATAGGTTAACTGCGGCACTCAGGTCTTGGCTGGCAAGTCCGTATTTACACATTTCAATGAGTAAGCTGTCTAAGCCGTTTTGGTACATATCATTGCGGGCATCTTGAAATGTACGGGTCCCGAATTGCTTTTCAATTTGCTCAGGTCGGCTTGGACCACAAAGTGCATCGTTCCAACCATGGTCATCGTGAACAATGGAAGCCATGACCCGGCCGAGGTCTGAATAGAGCACATTAGAAGCTTTTAAATAGGCTGTATGTTGCCCTTTTAAACTGTCGGGCATGTTAAAACGTTCAAGCACATCGGCAGCATTTACACAAAACAAAGAAACATTTGCCTGAGCGCCGAGGGATGTAAATCTAAGAAGAGTTCCCTTTTGAATACGACCCGACCAGTGATGTCCTCCGGGTAAAAGTTCGGTCCAAATTGCCTGATTGTTATGATAATTTGCAGTGTTCATAGCTACTCCTGTCGGATAGTTTTAGACTTCCTCCCGGGCTTTTATCCCTCCGTGTAGTTCGCTAGGAACCGTGAACTCTCGGTCCAGTCATACTGTAAGTATCGGAACCCTAGATCACTTTTGATTGTTTATGACTATGCAAAGGACATGCCAGTTTAGTATTACGATTTTGGTTAAAAGTAATACTAAACTTGAGCTGTTTGGGTGCGGTTTAAGTCTAAAAATAAAAAACTGCACTCAAAATTGTGCATCTTGAAAATAAAAAAGCCAATCATCTCAGCAATAAAATGATTGGCCTTGTCGTAAAGATTAGTCTTAATCTAACTTGAGTTGCTGTCTGAGCTTTAAGATATCGACCAGACCTTTGTCTCTGGTTTGGTATAAATCGATATCTTTATATTGTGTTAACAGCTGGTTGGTTTGTGTTTCCAACAACTCTGTTGTCTCATCCGAATGTTGAAATGCTTGCATATCGTTCCACCATTCTGTCATTGGTGGGCCTAAATGATGAATCGCCTCTTTAAAGCCCTTTTGGTTGGCAAGCTGCATATTAATGTAGGGGCCAAAGAGCGCCCATCTTAAACCCGGCCCACTGGTAATCGCGATGTCAACATCTTCGGCAGAACACACGCCTTGTTCAACCAATGAAAAAGCTTCTCGCCATAGCGCAGCCTGCAAACGGTTTGCGACATGCCCTTTTACTTCTTTATTTAAAACAATTGGATTTTTGCCCAGTTGTTTATAGAACTCAGAAGCCTGTTTCAAAATTTGGGGATCGGTCAAATTACCGCCAACGATCTCGACCAAAGGTAAAAGATGGGGCGGATTAAAAGGATGACCTAATAAAATACGTTCAGGATGCTGCGCCTCTTTTTGAAAATCAGAGACTTTTAAGCCCGATGAACTTGAAGCAATAATAGTATGTTCAGGGCAATATGCTGTGATGTCTTGATATAGCTGTTGTTTCACATCCAGACGTTCAGGGGCATTTTCTTGAATAAAATCTACATCTGAAACTGCATCTTTTAAGTGATTAAAAATTTCCAGATGAAGAAGCATATCTTGCGGAGAATAACTGTGTTCAGCATTTTCATCTAAAGCCAATAAATCGTTTAAATTTGCAGATATTCTTTTCTTAAAAACCACTTCATCTATAGGATACGGGTCATAAACCTTAACTTTAAATCCTTTATATAAAAATAAGGCTGTCCAACTTGCACCTATTACACCTGCTCCAACAACACCAACCGTTTTAATGACTTCCATATTTTCCTCGTACAAATGTTGTTTTATCCGAAATTTCTTTACTCAAATGAATGCTAAATAAACATAGCAGATTCAACCAATCAATAAATTTAATTGTTTATATTTTATATAATTTGTCCTATATTCCTTATCTTGAAAATTTACTCCTTTCATTAGCATAGCTTAATCTTTTACCATTTTTTAACCGTTATTTACTGAATTTTATGTCAAAAAATCTAGCAACATTGATTGGTTTAAGCGCCATTCTCATGTGGGCATCTCTGGTCGGTCTGATGAAGCAAGTCAGTGCCGCCATTGGTCCTGAGCTAGGTGTTACGCTTGTTTATTCCTTCAGTGCGCTACTGTTGCTTGCTATTTTCAAAGTTCCAAACTTTAAGCAGATCTCTAAAAAATATTTAATATTTGGCACCATTCTGTTCGTGGCTTACGAGGTGTGCTTTTCATTTGCGATTGCTTATTCCGAAACAGCCCAACAAGCAATTGAAGTTAGCATTGTTAACTATCTGTGGCCGAGTTTAACGGTTTTGGCTTTTGTTATTTTTAAGGAATTAAAGTTTAATTTTCTTATTATTCTTGGCTTACTTATTTCAATTTCCGGCATTGTTTTTATTCAAACTGGAAGCGGTGATTTTAGTCTACGTAGCATTGTTGATAATTTTCATAGCAATCCTTTGAGCTATATTTTGGCATTTATAGGTGCCATTATTTGGGCTTTTTACTGTGTACTCACTAAAAAAATGAGTAATGGGCAAAACCCGATCTCTATTTTCTTTGTTGGTGTCGCGCTCACTCTATGGCTCAAACTGCTTCTGTCGGGGCAATTTGCTATTCCCTCAATGGATATTCCTACAGTCATCACCCTTTTAGTCGCATCTGCGGCCATTGGTTTTGGCTATGCGGCATGGAACATTGGCATCATTCATGGAAACACCACCATGCTTGTGGTGGCCTCTTATTTCACTCCTATTATTTCGTCTATTTTGGCAATGTTTATTTTACAAACTCAATTATCTTTGAGTTTTTGGCAAGGAACAGCCATGGTTACGGCCGGTTCATTTATTTGCTGGATTTCAACCAACTGGTCTGTGATTCAGCCTTTCCTCAAAAAAATTACGAAATAAAAACCATAACTAGGAAAATTAAAACGAGTCACAATTACTCGTTATTTCACTGTAGTGCTGTAAAAGCTATCAATCGCATCAACCATTTGAGATAAGCCCGGTTGCTCTAGAGGGTAATGCCCTGCATTTTCCAATATTACGGTTTTTACAGCTACCTTCTGAATACGGCTAAGAAATGGTGTACTTAAATCAAGTGGGGTCCAAAGGTCTTTTTCAGGTTGAGTTAACAAGACTGGGCCCACATCAAACTCTTCAGGCGTCACTTCTGGTTTGTAATGTATATATGAGTCTAAAAATATGAGTGAAACCGAGTTGCCAGCCGAGGTTTTATCTTTCATAAAGACCTTTAAAGCCTCTTTATTATTCACCAAAGTGCTCATTTTACTTGTCCAGCTCATTGGTATCCGCATTGAGGCCAGAGGAGTTTTTGCCATTAAATGTGCAATTGGTGTCCCTACTCGACTCATAAATAAATTCCTTGCCACAGTGTCTTTAACCTTCTGGCTACTTGTATCAAGAAAGGTCATACCTACAATTGCTTTCACCTTTTTATTCTTTGCGGCAACGTGATAAGTGAGCATTCCACCCGCGCTTAAGCCATAAAGCACAATCGGACGACTATCTTTTGCTAATTCAATATCAATTAAATCACTACCAACCTGTACCCAATCGTTATAGCTAATAACCTTTCCTTTGCTAACTTGAGTGACACCATAGCCAGGCATATCAACAGCAATTGTTTCATATCCCCGATTTGCTAATGGTTTACCTAAAATCATCGACATTTGTCGGCCATTCGTACCTACACCATGAAATAAAATCACTTTAATTTTTGCATTTGGATTTCGATAAGTATCTAAATGGATGTTATTACCATTCCAAGCCCACCATTCTTCTTTGGGTAATTGGTCTTTAGGAATATGAAATTCTTGAGGAAGAAATTCTTGAATTTGTTGCCAAGCGGCTTGATTTTGATAATCCATTACCGAATCTCCTGATTTTATTTCTTTAGCGGCAGATGCACTTGTGATACAAACCACAAACCCTATTACGCTTAATTTACTGATTAAATACCGCATAACACCTGCGGGCTTTGTTGGTTGAACAGTATTCATTTTTGTTGTACTCGTTCTTATCCCAAAAATAGATATTAGGTGCTTAAGCTTAAATTCACTATGTTAACTTAAGACATAAATTTTTCTATTTAGGTCAATTGACAGCTTCAGCTTCTGATTGATGAGTACTCAAAACTCCGACGAAGAAGAATTCCCCCATTACCCAAAGCATGCTAATATCCAAATTCTGACAATTGTCCATGTCAAAATAATTTCTAGAGGGAATAAGATGTTAAAAACTCAAAAAATCAACATCATACAAGAATTTAATGCACCTGTAGACAAGGTGTTTGCGACCTTGAGTGAGCATGAAAATTTAAGTAAACTTTTCGCTCCTGCTAAAGTGACTCGCATTAGCAACGGAAAAGACGCTCGTAATGGTGTTGGCTCTGCTCGTAAAATGTCTATTCCTCTGACCCCTTCATTTGTAGAAACAAATTTAGTCTATAAAGAAAATGAACTGATTGAGTACGCAATCACGAGTGGTATTAGCCCAATCAAAGCCCACCGTGGTGTAATGAAGTTTACGGACTTGGGAAATAACCGTACTCGTTTAGATTACACCATTAGCTTCAAAGGTCGCGTTCCTTTTATTGGCCCAATTATTAAGGCAGCCTTACAAAATGGCGTGAGCCGTGGGCTTAAAAAACTTAAGTTTTAATGACCATTTAAACCCGTAAAAGGCCCGCTCAAGGGCTTTTTATTTGACTACAAAAACAAAAGCCGACTCGTTAAAGTCAGCTTAATTCTACGGTTCGAGAAAATTGCTTAAGTAGTTCTTATCCGTGGCAATCTTCTATCTTTTTTCTTTTTCTATAATTAATTTATACCTTACACATTACAATTTGATTAAAAAATAATCATAAAAACAAAATGTTTGAGACTCATTTAACACTATTAGAAATTAATGATATTAAATTATCACTAATGCAAAAAGTGCATATCAATCACATCTTTTTAATTTTTGTAAAGTTCAGTATGCTGAAATGACTTATTAACACATAGAAAATAACCAATACAATGGAACATCAGAGTTTGTTACAGGAATTAAATTCGCTTATTGAATATTATTCCAGAAGAACAGATTGTCCACCTACCAGAATTCGTATAGGTTACAGAGCCTATGCCAAACTCATGCAGAATCCAAAATTTGCTGACGAAGTGTCAAACTCTGCTTTAGATCCCAACAAACGTAAATATAAAAAATTGAAAATCAAAGTTACAAAAGATGATGATCAATTAGAGCTCGAATAAATAAAAAAGCCCAATCACGGGCTTTTTTATTTTTAAGGTTTAAGTTGAATGCTCAGATAGCATAAATAAAAAGTAATCTAGTAATTTATACCGTTCATCTATGCTATTGGCACTTAACAGCTGGACCATTGCTCCATCAATTGCAAATAGAAACATGTTCGCATCTTTTATTGAGGCGGTAGTTTTGATAGTAAGAAGTAGCTTATAAATCTCATTTATAAGCCAGTTCCTATAATCAACAACCACCCGATAAGCCGTTGCATAGCACTTTTCAATTTCAAAAATTGCTTTAAATGGCAAACGGTAAAACCCTTCTAAATTGGCATGTAAAAAGTAAATTTGCTTGAGTTTATCGAACACCATAAGTTCGCTATATGAATTGATAATTGAAAGGACTTTTACTTTGAGCGCATCCGTTTGGAAGGTTAAACACATCTCGATGAGTCGTGCTTTTGAATGGAAGATGTTATAGAAAGTCGCTTTGGGAATTTTGGCCTCAGCAATAATTCGGTCAACCCCCACCGTGTTAAACCCATCTTGAGTAAATAAATCTTTTGCCGTGTGCAGCACTCGTAGTGCTCTAAATGAAGATTCTAAATTGTTCATGTATACCGCTTAAAATAATTTTTTGTTGTATCTAAAAGAGATAGAAATGCCGTCACTCTTAAAATGAGTGCTAAAAACAGGCATGCAAAAGCGGCACAAGAGGTGTGCTCACCTATCTCGGTTTTATTGTTGCTATGATTTTTTAGTCGTAACGATTTAAGGTCATAAAAACCTACAAACGGTTAAAGCGTTTTAAAGACCAGTTAGGCGGTATGTGTAGAGAGAGTTTGGCAAAGGCCAAAAATTGAGAAGAATTAGTACGCATAGCGGACTCCTTTGGCTATAAAAGAAGTTTCACCGCATTACTGCTAAATAATGGTGGTGAAACGAAAGAGGGTTAGCAGACTGGAGCCAAAGAATCCAGCACACCCGAGGGTGTCCCCCTTCCGTTCTGAACTGCACCCCATAAGTTAGACTTTTTCAACTTAAAAGGTGCATACCATGCCAGTTCCAAAGCATTCAAAAGAGTTAAAATTAAAAGTCATTCAAGCTTATTTAGATGGGAGTAAAGGTTATAAAGTCCTTTCACAAGAATTTAATGTAGATCTCCAAACAGTCCGGCTATGGATTGAAAATTATAAGGCACAAGGTGAAGATGGCCTTAATGTCAAATTTCAAAAGACTTATTATTCTCCAGAATTTAAAATCAAGGCTATACAAATGCTTCTTGATAAGGTACCTGTAAGAGAAGTTAGAAGACGATTAAATCTGAGCGGGACGTCAATTTTAAGAAGGTGGCTAGCTCAGTATCATAAAGAAGGGATTGCTGGGTTTAATACAACGAGGATTTATACCAATATGGTTAAACAAGATAAAACTAAAATAACCAAGCCTATAAAAGATGACAAAGATAAATCTCAGCAAGAGCTCATTGATGAAGTGACCGCTTTACGAGCAGAGGTGGCCTTTTTAACAAAGCTAAAAGCCTTAAAACTGAAGCAACGTACTTAAATTCAATTTCTACTGCAGATAGTGTTCAAGTTATTTCAGAATTAAGGCAAATTTATCCTTTAAAGCTACTACTCAACATTGCCAAGATCGCTCGTAGTACTTATTTCTATCACATGAAAGCTCTACGCTCTAATGATAAATATACTGAGCTAAAACAGCAGATTAAGCTCATATATCACAAGCATAAAGGGTGTTATGGCTATCGTAGAATCACCCTTGCTTTAAAAAATGTAGGAATAATCATCAACCATAAGTGTGTATATCGCCTCATGAAATCTATGGGGCTCAAATCACGTATTAGAGCACTAAAATATCGTTCACATAAAAGTGGCTGTGTAGGAACGATAGCTGATAATGTTTTACAAAGGCAATTTAAAGCAAATCGCCCAAATCAAAAATGGGCAACTGATGTGACGGAATTCAATTTAAAAGGTGAAAAACTTTATCTATCACCAATTATAGATTTATTTAATGGGGAAATTATTACCTTCCAAATCCAACGTAAACTCAATTATGAGTTAGTCAAAGATATGGTAATTCATGCTTTAGCTAAACTTAAACAACATGAAAAACCAATACTTCACTCAGATCAAGGTTGGCAATATCAAATGGCTCATTATCAGCAGCAATTAAAGCAACATGATTTAATCCAAAGTATGTCTCGTAAGGGAAATTGTTTGGATAATGCTGTAATCGAAAGCTTCTTTGGAATATTAAAATCGGAATGCTTTCATGGTGAAAAATTTCAATCAATTGATGAATTAGAGAAAACTATACGAGAATATATTCATTATTATAATCATGAGAGAATCAAGGTGAAGCTACAAGGTTTATCCCCTGTACAATATAGAAATCAGTTTTTAAAACTGTCTAATTAACTGTCCAACTTTATGGGGTCAGATCATTCCACCGCAAAGGGGGCACACAGGGATTTCCACAAAAAAGTTAGACTTTTTCGTGTACTTTGGCTGATGGTCTGCTAAAACCAACTGGCAATGTAGGCCAGCCCGCAAAGGATAGTATTCACTCTTGTTGGCGTCAAGCGTGGGAAATGACAATCGTATTAAAGTAGAGCGGTTGGAGAAATTAAAAAGCCATTACAATATGAATAATGGCTTAGTAGAATATCTAAAGATAAATTGAATAATTTATTTTTAATTTATAAAAAAATTTTTTAGATCCTTGTAAGTATGATAAGTATCTAATTCGCTCGTATCAATAGTCAGCCTTAAATATTGTTCAATTTCTGTAGCCGAAAAATTTATTTTAAATTTATTAAATAAATATAAACTTAATAATTCAGTAATATCATGCCC
>NZ_JABVBF010000230.1 GCF_013344765.1 Acinetobacter lactucae
TTGCAGTAAACGCATTAGGTCATGCGCATCCAGTGGCAGTAAATGCTTTAACAGAACAAGCAACAAAACTTTGGCATGTAGGTAACGGTTATACAAATGAACCCGTTCTACGCCTTGCAAAACAACTCACTGAAAATACATTTGCCGATAAAGTATTCTTCTGTAATTCAGGTGCTGAAGCGAATGAAGCAGCATTAAAACTTGCGCGTAAAGTTGGACTCGACAGCGGTGTTGCAGGTAAAAGTGGCATTGTGGCATTTAACAATGCTTTCCATGGCCGTACTTTATTTACCGTTTCAGCAGGCGGCCAACCAAAATATTCACAAGACTTTGCACCACTTCCAAACGGTATTAGCCATGTTGCTTATAATGATTTAGAAGCGGCTAATGCAGTCATTAATGAACAAACATGTGCAGTCATTGTTGAGCCGATTCAAGGTGAAGGCGGTGTTATTCCTGCTGATATCGAATTTTTAAAAGGTTTACGTGCATTGTGTGATGAGTTTGGTGCATTGCTGATTTTTGATGAAGTGCAAACGGGTGTTGGTCGTACAGGTACACTTTATGCCTACATGAACTCTGGTGTTATTCCAGATGTATTAACCACTGCAAAAGCATTGGGCGGCGGTTTTCCAGTCGGTGCAATGTTAACAATAGATAAGTTTGCTCCGCATTTTTCAGTGGGTACACATGGCACGACTTATGGTGGTAACCCGCTAGCAAGTGCGGTTGCGGGTGCAGTATTTGAATTTATTAATACGCCCGAAGTGCTTAATGGTGTCAAAGAACGTCATGACTACTATAAAAACGCTTTAAATCAATTAAATGAGAAATATGAAATTTTTGAAACGATTCGTGGTGAAGGCTTACTGATTGGTTGTGCCTTAAAAGACAAATTTGCTGGTAAAGCAAAAGACATCAATAACCTTGCGGGCGAAGAAGGTTTATTGAGTCTTATTGCAGGTCCAAATGTTGTACGTTTTACACCGTCTTTGATTATTCCATTTGCTGATATTGATGAAGGCCTAAAACGCTTTGAACGTGCGCTTGCTCGCTTTGTGGAAATTCAAAAGGATGAACAAGCAGCATGATGATTATTCGCTACATCGAACCTAAAGATGTTAATGACCTTTACCTGTTGGCGCAAAAAGCAGGTTTTGGTTTGACATCTTTGCAGCCAAATATGGAAAAACTTGCTGCTCGTATTGAGCGGGCGTGTAAGACAGTCGCAGGCGAACTCCCAAAGGCAGATCAGGTTTACTTATTTGTTTTAGAAGATACTGAACTCAACAAAGTTGTCGGCGTTTGCGGAATTGAAGTTGCACTTGGTTTAAAAGAGCCTTGGTACAATTTCCATGTAGGAACCCAAGTTCACGCTTCAGAACCGTTAAGTGTTTATAACGCTTTACCGACTTTGTATTTGAGTAATGACCATACTAACTGTAGTGAGCTTTGTACTTTATTTTTAGACCCTGATTATCGCTTAAATAAAAATGGCAAATTTTTATCTAAAGTCCGTTTCTTATTTCTCTCAGCATTCCGTCAATATTTTGAAGAAACGATTGTTGCCGAAATGCGTGGATATTCTGACGCCAATGGGCAGTCACCATTTTGGAATGCGGTAGGTCATAAGTTTTTTAATATTGAATTTACCAAGGCTGATTATTTGAGTGGAGTGGGACAAAAGGCTTTTATTGCTGAGTTGATGCCAAGACATCCACTCTATGTCGATATGTTACCTGACGATGCTAAAGCCACGATTGGCATTGTGCACCCGAATACTCGACCAGCCTATAACCTGCTGCTTGAAGAGGGGCTACGTTATAAAGGCTATGTCGATATTTTTGATGGGGGCGCAACGCTGCAAGCGGATATCGAAAATTTACGGGCAATTAAAGAAAGTCAGTCTGTAGCGGTAGAAATCGAACAGCCTGAAAATATTGCTGTAGGGGATGAGTCTTACATTGTGGCAAATGATGATTATGAAAATTATCGTGCCATTCTTGTGTATAGCAAACCTCATCAAAACATATTGCAGTTAACGAAAGAACAAGCAAACCAATTAAATGTTGAAAATGGATCATTAGTTCGGATGCTAAGCGTTTATGTTAAACAAGTTGCGAGCCAAGAAGTGGTCAATAAACTCAAAGCCACAGAACATTTTCGAATGGCTGTTAATTAAGCGAAAATTACTATACATTTCACCAAATTTAAGAAGGAATAATATATTATCGCTAGCGCAAGATGAGTATATGGATAAATACAATCTTGCTCGCTGAGCTGAGATTAATTAGCCTGTTTTTTATATATTAAGGGTAAATAAGTAAAATATTAATTAATTTATATATTTTAATTATTTATTGAAAATGTATTGAGAAGAGCGGGCTAATATAATAATGAAGGAAAGGATTTATGATTAATTTTTATTGTTATAGGTAATAGCTTTTAAAAAGGAATTTATAAGGTTTTAAGTGGTTTAATAATATTTTTAAAATAGTTTAATGGACTAAATTAATAACCATATAATTTATTTATTATTAAAGCATTTACGACGGTTGCTATAAATTGGAGTAAATATTACATGAGTAAGAATAACGGAAAGCAATTTCTGGAAGGAGATCTTCTTGGTAGTCAACATATGACTGAGCAAGAAGAAGGGAAATTGCAGCGCTCATTAACCAATCGTCATATTCAGATGATCGCAATTGGTGGTGCAATTGGTACTGGATTATTTATGGGTTCCGGGAAAACATTAAGTGTTTCGGGTACTTCAATTGTTTTAACCTATTTAATTATTGGTTTCTTCTTTTTCTTCGTGATGCGGGCAATGGGTGAATTGTTGCTTGCGAACACTAATTTTAAAACCTTCGCCGATTTTGCAACTGCTTATCTCGGTCCGTGGGCGGGGTTTTTCCTTGGTTGGTCTTACTGGTGCAACTGGATTATTACTGCGATTGCCGATGTGATTGTGATCGGAGGGTACATGCAGTTTTGGTATCCCTATTTACCCGTCTGGATTCCAGCATTTACATCATTAGCCATCTTAACCATACTTAACTTTGTGGCCGTTCGATTGTTCGGTGAACTTGAGTTCTGGTTCTCACTCATCAAAATTACTGCAATTATTCTATTTATTCTGGCTGGTATTTACTTAATTAGTACTGGGTTTACTTCACCAAATGGCGTTAAGGCTTCAATGAGCCATTTGTTTGAAACAGAATCGATGTTTCCTTATGGTGTAACAGGTTTCTTAGCTGGCTTCCAAATTGCCATATTTGCATTTGTAGGCATTGAACTTGTTGGCACAACTGCTGCTGAAACCAAAGACCCGCATAAATCACTTCCAAAAGCAATTAACTCTATTCCTTTACGCATTTTATTATTCTACGTAGGCGCATTGGTTTGTATTATTGCGGTCACATCTTGGGCTAAGGTTTCACCAGAAAAAAGCCCATTTGTAGAAATGTTTACTTTAGTTGGGTTACCAATTGCAGCAGGTTTAATCAACTTTGTTGTTGCGACTTCGGCTTTATCTTCTGCAAATAGTGGAATCTTTGCAACTAGCCGGATGTTATATGGTCTAGCGTTAGATAATGATGCACCTAAAAGCTTTAGTAAGCTGTCAAAAAGCAAAGTTCCAATTCGAGGACTCATATTTTCAATGGCTTGCGTGACGGTGGGAACCTCTATTTTATTTATTGTTCCAAATGTTATGACCGCATTTACGATTATTTCAGCGCTCACTTCAATTTTATGTATTTTTACGTTTATGTTGATTGTGCTTTCATATATTTATTATCGTAAGAAAAGCCCTGAACTACACATCCAATCAAAATATAAAATGCCGGGTGGGTTATTTATGGCTTGGATGACCATGTTATTTTTAGTGTTTACTATCGTAATTTTGGCTTTGGATCATGATACTTTAATTGCACTTGAGTGCTCACCAAT
>NZ_JABVBF010000231.1 GCF_013344765.1 Acinetobacter lactucae
ATTAAAATAATGATTGATCATTTAAAGATGGATGCACTAAGTAAATTTTTTGATGATATTCACCTTAATAAGTCTGAATACATCTATTTAAAAGCTCAAGGAGAATGGGCTTTTAAAACACAAGATCAATCTGCTTTACTAGCCTATATTGTCTTAACTGGTTCAGTATATATTCAACTTAATGCTTCAGAAAAAATAATTGCGACAGCTGGGGATATTATTTTAATACCTTCTGGAAAAGCCCATAGTGCTACTGACTCAAAATCAACAGCAAGTAAATTAGTAGATTCATTAGATATTACTTTACTTTTTAATGGTCACAGACAAGATGCAATCGAATTTGGTACCTCCTCTCCTGATCAAACATTATTGCTCTGTTTACGCTGTCAGGTTGATACTCATATGGCAGGTCCTTTGATTAATGCATTGCCTTCTATTATGCATATTCAGCATGAAAATCAGACTACACCACCCGAATGGCTGCAAATTGGGCTTTATTTTTTAGCGGTCGAAACTCAAAAAATTCGTCCCGGTCACGATAAAATTATTGATCATTTAGTTAGCATTCTTCTTATTGAATGTATTCGTGACCATATTCAGCAAATGGCAGACCAACAAAACTGGTTAAGCGCTTTAACCCATCCTGAATTGAGTAATGCCCTATCTGCTATTCATAGCCAACCAGAAGTAGCTTGGACGGTTGAATCCTTAGCTGAACAATGTTGCATGTCTCGCTCTAAATTTGCCAACTTATTTAACGGCATTATCGGTGAACCCCCTCTAACTTATTTACAACATTATCGTCTCCGTTTAGCAAGTCAGTATCTACGTACAAGTAATTTATCAATTCAGCAAATATCAAACAAAGTCGGTTACTCGTCTGAGACTGCTTTTAGTCAGGCATTTAAACGAACTTTTGATTTGTCACCTAAACAATATCGGCAGCAATATATCGAACATCATCTCGATTAATAAAAATAAAAAAAGCGCCGAGGCGCTTTTTTATTTGATCAAATTATTATTTAATCTTTGCATGTGATTTTAAATATTGACTGTAATCTTCCAATATTTGCTGACCACGTGACTGGCGATAAAGTTGTTTCAACTGTTGTAATTGATCGGCAGGAATAGCATTTACAGCCGATGAATTTACATTCGAAACTGCAACCACTACAAGCTCATTTGGTAAGTTTGCTGTTGTAACAGACCACATATCTGGTTTAGGTGGAGCTAAACTAAACGCAGCACGTTCAATTTCACGTTTTAAACCTTGTGATCGAGTAAATACACCCGCTGACTCAAATGCGACTTTGTTTTTTGCAACCACTTGATCTGCTGGTTGAGTTTTAAATTCAGCCAACATAGTAGCAATTTTTGATTGAGCTATCTTACGTGCTTTTTCATCGATAACTTTAGCTTTCGCCTCATTCATCGCTTGTGCAAGTGGTTTTACTCCAGCTGCATGGTAATCACGCACTTTAACCCATACTGTATCACCATTTGCTAACTGAATATTAGATGATGTATTACGATCACCATTCTTCACATCATCATTAAATAATTTAATTTTGACACTTGGATCGCTTAAATATGAATTCTGAGTAGCTAAAGTTACGCCATTTAATGATTCAACTTTTGTACCTTTTACTTCTTGTACAACAGCTTCTAAAGAATCATTACCAACAATCGTTTCATTCAAACTATTTACAGTATCTGAATAGACAGTTGCAACTTTATTCTTCTCAACTTCAGCAGTTAAGCGCGCTTTTTCTGCTTCGAATGAAGGGATTTGACCAGCTTGAGTTTCGGCTTCAATAATATGATAACCATATTGTGTTTTTACTGGCTGTGAAACTTGTCCATTTTTCAAGCTTAAAACAGTTTTATCAAATGCATCCGAGAAAACACCGGGAGCATATGCTTCTACTAAACCACCTTTTGCTTTAGAACTAGGATCTTCAGAAAACTGAGATGCCGCTTGTGCAAATGAAAGCCCACCTTGAATTTTTGCATAAACTTCTTTTGCAAGTTTTTGAGCTGCTGCATCATCACGAGCATCAGTAGTAATTAAAATATGTTTCACAGTTCGCTTAGCATCTTTTTTCTGAGTTTCAACAAACTTTGCATAAGCCTGCTGAAGTTCAACTTCAGTTGCATGAGCTGGTTTAGCCACCATTAAAGGAGACAACACAACATAATCAACATCAACCGAAGCCAGTTGCTTAAACTCATTTTGATGTTTGTTGTAATAATCTGTAGCTTCTTGATTAGAGGCGGTTAAACCTGTCTTGTAACTATCTAATTTAATGCTAGCTAAATGTAAGGTGCGTTGTTCAGTTTGCAAATTAGCAATTTGCATGAGGTCAACTTTGCTTACAAGAGAATAATCAGTAAATGTTGAAGTTAACATTTTCAAAGCATGATCTTGACGTAGGCTTGAAATTAAACCTTGGCTTGTCATGCCAATAGAACGTAAATAATTTTCATAGAGTTTTTGTGAGAATTGACCATTCTCTTGCAAACTAGGCTGTTGAGCTAACATTTGCTCAATTTGAGTATCACTCAAAGAAATACCTAATTTTTCCGCTTGCTGAATTAGTAAATTACGTGACACTAAAATATCAAGTGCCTTAGCCTGAATGACAGGCAAATTAAGTAAACTTTCGTCCCCTTTAACAGCAGCTAAATATTGTTCTTTGTAAGACTGAGTTAAAGTTTCAAGGTCTTTTTTAGATATTTCCTGGCCGTTTACTGTCTTTGCAACATCAGCCTTGTTTCCCCTATTAAAATATCCTTCAATACCTACAAGTGCTAAAGGGGTCAAAAACAAAATTAGAAGGACTTTGCCGAGCCAACCCTTAATGACTGTACGAAACGATTCCATAAGTATTCCAATATTTTATTTCGAGGAGAATTTTAACTGAAAAACCACAATCAATGAATGAGCAATATTGGTCAATTCAGATTTTTAATAAAAAACGCGCCTATATTGGCGCGTTTATTCATCTTAAAAGATTAAGCTACTGAATCTTTAAGACCTTTACCAGCTTTGAAGCTTGGTACTTTTGTTGCTTTAATTTGAAGCTCTTCACCAGTTTTAGGGTTACGACCAGTACGTGCAGCACGTTCTTTAACACTGAAAGTACCAAAACCAACTAAAGTTACTGTGTCACCTTTTTTAAGTGCTTCAGTAATTGACGCAATTGTCGCATCGAGTGCCTTGCCTGCATCAGTCTTAGATACTCCCCCTTTTTCAGCAATTGCATCGATTAATTCTGATTTATTCATGAATAAAACATCCTCTTAATATCGTTTGTTTAAGGTCCAAGGCTATAGTTTAAAAGGCCATGACGCCTTTATAGCAATGCTTTAGGGGAAAACGCAATACTAGAGCAGGGCTTTTAGCAAAAATAAATGCTAAAAAACTGTTATATATTTGCTAAATCCCAACATTTTTTACTTTTTATTCAATTTTTCCTTCAACTGCTGGTTTTCTTCTATTAAAGCATCCACCTTAATATGCAGTTGTACAAGCAGCTGTTCGATGTGCTGTAAATCCTTCGGAGTAACTAGTCCTATTCGGTTTAAAGAATGATTAACACTCGTATCAAGAATCTTCTCTACTTTATCTTTTGTTTCAGATACAGACTCTTTAGCTTTTTCTGTGACTTTACCAACAGTGTTATCTGCTAAGTCTCCAGTTTTTGACTCTAACTCTTCACCGACTTTGACTAAGGAATCGAAGAGTTTGTTGCCCTCTTCTTCAGCACGTGAAAATGCCCCTAGTCCTGCTAACCAAATTTGCTTAGTATACTTTCTAAAATCTAAAGCCGATTTTCTTGAAACCTTTGATTTTAACTTATTTTTTTCTTCTAACTCTTCTGTCTGGTTATCTATATTTGCATTATCCATTAATCTAAACTCCTAATCAGATGAGAGA
>NZ_JABVBF010000232.1 GCF_013344765.1 Acinetobacter lactucae
TTTATAAAGGGGTAAAAAATAGAAAAATTAGTAAACAACTATTTGTTATACATACGCGAATATTCGGTATAAGGAAAATGATAGATCTTCATTTGAATTAAATTTAAAAAGTTATTACAGAATTACTGATAATTATAAAAACACTATCATGTAGACACGTTAAAATTTAGAAAATAATTTTTTATCTAAGGCATTTGATGAAAACACAGAAAATTGGTGTAGATCTTGGAGGCACTAAATTATTGATATTATGTGATGAAATTGAGGAAATATTTAGTACAGGAATTTCATTCACTCCAGAAGAATTAATATCACACCTACAATCTTTTATTTTTAAACATGGAATTAAGCCCCACAGCATAAGCCTAGCAGTACCTGGTTTAATTAATGAATTTGGACACATTGTTAATTGTGATGTGCTACCAGCATTTATAGGTTGGCAAGGAAATGACGCATTAAAATTATTATGTAGTAAAACAATTATCTTAAATGATGTAAAAGCTGCCATGCATGCAGAACTAAATGATTCCTCGTCTCATGCCGCAAGTGGCATTATTATGATTGGTACAGGTATCGGGGCTGCATTCATAATAAATGGAAAACCCTTACTGGGAGCTAATGGTTGGGCTGGTGAGCTAGGTTATTTACCAGTAAAGGATCATGGAGAAATTAAGAGACTAGATGAAGTTGCAAGTGGCTCAGCAATTACCAAGCAATGTGCACTCAGTCCATCTAATCTAGCATTAATGGCTAACAATGGAGATCAACCAACTTTAACTGTTATAAAAGAGGCAGGCACAGCTTTAGGTCTGGGAATAGCAACTGTTATTAATCTTTTAAATCCATCGCAATTAGTAATAGGAGGAGGAACAATAGAATTACCCGGTTATTTAGACGCGGCTTTAAAGTCTGCTAAAGAAAACTGCCTTCCTGAGCTTTGGCAAGATTGTGATATATCAAAAGTAAAAGCGGGAAGAAAAGTAGCTGCTTTAGGTGCTATACGTGCAATTGAACAATAAAATTATTTACCGTTAATCAGCAATATTTATGAGTAAAACTAAAAATTTACTAAAACTATGTCTGCAAATCTTTTAATACTATTTTTAATGTCTTAATGGCTGAAGATCTAAAGATAGTATTACCTTCCATAGACTTATTTTTATCTGTCCATGCTATTGCTGCAAGACATTGAATCCCGACATAAGTTAGAAACTCCCTTTGAGGTACTACTTCCCCATAAGTCATTTCCCAACCTTGTAGAAAAGCATGTCTTAACTCTAAATCAGAGAAATCCACATCCAACCAAACGATCTTTGCTAAATCATAAACAGCATCACCAATACGAGCCGCTTCATAATCTAAAACACCAGAGATTTTATTACAGCTAGTTGCAAGAAGGTTCCGACCAATATAATCACAATGTAAAAGACTAAATTGGATTGGTTCCCGCAAGTCTTTGCAATATAAAAGCAACTCACTTAGCTCATAACTAAATTCTTTGTAATCAGCTTTAGTTGGATCAATACGTGACATCCATTTTGTTGTCATTAATTTTAGATGTTCATTCCATAAAGTTGGATCTTTTGAAGAGTCATCTCGCCCCTTCCAAAAGCTCATCTCAAATAAACGTGAAGGACTAATCGCTCGATGAAAACTTCCTAGAGATGCACCTGCCTCTTTTAATAAGGATAATTTTTCTGTTCTCGAACAATTTTTTAAAATGTTATTTACTGGCTGCCCTTCTAAAGCACTCATTACAACAACGAAATAATTTTCCCATTCATATTGATTTAATAGTTTTGGGGCCAATGAAAACGCTCTAAGCTCATCCAATATTTCACAATATCTTTCACGATCTACTTTACGTGTATACATTTTTACAAAGACATATCCTTGAGTAGTTTGTGCTTTGTATACAGTAGCTCCATCTCTATGAGTAACTAAACTCAATGTCTTTGCTTGAATTCTGTTGAGTAAGCCATCTAAATTTTTCATAAGTTTTTATTAAATATAAAAGTCATAATTCATATTTATTATGTGCTAAAGAATATAGATAAAAAAAAGCCCTTGTCATTAACAAGGGCTTTTTAAGAATTTTGGCGGAAGCGGTGTCCGTCTAACACTTGTCTCATACAGTCCAATTAAATATTAAATAATTATATAATTCAATATTTTGAAATAAAAAGCATCCAATACAGTCTTGCACAATCTAGCTCTCTCCAATATTCTTTGAGGGGTAGGTTGTGGGGTAAAAAATTGTATGCCAAAAAAATCTAAAGAGCTTTCAGCACTTAGTGTATCAAAAATTAAAGAGACTGGACGACATTCTGTAGGGGGTGTTGATGGCCTATGTTTGAATGTAGAAGGTAATTCTCGTGTATGGATTTTACGTGCTACTGTTGGAAAACGTTTAAATAAAGATGGGAAACTAAAACCTCATCGCCGTGATATTGGTCTTGGCCCCTATCCTGAAGTTTCTTTAGCTGAAGCTCGAGCAAAAGCTACTGAATTAAGATTACAAATCCGAAACGGGATTGATCCTATCCGACATAAACAGGAACAACGCGAGGCTTTACTTCTTCAACAACAGCGTGAGAAGACCTTCCTTGAATGTGCCAAGATTGTAATTCAGAAGAAAACATTAGAACTTAAAAATGAGAAACATATTGCACAGTGGGCATCTACCTTAGAAACCTATATCTATCCTGTTATAGGCGATCGCATAATCGGATCTATCACGAAAGCAGATATTGTTACTGCACTTGAGCCCATCTGGATAGAAAGACATGAAACAGCAAAACGGGTTCGTGGTCGAATAGAGACTATTTTCGATTATGCTAAAGCTATGGAATATTTTGTTGGAGATAATCCAGCTGCATGGAAAGGTAATTTAGAACCTATTCTTGGTAATCTAAAACTACAATCTAAGCCTCATCCATCACTACCATATATGCAAGTAGCTGATTTCATCCATGACTTAAGACAGAAAAAAGTTGGAATTTCTCCCAGAGCATTAGAATTTGCAATATTTACAGCTTGTCGTTCGGGTGAGGTATTTGGTGCTTTATGGAAAGAAATCGACTTTAAAAATAAAATCTGGATTATTCCAAAAGAACGAATGAAAGCGGATAAAGAACATCGAGTTCCTTTATCTGAAACAGCAATTAGATTAGTTGAGCAACTTTATCAAGAAATTCATCCTCAACCAAATGATTTTATTTTCCCTGCCCCACGCGGTGGTATGCTGTCAGATATGTCTTTAACAACGTTAATTAAACGGATGCATGACAAGAAATTAAAAGAAGATGGTGTGGGCTATATTGACCCTAAACAAAATCGAGTGATCACGACACATGGTTTCCGTTCAACTTTCCGTGATTGGTCAGCTGATAAAACAAATTACCCTCGTGAAGTTTGTGAGCATGTATTAGCTCATAAGCTACCAGATGAAGTGGAAGCTGCTTATTTACGTGGAGCTTATCTAGAAAAGCGTAAGGGATTAATGAAAGATTGGGCTAATTTCTGTAATGCTTAGCAGATTAAACAATGTAATTTCGGACTCCTGCTAATAATGCAGGAGTCTAGTTGGATTTATTACAATGAAGGATTAAAAGATCATTTATAAAGATAAACCCTACACAAAAATTTGCCTCCCTCTACTGAATCAGCGAAATTTTAGAGTAGCTCCTTAAACAATAAAATTTAATTTATATAAGCTTATTCGTATTTAAAACATATCCAGCAACTTTTAGTTCTTAAGCAAACTGAAATTTCCAAGCTTCAGTCTATCCCTCTCAGTCCACATAACGCCAAGATAGTCATTTGGAATTTCTAGTTCAGCAAATTTTAAGGCACAAACTATATCTAACCCATTATTCCCAATAAAAGAACCTACAACAAATTTAGTAGGG